>JBKPEC010000145.1:0-16566 GCA_046728195.1 Actinomycetota bacterium
CCTGGCGAAGACAGCGCTGTGGCGAACAACCGACGGCGGCGCCACGTGGTCGAACGTGCGAATCCGTTGAGGGCGGGACCAAGCAAAACGGCCCCGAAGGGCCGCTTTGCGAGGGGGATTAGGGGGAGGTGGTTCGCATGAGATATCGGCCACTTGCGGGTGCGGGAACCTCCCTCGAACGGGGGAATGCGAAAGGGCGCCTTTCGGCGCCCCTTCGGTCTTCGTTGGAGGCGGTTCTACGGTGAGAGGTCGCCGTAGATGTTCTGGTCGATTCCGCCGTCGTGCGGGCAGAGATCGCCGCTCCAGAAGCTGACCGGTCCCTTCTTCGTCTGAGCCGTATTGACCGTCCGGCACTGGTGAACGTCAGCGGTCGCCGCGTCCTCGTCCTCGGGGGTCTCCCGTGGATCTGTGCCTTGAACCGTGTTCCGCCAGTCGGTCCAGACCGCGTACGCAACGTCGCCGAGCGAAGTGACCCAGAGGTAGTCCCCTGCAAACGGCACGGACCGGTTGTCGAACTGCTCATAGTTGGGGTTCGTCGAAACGTCGCTGAGACGCGTCCTCGAGCCCCACGTCGCACCGCGGTCGCTCGACTTCGCGGCGAAGACGTCGAGCGACGGAACGGTCGTACGGTCCGCACAGTTTCCGATCGGCCGCATCGGCGAATAGCACCGATCGTTGCGACTGTCCCACCAGATCGCGTGCAGGATGCCGCCGTCTGCCGAGATGTCCGGGAAGATCTGGTGACCGAGCGTCTGATCATCCAGAAGCACCGGCGTCGTATGTGCGCCTGTCGCTCCGTCGAGCCTCGTGAAGTACACGCCGGCCTGTCCGCCCAGCCCCGGCGATGTGGAGAAGTAGCTGGATCCGGTCGGAACGATCGTCCCCGGCTTCGTTGCGTCGAAGACGATGTACACCGACTCGCTCGACCTGTCGAGCTCGTCCGCGGTCGAGCGGACCTGGGTCCCTACCGCGTCGACGCGGAAGAACGTGAACCCCGCGAGACAGTGATCCGCGAAGTCCCCACAGTCACGCGTCAGCGATCCAGCTGCGGCACCCTGTTCTTCGGAGGCTCCGTCGTCCGGAAGGCTCGGTTGCGGAGTAGCTTCCGGGTCAGCCGTATCGAGCGGCCGGTAGATGGTGAAGCCGGTTACGACTGCCGGCGGCGCGAAGGTGCCCCCACAATCGGTCGACTTTGCATAGTCGACGTTGTTCGTTGCGTCGCCGTTGTCCTTGTACTCGCGGAACGTCACGTAGACGTGACCGTTGCCGGTGACCGCAATGTCGGGATTCTGCGCGCCCTGAACGGCTTGGCTGATCTTCATGGGCGACGACCACGTCACCCCGTGGTCGGTCGAGCGCGAGAAGTAGATGCCGTTGTTTGACGCTTGCCCGGTGAAGCGCGACCACGAGAAATAGACGTAGCCGTCGCACGGTCCGCCCGTGCGGTCGGCCTCGATCGACGTCTTGTCGTGGAAGACGCCGAGGAGGTTCGGCGCGGACGAGCCGTGAGCGACGACCGTCGTGCCGTAGTACTCGAGACCATCCTTCGTCGTGTCTGCGGCGTCGGGACCGCCCGGATTGCGGAACCGTGCGACGAACTCGTCGCCGAACGTCTTCGCGGTTCCGGCCGGGTCGCCCGAGTTTTCCGAGCCGAAGAAGGCGCGACCGTGCGCGTCCCAGGCGATCACCGGATCGCCTGCGCTTGCCGTCCGGGCCTGTGAAAGCGCTCGGTAGGGCGATGTGTCGTCTGGATAGCCCGGGACGAGAGAGCTGGTCCAACTCGAGCCTCCGTCGAGCGAGCGGTAGTAACCAAGCCAGATCGGCCCGACGGCTCCCGCCGGGATGCCGCGGTTGTAGACGCCGCAGTAGTCGTTGGAGCTGCCGAGCAGGACGCTCGTGTTGCGCGGATCGACCGCGACTGCCGGCTCGTTCTGGCGCCCGTGTGAGATCGCGCACTCGTCGAGCGTCGCATCCGTGTACGGGGTGCCGGTGGCGAGCGTGTAGGCACTCACGTACCCCGCGCCGCAGCCGGCGTCCGGATGGCAGTCGTTCGTCAGGCGCACGTCGCCCCCGGGTGTCGACGCGCCTGCGACTCCCACGGCCAACAGCGTGGCAATCGCCAGCACGCCGACGATGGCAAATCGTCTCATCGACTCTCCCCCTTCTTTGCCCCCTCGGTTAGCGGACGAACACTAACCCAATCGCGCGTGACTAAAACTCGTAACGTTCTTCCTTCCAGTAGTCCGCGTCGTTGTGGTAGCCGTAGCGCTCCCAGAAGCCGGGCTGGTCGGCAGACAGCAGCTCGAGGCCGCGCAGCCATTTTGCGCTCTTCCAGAAGTACCGCGAGGGGACGACGAGGCGCAAGGGCCAGCCGTGCTCAGGCTCGAGCTGTTCGCCGTCAGCCCCCCAGGCAACGAGCGCTTTGTCGTCCTCGATCGCCGCTAGCGGCACGTTCGACGTGAAGCCTTGCGCGGCGTGCGCGAGCACGAAGCGAGCGCCCGGCCCCGGCCGCGCGAGCTTGGCGAGCTCGCGCCAGTGGACACCCTCAAAGGAGGTGTCGAAGCGGCTCCAGCGCGTGACGCAGTGGATGTCGACGGTGATCTCCGTCCGCGGCAGCGCCTGCAGCTCGTCATAGCTGAGGGTCACCGGTTCCTCGACTTCGCCGAAGACCTTGAAGTCCCAGGTCGCGAGGTCGGTATCCGGCAGGCTGCCGGCGTGCAGGACGGGCCACTTGTCGGTCAGGTACTGCCCGGGCGGCAGGCGCGCGGGGTCGAGTCCCCTGTCGATGAGCTTCTGTTCCGCCTTGGATCTGAAGAGAGACACGCGCGCCTACACTAGTTGCGATGCAAAGCGTTTCGTTCCGTCCGCGCGCGTTCATCCGGGTGTCCGGACCCGATGCCGAGGACTTCCTGCAGCGGATGGTCTCGAACGACGTCGTCGCGAATGAACGCTGCGACGCGCTGCTGCTGACCCCCAAGGCACGGATCATTGCGCCTCTGCGGGTCGTCAGACGGGCGCCCGACGACTTCCTGCTGTCGACCGAGCCGGAGCTCGGCGACGAAGTTCGGAGGCAGCTCCTGCGCACACGCTTCGCGGCGAAGGTCGAGATCGAGCCGGAGGACCACGAGGCGTGGCTCGTCCTCGGCGGGGAAGAGATCATCGACGAACGTCCTCCGGGGCACGAGGTGAGCGAGGACGAGCTCGAGCGCTGGCGGATCGAGTCGGGCATCCCGCGCTGGGGCCGGGAGATCGACGAGCGCATCCTCCCGGCGGAGGCGGGCCTGGACGAGACGCACATCAGCTTCACGAAGGGCTGCTATCCAGGCCAAGAACCAATCGCGCGCCAGCGCCATCGCGGAAAAGTGAATCGCAAGCTACGGGTGCTGGAGATAGAGGGTCAGGCAGAACCGGGAGATGAGCTCCAACTCGAAGGCAAGCCGGTCGGCAGGGTGACGAGCGCAGTGAACGGCGTGGCGCTCGGCTTTGTCCGCGTCGAGGTCTCGGCAGAGGCGACGTTGACGTTCGCCGCGAAGGCGGGCTCAGCCCGACTTCGCCGTTAACGCCTCGACTCGAAACAGGACCAACGGCTGGAAGTCATCATGCCGCGCGAAGCGCGGCGGACTTCCGGACGATGCGCCCGGCATGATTCGAACATGCGACCTCTGCCTCCGCAGGGCAGCGCTCTATCCCCTGAGCTACGGGCGCTCGGCGAGCTAGTGTAGCCGCGGTTAGCAGGACCTCGAGCAGGCCCGGTTGCACCAAGGCATCGACTCGCTCGACGATGTGAGGTGGCCGTGTTCCAAACCGGTGGCTCGATCAGCATCGTCCCGAAAAAGTGACGCTTTATCTCTCCGAGCAAAACGTGCAGGAGCTTCTGACTCCGGGCGACGCGATCGACGCGGTCGAGGGTTCCTTCCAGCGCATGGCGGCCGGTGCGGTCGAGATCGCGCCGCGGAGGCGGCTCAGAGTCGAGGAGGGACGATTGGCGGACATGGCCGCCTCCGACCTGGAACTGGGATACGCCGGCGTCAAGGCGTACGTCGGCCACGTGGACGGGGCCGCCTTCGTGGTCGCGCTCTTCGCCGCGGACCGGCCGGAGCTCGTCGCGCTGATCGAGGCCGATCACCTCGGTCGCCTGCGCACGGGCGCCGCCAGCGCAGTCGCCTCCAAGTACCTCGCCCGAGAGGGTGCGCAGTCGCTCGGAGTGATCGGCTGCGGTGGACAGGCCGAGACGCAGGTGGCCTGCATCCGCGCAGCCGTTCCGACGATCGAGCGTGTCGTCGTGTACTGCCGGACTGAGCGCAACCTGCGCGCGTTCTCCGAGCGCGTGGGCGCGGAAGCGGCGGAGAGCAACCGCGAGGCGGCGGAGCAGGACGTCGTCGTTACGATCACGACTTCCCGCGACCCAGTCCTTCGAGGTGAGTGGCTGCGATCGGGTGCGCTCGTGTGCGCGGTCGGCGCCAACAATCCCGCGTCGCGCGAGCTCGACAACGTCGTTCTGGAGCGCGCGTCGTTCGTCTGCTGCGACTGGCGCGAGCAGGCGCGAATCGAATCTGCCGATCTGATCGAGCCCGTGCAGCAGGGAGTGCTCGATTGGCTCGAGGTGCACGAGCTGCACGAGGTCGTCTCGGGCGAGTTGCCGGGTCGTCAGTCCGCGGACGACATCGTTCTCTTCAAGTCGAACGGCATCGCCTCGTGGGACGTCGCGATCGCGGCGGCGGCCGTCGAGCGAGCTCGCGCGCGCGGGGTCGGACGCGAGCTCTAGCTAGCTTCTTGCCGCCTCGAGCTCGCGGCGGGTGCTGTCGACGGCTTCGTCGCCGAGCGCCTGAATCACTTCGGGCCGATCGAGCAGACGTAGACGTTGCTGCGGCGTGAGCCGGTTCTGCACGTAGCGATCCTCGAGGATCTCGCCGAGCCCACGCCCTCGGCCGTGCTCGCGAATCACGTACGCGGCGACACGCTCCTCGGTGCTCGAACGGGCAAAGAGAAAGGAGAACGGCGAGCGCAGCAAGCTTGCGAGTCGCTGCATCGACCCGATTGTATCCTTGTGTCCGTGAGGCGGAAATCCACGGAGGGCCGCTTCGCCGAGCGCGTCGTCCACGGAGTCGACGACGCGGGCGTCGAGGAGACCGTCCTCATCTGGATCGAGCGCAAGCAGGGCGCCCTCTGGGCTGTGGGCAGGGCTGTCAACCCAGAGCACCGCGCGACAGACGAGCCCCGCCGTGACGATTACGTCTTCGAGGGCTTCGAGCTCGACGACGCCCTCGTGGCCGCTAACGACACGCTCGAGGACGACCTCAGCGTGTCGGAACGGGACGGCCAAGGCGAGAAGCTCAGGCCGTTCACGCGCGACGAGCTGCTCAAGCCTCTCGAGCGCTGGTTCTTTGGCCACTGAGCCGCGGAAAGTGCTCCGCACTTTCCGCGGTTGTGGGAAAGATCTTCGCTTCGCTCGATGACTTCAACTGGCTTGCCGCCCCGACCTCGGCCACTTCAGGTTCGCGTCGGGGATCGGGTCGCCGTGCGGGTCGTGCGTCGGGAATCCAAGCACCTTGTCGATGCGTTCCTCCAACTCCTCCGAGAGCACGTGCTCGAGGCGCTCCGCCTCGTCGTGCACCTCGTCGACGTCCACGCCGAGGGTCTCCGCCAGGTACAGCTCGAGTAGCCGGTGGTGGCGGATCACCTCGAGCGCGACGCGTTCGCCCGCGTTCGTCAGGGTGATGCCGCGGTACGGCTGGTGCACGGCCAGATCGAGCGCCGCGAGCTTCTTGACCATCGCGCTGGCCGACGCGGGCGACACTCCCAGGCGCTTCGCGAGGGCCGTCACCGAGACGCGGCCACTGTCCGCGCCGAGCTTGTAGATCTCCCGCAGGTAGTCCTGGATCGCATCCGTCAGCGCCGCCTTAGCCACTCCCCGACAGTCTAGGCTCAGCCTCATGCTCGTCCGCGTCGGCCACTCCGCGGATCCCGACGATGCCTTCATGGTGTGGGGGCTCGTCTCCAACCGCGTGGACCGGCGCGGGTTCGAGTTCGAGTTCGTACCGGAGGACATCCAGGTGCTGAACGAGTGGGCGATCGAAGGCCGCCTCGAGGTCACAGCGCTCTCGCTTGCCACGTATCCGCTCGTGCAGGACCGATACGCGCTGCTTCCACACGGTGCGTCGATCGGGTCGGGCTACGGACCGGTCGTCGTCGCGCGTCGGACACTGTCGCTGAAGGACTTGCGAGAGCTCGAGATCGTCGTCCCGGGGAGGCTGACGACGGCGTTCCTCGTGCTGGGGATGGCGCTCGGACGGGGGTTCGCTCATCGTGTGCTCCCGTTCGACCGGATCCAGGACGAGGTCAAGTCCGGCGCTGCAGAGGCCGGTCTGCTCATCCACGAGGGCCAGCTGACGTATGCCGACGAGGGACTCGTCAAGGTTCTCGATCTCGGCGAGTGGTGGTTGCTCGAGACCGGCCTACCGCTGCCGCTTGGAGTCAACGTCGCGCGGCGGGACGTTCCGCGGCTCGCGGACCTGTCGGACGTGCTTCGCGAGTCCATCGGGGCCGGCCTCGCGAACCGCGAGGAGGCGACGCGGTATGCGCTCGGCTTTGCACGAGAGCTCGACACCGGGACGGCGGACCGCTTCATCGACCTGTACGTCAACGAGTTGACCATTGACTACGGTGACGAGGGACGCCACGCAGTGGAAGAGCTGTTGAGACGCGCCGAGGAGACGGGCGCCTACGAGCAGCCGGTCCGCGTCGAGTTCGTCGGGTCGTGAGCCGGGCGGTCGTTCTCTCGGGGGTGCGCACGCCGATCGGGCGTCGGGACGGCGCGCTGTCCGGCATCCGCCCGGATGATCTCGCCGCGACCGTGATCTCCGAGGCGGTGCGACGCGCCGGGGTGCCCGCTGATGAGATCGAGGACGTCTACTTCGGCGCTGCCAACCAAGCCGGAGAGGACAACCGGAACGTCGCGCGCATGGCGGTGCTGCTGGCCGGGCTGCCGGAGAGCGTCGCAGGTGTGACCGTGAACCGTCTCTGCGCATCGGGCCTGAGTGCGGTGGTGTCGGCCTGCCATGCGGTCGCAGCGGGTGACGGAGCGCTCTTCGTCGCCGGTGGAGTGGAGTCGATGAGCCGCGCGCCGATCGTGCGTGCGAAACCGGAGTACGGCGACGACACCGAGTACGACACGCAGCTCGGCTGGCGTTTCTCGAACCCGCGCATGGCGGAGAAGTTCCCGCTCGAGTCGATGGGCGAGACCGGAGAGAACGTCGCCGAGCGGTGGCAAGTCTCGCGCGAAGAACAGGATGCGTTCGCGCTTCGGTCACAGAGGCGCTGGGCTTCAGCCGCGGAGGCCGGGCGCTTCGACGATGAGCTGGTACCGGTCGACGGGGTCGAGCGGGACGAGCATCCCCGGCCCAACACGGATGCCGCGAAGCTCGCCGCGCTCAAGCCGGCTTTCAGGGACGGCGGAACCGTGACCGCGGGGAACGCGAGCGGGATCAACGACGGCGCCGCAGCGCTCGTGATCGCGAGCGAGGAGAAGGCCCGAGCGCTCGGCGTCGAGCCGCTCGGACGCTTTCTCGGCAGCGCCGTCACCGGTGTCGACCCGCGCGTGATGGGGATCGGCCCGGTGCCTGCGGTGCGAAAGCTCCTCGAGCGCACCGGCGTGAGCGTCGAGGAGCTCGACCTCGTGGAGCTGAACGAGGCCTTCGCCTCGCAGAGTCTCGTCGTCATTCGCGAGCTCGGGTTGGACGAGGAGAAGGTGAACGTGAACGGCGGGGCGATTGCGCTCGGGCATCCGCTCGGCATGAGCGGGGCGCGGCTGGTGGTGTCGCTTCTGCACGAGCTCCGGCGGCGCGGCGGCCGCTACGGCCTGGCCACGCTCTGCGTCGGCGTGGGCCAGGGGCAGGCGGCGCTCTTCGAGCGGGCGAACTAGATCTACAGCGGCCTCTTCCCGAGGCCGATGCAGGTGTCTATGGAGCGCGTGCCGCAGAGCTCCAGGCTGAGCTGGCTTGCCGTCGCCTTCGGGGCAGGCTCCTGTGCGCTCCTGACCACGGTCGGTGCCGACGCGCGTTGGCTCGCAGCGCTCGGCGAGGAGATCGTCGAGAAGGGCTCGATCCCGTCCGGCGTTCCGTACGCGGCAGCGCCCTCGTCGGACTGGGTCAACGTCCCGGTCCTCGGCGAGCTGATCTTCCACGCGCTGCAGGTGGTCGGCGGCGACAAGGGACTGCTCCTGGCGCAACTCGTCGCCGCCACCGCGACGCTGACGCTGCTCGCCGTTGGAATGCGTGCGCTCGGCGCGCCCGATGCGGCAAGTGCCGCGGTGCTCCTGGTCGTGTTCTTCGCCGCCGCGCCCTCGTTCATCATCGTGCGCGCACAGCTGTTCTCGCTCGTTCTCTTCTGCGTCGCGCTCCTGCTGTTGCGCTCGGAGGCGCGCTCTCCGTCCTGGCGGGTTTGGCTACTGGTCCCGTTGATCGCGCTCTGGGCAAACCTGCACGGTGCGGTCCTGGTGGGGCTGTCCGTCGCCGGCGCTTACCTGGCGTTCGAGCGCGCGCGGCGCGAGCCGATCGTGGCCGCCGGGGTCCTGACCTCCTGCACCCTCGCGCTCTACCTGACGCCGGCCTTCGGCGATTCCGGGGACTACTATCTGGGCGTTCTCCGCAGCGAGTCCGCGCTACGCGGCGAGGGGATGTGGGCTCCGCTCTCGTCGCACGCACCCTTCGACGTCGTCTTCGTCGCGCTGGCGGTGCCGCTCCTCATGTTCGCTCTGCGGTCCGGCCTGCAGCTATGGGAGCTCGCGTGCGTCGCGGCGTTCGCAACCTTCACCATTCACGCGGGCCGCAACTCCGTCTGGCTGATCTTCATCGTCGCCGCGCCGGCAGCCCGCGGCCTCGGCGAGCGCTTTCTCCCGGAGTTCGTTCCGCGCAGAAAGGCGATGCTTCTCTGCAGCTGGGTTCCAGCAGCGTTCCTGGTCGCAGGCCTGCTGCAACCGGCGCCGGCCGGTGGCGCGAGCGACAGGATCCGTGATCGTGCCGTGGCTCTTGCGGGTGGCAGGCCCATCCTCGCCGACGGTCTCGACGCCGAACACCTCGCGCTCGAGGGCCACCGGGTGTGGATCGCGAACCCGCTCGACGCGTTCTCCATGCGGGATCAGCGTCTGTATCTGGACTGGCTGGATGCCGCTCCCACGGGAGATCGTCTGTTGCGCGAAGGCTCCGTCGTCCTCGTCGAGCGCGGAAGCGCTCCTGACCGGAGGCTTGCCCGCAAGTCGTCGTTCCGCTGCGCGGGCGGCGACCTGCACACGGTCATCTACGTTCGCAAGGTGCTGTACGCGGAGCGGTCTGCCGATCTCCGCCGTGCGGTGGTCTTCACGGCCGCCCGCTCGTTTCCGCGCGGTTCCTGAGAGGCGTCCCTCGAAGGAGGGATCTTGTGCGTGGGGTCGCAAGTTTGCGAGGAGCCGGCGTTCTCCTCCGCCGATGCGACGGAACAAGCTCAGTGTGGTTCGAGGCGGCAGGCAGAGGGTGCGGGTCTTGATCGTGGACGACCACGCGCTGTTTGCAGAAGCGCTCATGTTCACGCTCGGCATCGAGGAGCGCATCGAGGTCGTCGGGTGGGCGCGGGACGGGCTCGAAGCGGTCTCGTTGGCCGAGTCGCTGCAACCAGATGTCGTCCTCATGGACGTGCACATGCCCTGCATGGACGGCATCGAGGCGACCAGGCGCGTGCGTGACGGGTCCGCACGCTCGTGGGTGACGCTTGTCACCTCCGAGCGTTCTTCCGAGATCGCAGCCGGCGCGTTGGCGGCGGGCGCCAGGCGCTACCTGACGAAGGACACGCCGGCGCTGAAGCTGATCGACTCGATCCTCGAGCTGGGTCAGACGCCGAACGTCGTGCCGTTTCCCATTCACCGCCGAGACGAAGCGAGGACGGCCTAGATGAGCGGCATCATCTCCATCAGGAACGCGCCCGGTCTCGACGGCCTGTCCGAGCTGGCGCGACTCACACTCGACGGCTCGAACGAAGCAATCGAGCGTGTCCTGTCGCTGGCGCGCGACGCGCTCGACATGGACGTCGCCCTCGTCGGTGCCTTCGACGGCGACTATGTCATCCAGGCAGTCGACGGGGAGCAGGAATGGTTCGGTCTCGACGTCGGCAAGCGCATCCCGGTCGAGGGCACGTATTGCCGCCGAATGGTTCAGGGCGATCTGCCTCACCTCGTGCAGGACGCCGCCTTCGACGAACGTACGGCCGATCTGCCGATCACGCGCGAAGCGGGAATCGGTGCCTACGTCAGTGCTCCGATTCGGCTCTGGGACGGAACGCTGTACGGAACGCTGTGCTGTCTCAGCCGTTCGGCGGAGCCATCGCTCAACGAGCGCGACGCCCGCTTTCTGCAGGTGCTGGCCGAGATCGTCGCGGACCAGGTCGATCGCGGGCAGCTCGAAGGCGAAAAGCGGAGGCTCGAGTGGGCGCGCGTTCGTGACGTGCTCGACCGCGACGACATCGACATCGAGTTCCAGCCGGTCTTCGATCTGTCCGATTGCAGGATCGTCTCCCTCGAGGCATTGGCGAGGTTCTGGACCGAGCCGATGCGCTCCCCGTCGGTGTGGTTCGCCGAAGCGAACGAGGTCGGACTCGGTGTCGAGCTCGAGCTCGCCGCGATCGGCTCGGCGCTGCAGCGACTCGACGACTTTCCGCCCGAGGTCGCGCTCGCGCTCAACGTCTCGCCGACGACTGCGCTCGACCGGCGCTTCTGCGAGCTGCTTCTCGACGTCGCGGACAGCATCGTGATCGAGATCACCGAACACGCGCAGGTCGACGACTACGAGGAGCTGCAGTGCGCGTTGGCGCCGCTTCGTCAGCGCGGCGCCCGGGTAGCGATCGACGACGTCGGTGCCGGCTTCGCGAACCTGCGGCATATCCTCCGGCTCGCTCCCGACATCGTGAAGCTCGACCTCAGCCTCACGCAGGAGATCTCGCGGGATCCGGCTCGCGAGGCACTTGCCACCTCGCTCGTCGGCTTCGCGGAGGGAGTCGGCGCCTCGATCGTCGCCGAGGGCATCTCGAACAACGAGGATCTCGCTCTGCTGCGGGTCCTGGGGGTCGCTTACGGCCAGGGCTTCTATCTCGCGCGACCGTCCCCATTGCTCCATTGACCTCCCCCCAGCCGCGGGCGCTCTCCTGCCGCAGGGCGCTCGCGGCATCCCTTCGAGCCCTTGCACGAGTGTCCGTCCTGACCCAGAGTGAGACAGCTTGAGCGCAGTCGCACCAACTCCCCTCTCCTCCGGACCGCGACAGCTTCCCGCTGAAGCGACGCGGCTGCTGTACGAGCGCCACGCGGGCCGGATCTTCGGTTACTGCCTGAGCCTGCTGGGCTCGCGCGAGGAGGCGGAGGACGCAGTGCAGACGACGTTCATGAACGTGCAACGTGGACTCGACCGAGGTGTCGTTCCTCAGTACGAGCTCGCGTGGCTCTTCAAGATCGCGCGGAACGTCTGTTACAACCGCTGTGAGTCGGCCTCGCGCCGGCGCCGGGTCGAGAGCGCACACGATCTCGACGGCCTCGAAGAGGCTCTCGCGAGCCCGGAGCGCAGCGCGAACGTGTCGATCGGCGAGCTCACCGACGCGCTCGGCGCACTTCCGGAGCGCCAGCGCCGGGCTCTGCTCCTGCGCGAGTTTCAAGGCATGTCCTATGAGGAGATCGCCTGGGAGCTCGGCGTGTCGGTGGCGGCAGTGGAGACGTTGCTCTTCCGTGCACGCCGGTCCCTCGCAGATCAGCTCGAGCAGGCGGGCGTGCCGCGCCGCCGCGGCGCAGTCGCGTCGGCAGTGGCACTTTTCCGCTGGTTCCTCGACGGGAGCGCGGTCCCGATCAAGCTGGCCGCCGTGACCGCTGCGATCGCGACGACGGCGACCCTCGCAGTCGCGCCGGCGTTTCGCTCCAGTCCCGCGGGCCCTGTGCATGTAATTCCGAGCGACGTGACGCCGGCTGTGCGGGCAAGGGCGCGGACGCCGGCAGGCACCGACTTGCCTCGCAGGGAGAATCGTGTTTCGGGGCACGTCGTTCGCCCGTCGTCACGCTCTGCTGCCGCACACGGCGAGGCCGCGTCAGATCCAACGTCGTCAGCGCCCAGCAGCTCCGGCGTGCACTCGGTCCAGGAGCAACAGTCAACGCAGGCCTCGACGCCGACACCGTCGACGCCGTCGCCGACGCTGAGCTCACCGGCACCTCTGCCGCTCGTCCCGGACCTAACCCAAACCTTGACGGTCACCGTCCCGCAGACCTCCGTTCCAACAGTCGAGCTCCCACCGGTGGACGCACCGCCGCTGCCCGGGCTTCCGAAGCTGCCGTAGTCGGCGTCAGCTCAGCGGCGGGCGGATGTAGATGACGCCCTCGTGCTTCATCGGAACGAAGGGTGCTCCAAGGCTGTTGATGAGGCCCTCGACCTCCGCCAACAGCTCGTCGTCGCCGGTCCGGACCTCGATCCCGACCGCGTCGACGGCCCATGCATCGAGTCCCGTGTCTCGCAACTCCCGGAGAAGTCTGTCGCGATCAGGGATGCGCGCAGCTTCGACATGGGCGGTCTCTTCCACGAGTCAGGTCTGCCCGCAGCGACGCGGAGGAAAACCCGTATCCTCATCCTCGCGATGGCGGTCGCGACACAGCGCGAATTCGGGCTCTTCATCAACGGCGAGCTCGTCGAGCCTGCCTCCGGCGAGGTGCGCGACCTGGCCGAGCCGGCGACGGGTGAGCCGCTCGCCCGTGCGGCGATGGGCGGAGAGGCCGACATCGATCGAGCGGTCGAGGCGGCACGGTCCGCACTGGAGGGACCATGGGGCAAGACGCCGCCGACCGAGCGCTCGCGCCTGTTGCATGGGCTCGCCGACGCGATCGTCGCGAATCGCAAGGAGCTCGCCGAGCTGGAGGTGCGAAACGTCGGCAAGGCGCTCGCGTCGGTCAAGGCGGAGCTGAACCAGGCCGTCGAGAACTTCCGCTTCTACGGCTCGGCGATCGCATCGATCGCGGGGCGAGCGAACACGATCGGCGGCTCGCTTCTCTTCTACTCGCTGAAGGAGCCCGTCGGCGTCGCAGGGCAGATCGTGCCCTGGAACTACCCACTGATGATGACGACGTGGAAGCTCGCGCCTGCGCTCGCTGCCGGCTGCTCGGTCGTGCTCAAGCCCGATTCCGCGACGCCTTTGAGTGCGCTTCGGCTCGGCGAGCTCGCGGCCGAAGTCGGCTTCCCGCCCGGCACGGTGAACATCGTCCCGGGGCCCGGGAAGACGACGGGCGCATATCTCGTCCGACATCCGGGTGTCGACAAGATCGCCTTCACCGGCTCGACCGAGACCGGGAGCGAGATCATGCGGCTCGCGTCCAATCCGATCAAGCGGATCACGCTCGAGCTCGGCGGCAAGAGCCCGAATCTCGTTTTCGCGGACGCGAATCTCGCGGATGCAATCCCGAGCTCGGTCTGGTCGATCTACTACTCGGCCGGTCAGAGCTGCGAGGCACGGTCCCGTGTGCTTGTCGAACGGTCGATCTACGACGACTTTGTCTCCAGGTTCGCCGAGGCGACCGAACGACTCAAGGTCGGCGATCCGCTCGACGCTGAGACGCAAGTCGGCTCTCTCATCTCGCCCGAGCACCGTGATCGGGTGCACGGTTTCGTCGAGCAGGGACGGCAGGAAGGTGCCGAGGTCGTCACCGGGGGCACCGTCGACGACGGCAAGGGCGCGTTCTATCCGCCCACCGTCCTGGCCGGGGTCGAGAGCTCGATGACGGTCGCGCAGGAGGAGATCTTCGGCCCGGTCGTCACAGTCACCCCGTTCGAGGACGAGAAGGACGCCGTGCGGATCGCCAACGACGTCCGGTACGGCCTGATGGCGACGGTATGGACCGGCGATCCGGCCCGAGGACATCGCCTTGCAAGCCGGATCAAGTCGGGCACGGTCGGGATCAACGTCCCCTACACGGCGTTCCCGGGTATTCCGTTCGGCGGGTACAAGCAATCCGGCTTCGGCCGCGAGCTCGGGCTCGAGACGCTCGAGCTCTATCTCGAGACGAAGAGCGTTCTCGTCTCGACGAGCCCGAAGTCGTTCAACCCGTTTGGCCTGTAGAGCGAACTGCTGGGGTCAGACCCCTGCGGGGTCAGACCCCGGATCTTGCTCCGTCGGCGCGCAGAGGAGTGCCGCGAGCACGCCCGAGATGACGATCACGGCGATCAGGCCGACCAGCAGCGGATGCCGCCCGAGACTCTCGCGCCAGTTGTCCCCGGACCAGGCCAGCCCCGAAAAGAAGACGAACGTTCCCAGGGTCAGGGCAACGAACGCACCGGCAGGCCGCCTACGCCAGACAAAGACGAACGTCATCACCCCCGCGACGAACACGATCCCGCCGAGGGCCGGGTAGAGCAACCACCGCCAGGCGCCGGCGGTGTGCTGCCAGCCTTCGCCCGTGCACGACTCGTCGCATTGCAGGCCGCTGACCAGGAGCGTCAGCAGCCCGACAAACGCACCGGCGATCAACGGGACCATCGCGAGCGTCGCTGCAAGCGTCTGGGTGGTCCTGTCCTTGATCACATATATGCTATGACATAGCAATTCTGCAATGTCAATCCCTCGGCCGAGCCTGACCCTAGGGCGAACTGCTGGGGTCAGACCCCGGAGGGGGTCAGACCCTGGGATGATCTGCGCGTGCGCGTGCTCGAGCGGCTCGACGAGCTCTACGCCATCGGCGACGGGGTCGGCGCCAGCCGTGTCGGCGGAACCACCGGAGAGCAAGAAGCGCACGAGCTGGCCGCCCGCTGGATGGAGGAGGCGGGCTTCAGGGTCGAGACCGACGGCATCGGCAACCTGATCGGCCGACTCAACGAGGGGAACGTGTGGACCGGCTCGCATCTCGACTCCGTCCCGAGCGGCGGGAAGTTCGACGGAGCCCTCGGCGTCGTCGCCGGCATCGAAGCGGTAGAGCGTGTCGGGCTTGGAACGGTCGTCGTGTTTCGCGACGAGGAGCGCGGCTGCGTCGGGAGCTCGGCCTTCGTCCAGCGCGACCACCTGCCGAGCTGCTTCCTCGAGGTGCACGTCGAGCAGGGCCCAGTCCTCGAGCGCGCCGGAGCGCCGCTTGGGCTCGCGATGGGGATCGTCGGGATCGTGCGCGGGGAGCGCCTCTTCGAAGGTCGCGCCGGGCACGCAGGCACGGTGCCGATGGAAGGTCGTGCCGACGCGCTGGTCGCAGCGGCGGAGTACATCCTGCGCGTCCGCGATGCAGCAGCCGCTATCGAGGATGCGGTCGCGACCGTTGGGCAGATCGACGTCGAGCCCGGCGCCGTCAACGTGATCCCGAGTCGTGTGCGCATCTCAGTCGACGGGCGCGCGCCGGATCGCGCCCGGCTCGACCGCCTTGCCGATGAGCTGGAGCTCACGCGCCCGGACTTCCGCCTCGAGCCAGTGCCGATGGCCCGCGAGCCGCTCGCCGCGCTGCGCGCGGAGCTCGAGGCGCGCGGCCTGCCGATCGTCGAGCTGCCGTCCGGTGCGGGTCACGACGCTGCTGTGCTCGCAGGCGCGGGCGTGCCGACTGCGATGCTGTTCGTCCGCAGCCTGAACGGCGGCGTGAGCCATTCGCCGCTCGAGGAATCGGCCCCTGAGGACATCGAGCTTGCCGTCGACGTGCTCGCCGGCGCCCTCGGCAGGCTCATCCCCGGGACCTAACGCGAGGAGAGCTAGCGCTCCTCGAGGCGGACCGGCTGGGCGCCTTCCCAGAGGCACTTCACGCCGAGGTCGCGCAACAGCTCGGTGCCCTCGACGATCGTCGCGAAGTGGTTGCCGGCGAGCGGTCCGGCCTTGGAGCCGAAGGCGACGTGTCCGTACGGGAAGAGGAGCTCCGCTTCGCTGATCCCGCCCGGAAAGAGCAGCAGCTCGCCCGGATTCGGATAGCGGGTTGCGTTCTCGGGACCGAGCCCGAGCTCGAGTTCGCCGAAGGGAATCCACATCGACTCGCCGCTCCAGCGCACGTGGATGACTCGGCTCTCGAGCGGAAGCAGGTGGCGGAAGGCTGCGACCGTGTTCGGTGCTGCGTCCCCTTCGAGACTTGCGGTGAAGCGGAAGTCGCCTGACACGATTTCGAGCATCTCTAAGGCACCGCTTGCGGTGCCGACCTCAGGACGTGCGGGCTTTGCCCGCGCGTCCGTCTGAACTCGCCGACCGATCCAGGTGGGGTTCTCATCCACTGCACTAGGGGATCTTCGCGCCTTGGGCAATCCAACGCCCGAGGACGTCGCGTTCGGGCTGCGTCATGTGTGTCCGGTTGCCGAGCGGCATGGTCTTGGTCTCGACCGCCTGGGCTTGGATCGCCGCCGCCTGCGCCTTGATCTCGCCCGGAGTATCGAACTTGATGCCCATCGGCGCGGCCCCGACCAGCGTCGGGTGCTGCGAGTGACAGGCCGTGCAGCGCTCGTCGACGATCCGTGCGACCTGCGTGAAGGGCACGGCCGGCGTCCCAGCGGCGGATTCGTTCTGCGGCCGGATCAGGATTGCCAGCACGGCGATTGCGATCGCCGCCGAGACGGGGATTGCCCACACCGT
>JBKPEC010000146.1:0-6466 GCA_046728195.1 Actinomycetota bacterium
CGCTCGGAGAGAGCATCGACGAGCTTGAGGACGGAATCGTTGAACACACGCTGGTCCGCGGCGAGCGGCTCCACATACCAGCGCATCAGCTTGCGGAGGACACGCTTGGCGAATCCCTTGAGTCCGCCGCCTGCTTCTCGCTCTGCGGTGACCGGCCAGAAACGCTCGGCCAGCGCCCGCGTGGACGCAAACTCGGCGGCCGGGGAAGGGCCGGCGCCCGCGCCACGACGCAGCTCTTCGCTGAGCCGTTCGAACAGGCCGGCGACATCGATCTCCTCCGGCGAGGAAAT
The DNA here is from genome assembly GCA_046728195.1 of Actinomycetota bacterium. Lineage (GTDB taxonomy): Bacteria > Actinomycetota > Thermoleophilia > Gaiellales > Gaiellaceae > 3-1-20CM-4-69-9. Next base: position 291 of record JBKPEC010000146.1, read on the forward strand.
GCCTGCAGGCGCCGGGTTTTTCGCCTCGGGCCCGGACATTCAGCGGATTGTACGGGGTGCGTCTGTCAATGGAGTGCGCGGACGTACTGCCAGGCGTCGGAGAGACCGAGCTCGCGCATCGCGATCAGGAGCACCGCGTAGAGCGCGAGCCCGGCAGCAGCCGCGGGTACGGCGCTCAGCACGAGCGACGCTCCGCCGAAGGCGAGCGCAGTCGCTGCTCCGACAAGGAGCGACAAGCGCCCAAGACCGAGGACCGTCAGCGCGAGCATGCGTGGAGAGAGCGCCGCCATCAGGCCGAGCACGAGCAGCACCGTCGAGACCCCGAGTGCGATCGTCACTCCCGTCAGACCCCAGAGGGAGCGGCCCACGATCGAGATCGGAATATCGACGAGCAGCCCAGCGACCGCGAGCGGAATGAGCAGCCGGGTCCGGTGCATCACGAAGAGCAGTGGATAGGTGATCGAGAAGGCCGCGCTCGCGATCATCCAGGGCGAGAGGTACACGACTAACCGGCCGAGCTCGTCGCCGACCGCACCCGAATAGGCGTCGCCGAGGACGGCCGTGACCACGCGGCCTCCGACCAACGCCACGAGCCCGGCCCCTGCACCCACGAATGCAAGCGAGACCCAAGCCGAGTGGACGACGTGCTGCGCGGCGCTCTCTGCATCGACGCCGCGCCTGGTCAGCGGGGCTGCGGAGATCAGAGACAGCGAGAAGGCCGTCGCGGTGACGAACGTCGCAGCGAGCAGGTACGCGTACGAGAGACTCGTCACGTTGCCCTCGCCGGTGCCGGCCGCGAAACGCAGCGCGATCAGATACAGCCCCTGCAATGCGATCGGGACCGCCGCACCGTACAGCAGCCGCCAGAGTCGGTGCCCGAGGCGGAGCGGAACGTCGCCCTGCCGTCGCAGCCGGCTTCCGCGCAGGAGCAGGACGACGAGCGGCACCCCGATGGCAATCGCACCGTTCAAGGCGAGGCCCCAGCCAAGCGAGATGAGCCCGTGCGTGTCGGCAAGGGCGATGAAGAACACGACCCCCCCGATGCCGCCGAGCGCGAATCCCACGGCGGCGGGGGCATAGCTGTCTCGGGCTGCAAGCGCGCTCGCGGCCAGGGAGGCGATCAGCTGCAAGAACGCGGCAGCGATCAGCCACGGCAGGGCGTCCGCCGCGACCAGCGCCGACTCGTGTGGAAGCCGTCCGGTGATGAGCTCGCCCCAGAAACCGGAGAAGGCCGCGGCGAGGATGGTGGCCGGTACGGCCACCGTCAGGAACGCGACCGCATACGCCCAGAACTCGCCGCCGAGCCGGCCCACGGCCTCGGCACGGGTCAGGTCAGGGACGACCACCATCCGGAAGGCCTGGGCACCGAGCACCAGCACCAGGTAGACCCCGTACGCAGCCATGAACCCGTCGGTCTGGATGTTGCGACCGAACTTGTGCGCCAGGTACGCCCCGGCGACGGCGGCGGCAAGACTCAGCGTGAGGTATGAGAGCCCTGTAAAGAGTCCGCTTCGAACCGCGCTCCGGCCGCGCGCCGGGCTACCCTTGGGCTGCTCGTCGGCGGGCACCGCTGCATGAAATCAGACGCACACGACTCCACTTGGACTGAGGACAGCCTCGCGGACCTGAAACGCGAGTTCGGCGACTTCTTCGCCGGGAGGACATGCCTCGTCACCGGGGCGGACGGGTTCATGGGCTCGCACCTGACCGAGGCGCTCGTGCAGCTCGACGCCAACGTCCACGCCTTCGTCCGCGCCACGTCGAGCGGTGCGCTGAACAACATCGGCACCTTGCGTGACCGCCTACGCGTGCATTTCGCCGACCTGACCGACAAGACGTCCGTCGACTACCTCGTGAAGGAGCTCCTCGAGGCACCGGACAAGCCGTACGTGTTTCACCTCGGCGCACAGGCGCACGTCGGCGAGTCCTGGCACCGGCCGTACGAGACGGTCATGGCGAACACGCTCGGCACGCTCAACCTGTTGCAGTCGATCGCGGATCACGGGCTCGAGCTCGAGAAGTTTGACACGGCGGGTACGTCGGAGGAATACGGGAACCCGCACGAGGCCGTCGCGCACCACCACGACTTCGACGAGGACGGCGGGCTGATCCTGCACGAGCGCTCGCCGATCAACCCCAAGTCCATCTACGCGACCTCGAAGGTCGCGGCCGACTTCCTGACGATGAACTACCACGACGCGTTCGGCCTCCCGGGCGTTGTGACTCGCATGTTCAACAACTACGGCCCTCGGCAGAACCCGCGCTATGTCACGGGCACGATCATCACGCAAGCCTTGACCCGCGAGACGGTCGAGCTCGGACAACTCGATCCGATGAGGGACTTCTGCTTCTGCACCGACGGTGTGCGAGGCCACCTGATGGTGGCCGCGCGCGGTATTCCGGGCGACCTCTACGTCTACGGCCAGGGCCGGAACATCTCGATGCGCGACTGGGCGGATCTGATCCTGCGCGTCGGTCGCGAGCAGGGGTACTGGGAGGCTCGGGAGGTCGTCTCAACTGCCGAGCGGTTCCGACCAGGAGCCAGCGAGGTGATGGCGCTGCGCGTCGGCTACGAGAAGCTCAACCGGGAAACCGGCTGGGAACCGCGTATGACCTGGGAAGAAGGCGTGGCGCGCACGATCGCGTGGTACGCCGAGAACCGTCCGCGCTGGATCGGCCGCGTCGACTGGCTGACGCCCTCTCGCGCACCCGCATGAGAGCCCTCGTCACCGGCGGCGGCGGTTTCCTCGGCTCGCACCTCGTCGAGCGCCTCGAGGCCGAAGGTCACGATGTCTTCGTGCCGCGCAAGGTCGAGTACGACCTGACGAGCCGCGACGACGCGGAGCGGCTGTTCCGCGACGCACGTCCCGACCGCGTCTTCCACGTCGCCGGCGAGGTCGGGGGCATCGGCGCGAACCGCGCGAGCCCCGGCCGCTTCTGGTACGCCAACCTGATGATGGGCGCGCACGTGCTCGAGCTGTCGCGCGAGCAGCGGGTGGCGAAGCTCGTCATCGTGGGCACCGTCTGCGCATATCCGAAGTTCGCGTCCCTGCCCTTCCGCGAGGACGAGCTGTGGGACGGGTATCCCGAGGAGACGAATGCGCCGTACGGCGTCGCGAAGAAGTCGATCCTCGTCGGGGCTCAGGCGTATCGCGAACAGTACGGCCTCAACTCCATCTTCCTCCTTCCTGCGAACTTGTACGGGCCGCGCGACAACTTCGACCTCGAGACCTCGCACGTGATTCCCGACCTGATCAGGAAAATGCTCGAGAACCGCGAGCGTGTCGTACTCTGGGGCGACGGCACGCCGACGCGCGAGTTCCTCTACGTCGACGACTGCGTCGACGGGCTCGTGCTGGCCGCGGAACGGTACAGCAGCCGCGACCCGGTGAACCTCGGGACGGGTGAGGAGATCTCGATTCGGCGGCTCGCAGAGTTGATCGCCGAGCTCACCGGCTTCGAAGGCGAGATCGAGTGGGACGCCTCGATGCCGAACGGACAGCCACGGCGCAGCCTCGATGCGAGCCGTGCCCGTGAGCTCTTCGGCTTCGAGGCGCACACGCCGCTGCGCGTCGGGCTCGAGCGCACAATCGCCTGGTATCGCGAGCGCGTGGGCGCAACGGCCGGCGCCAAAGCGTGAGCTCGCAGACGATCGCCGGACCGGCTGCGTTCGACGCGGTCGCAAGCAGGCTGCGGCGCGCCCAGCAGGTTGCGACCTCGGTGCGGCCGCTCTACGTCCTCTGCGCACTGCTCGGCGCGCAGTGGATCGGCGTCCTGGCGCTCGCGCTGACGGTACGTCACAACGGCTGGCTCTACTACGCGGGCGGCGACCAGCTCTGGCATTACTCGGGCGCGTACCTCCTCGGCCGCGGTCACCTGCCGCCCGCCTACGTCGGCTACGGCTGGTCGCTGATGCTGCTCCCGCTGTCGTGGATCGCCGGTCCGAACCTCGTCTCCGCCCTGCCTGCGATCGTGCTCGCCAACACGCTGATCCTGCTGCCGGTCGCCCTTCTGTGCGTGTACGGCATCGCCAGCCGGTTCGCCGGCCGTCTGTTCGGCTACTTCGCGGCTCTGCTCTGGATCCTCCTGCCCTACCTGGGAATCCTCGTCGTCGAGCCGGGCTACCACCAGAAGTACACGGAGCTGACGCTCCCGCAGCAGCTGGGGCTGGCATCGGTACCCGACTTTCCGGCGATGGTCGCGCTCCTCGTCTCGGCGTACTTCTGTCTACGCGCGCTGGATACGCGAGGCTGGCAGCCTGCCGCGGCGGCGGGGCTCGCGGCCGGCTGGTCGATCGCGATCAAGCCGTCGAACTCGATCTTCCTGGTCGCGCCCGCGCTCCTTTTCGTGTTCGAACGCCGGCGTGCGCTGCTCCACTTCGCCGCCGGACTCGCGCCCGCACTCCTGATCCTCGCCCTCTGGAAGTACCGCGGCCTCGGCGAGCTCGCCGCCGCGCCGGCTGACCGCGTCCGCCTCGCGGTCGGTGTCGACAGCCTGCTCCATCGGATCCACAGCCCGAGCCTCAACAGCTGGGGCCACTTGCAGCAGGTGCTCGACGCCTTTCGCGAGCACTTCTGGGCCGCGCGGGTGATCGAATGGCTGCCGGTCGCCGGCTGCATAGCGTTGCTCGCGAGATCTCGGCGCGCCTTCCTGCTCGTCGGCAGCTGGTTCGTCGTCTTTCTACTTGCCAAGGGGACGTACATCCCGGCTTCGGTGGAGGACGCGAGCTTCTTTCGGATCCTGATGCCGGCCTTCCCCGCCTACCTTCTGCTCGCCGCTTCGGTCGTTCTGCTCGTCCCCGGAATGCGCCCCCGCCCGGCCGAGCAGCCGCTCGGCCTCGACCGACGGAAGCTGACCATCGCCCTGGCAGCAGCCTTCGTTTCCTTCGCGGTGGTTCCGCTTGGCGTGATCGCCGCCGTCCCGCGCCTTCACGACGGCGCTCGGTCGGCGCTGCGCGTCGGAGACGGCCTTGTCCCGGTCTCGCGGTCGATCGGCCTCGCGGCAAAGACGCAGGGCGGCGTGGTTCGACTCGAGTGGCGCGCGCGAGGATCGAGCGCGGCTACCGTCTTCTACCGGATCCTGCGCAAGCGGGGCGCCGGCGACGGCGCGGCCTGTCCGGGGAGACTGCGAAACGCGCCGGACAGCTGCCAGCTGTTCATGGACGAAGTTGGAACGTCACGAGGGACGTCGTTCGACGATCGGCCCGGTCGCGGGACGTGGACGTATCGCATTGGAGTCGCCGCCAACTGGCTTGACGATCCGAAGCTCGGCGATATCTATGTAGTTAGCGGTCCGACTGTTGTGGTCGTCCGGTAGCAGTCGCGACTTCGCGCATCAAACGCAACCGGTCAACGGGACGGTCCGGTAGCGCCTTCGCGCTGTTGCTGCTCGAGCAGCGCCAGCCGTTGCGCGAGGATCGTGTTCTGGTCGGAGAGGCGTGAGATGACCGTCGAGTAGTGGAGTAGCACGAGGAGGATGAACAGCGCGCCGACCGCACCGAGGATCGCAGGCGGATACGTCTCGACGCCGAACCAACCGGCGATGGTGTTGAGCCCGTCGCGCCAGACCGAAAGGGCAAGCAGCACGGCACCGGTGAGCAGCCAGAGCAGCGCGTAGCGCTCGCGCAGGCGCCGTGAGCGGATGAGCTCGAAGACGACGAGGAGCAGCAGGAAGGACGCGACTGCGGCGGCAATCGATACAGGAAGCGGTGTCATCTGTGGTGTTCCTCCTCTAACGGAACGGCGTAGCGACGGAAGAGCCCGACGAAGATCGCGAGCAGGACCTTCGTCATGTAGTAGATCGAGCGGAGTGCTGTGATCGACGACGCACCGCCCGCACGCTCGCGCATAACGACCGGCACCTCGCACAGCCGCAGCTTGTGCTTGACCGACATCACGGTCGCCTCCACCTCGGGGTAGTCGTGCGGATAGTCCGCCGCGAAGAGGGCGATGCCCTTTCGGTTGATCGCGCGGAAGCCGGACGTCGTGTCGGTCACGCGCTGGCGTACGACCGCCGACACCACATAGGCGAAGACGCGTATGCCCACGCGACGAGCGAACGAGGACTGGTAGCCGGTCCCTTCCGCGAAGCGAGAGCCGACGCAGACGTCGGCCTCGCCCGCGAGCACCGGACCGAGAATCGCCGTCAGCTGCGCCGGATCGTGCTGACCGTCTCCG
>JBKPEC010000147.1:0-4779 GCA_046728195.1 Actinomycetota bacterium
GCCGAGCTCCTCGGCCGCGAGAGCGAGCGCGCGCCCGCCGACGACCTTTCGCCAGGCCGGCGCCGGCAGGCCCAGTCCCTGGAGGAGCGCGTTGGCCTCGGCCTTGTCATTCGCGCGCCTGATCGTCTGCGGTGAAGAGACGAGGACGGTCGTTCCGACGAAGCGCTCCCTGGCCTCCGCGAGAGCCTGTAGGTCGAACGACGACTGCGGCAGGACGGCGTCGACGTTCTCTCGCCGCACGATGTTGAGAATCGCGTCCTCGAAGGAGGGATCCCGCCCCGGTGGCACGACGAAGAAGCGGTCGCAGAAGTGACGCCCGATCGCCTGCGGCGACATGTCCGTTCCGACAATGCGCACGCCGCGTTCTCCGTTCATGCGAAGGGCTCGCAAAAGGGCGGCCGTCCCGGGAGCGCCCGCGGCGGTGATGAGGACCGTGATGTCGCGCATCCGAAGCGGCGATGCTACTGAGCTATCTGGACGCGGCTCCGGGGAAGAGAGGTCGAAGACGATCCCAGCGCGCGATCTCGCAGCCGTTGGCCCGGTTGAAACGTGCGCGGACGACCCGCCCGAGGAAGCGGCCGGTCACGAGCGCCTGCTGCGGCCCGCCGTAGATCTGCGTGCATACCGCGTCCTTCGGCGTCGCCGCAAATGGGTGGGTGAGCCGAGCGAGCCGAGCACACGCCGCCGCCGGCCGAGGAAGCGTTCCGCCCGCGGGCGCGCACCGAAGCGTGTACGACCGCCCGCCCGGATGACCCTGTCCCTGAGGCCAAACCGTGATGTGCAGGGACGTCGCGGCGAGCAGAATCGCGGCCAGCGTGCTCATCGCCCCAGGATAGGCAGCAGTCGGCGCAGGCGCCGGCGCTCGGCGGGAAGGTAGAAGCCGAGCAGCAAGAGGACAATCGGGAACGCGGCCGTCAGCGCGAGCGCCACACCGAGCGGAACGTCCAGCAGCTTGCCGGCGATCGTCAGGCCGACGCTCGCGACGGCGAGCGTGACCACGCGCCTCCACTGGTACGCCACCGGAAAGACACGCTGCGCGCGCCACGCCATAGCGACGAACAGCAGCGTGTACGAGGCCACGGTCGCGATCGCGGCGCCCATACGTCCGTAGGGGGGAATCAACGCGAAGTTCAGGGTTACGTTGAGCGCTGCTGCCATGCCCGTGACGAGCCAGTTCGACCGCGTCTTCCGGGCCCGCCCGGTGCCGATCTGCACGACGACGTAACCGCCGAACGCCGCGACTCCGAAGGCGAGTGGCGCGACGACGTTCTGGGCCGGATAGAACGGCTTCGTCGTGATCAGCCTGACGATCCACGGCGCAAGCAGGCCGAGCGCAAGTGCGATCCAGCAGCAGACGTAGACGACGTAGGTCAGGACGAAGCTGTACGTACGTTGCGCGTCGCGGTCGTCGTCGATCGAGTACGCGAAGGCGGGCCAGGCGAGGCGGAAGGCCGTCAGGAGCAGTACGAGTGACGAGGCGACGCGAACGCCGATCGAGTAGAGGCCGACCTCATGCGCGTCAGTCAGCTTGATCAGGAAGAAACGGTCGCTGAAGTTCGTCAGCCACAGAGCGACCGCCGACGGCACCAGCGGCCACCCGAAGCGGTTCATCGCGCGGTACAGCCGGCGGTCGAACTGCAGGCCGAGCGCGTGTCGACTGTAGAGGAGCAGGGCTGCGTAGACGATCAACGTGCCGGTGAAGTTCCCGACGAGCACGCCGATCGGGCCCTTGTGGAGGGCGACGACGAGGACGATGGTCGCGCCGATCGTGATGGCCACGTTCGCGAGGGTGGCGACGACATAGGCGCCGGATCGTTGCTCCACTCGGAAGAGCGAGGTCATTTGCTCGTAGTTCAGCGCTGACCAGAGGCCGATGAACGCCGCGATGACGAGGCGCCCGTGATCGTGTGTACCGAAGAGAACCCACGACACCTGCGGCGCCAGGACGATGCCGAGGGCGGAGACGGCCGTCGAAGCTGCCATGACGTACCAGAACGCGGTCCGGATGACGAGCAGACGGCGCTCGGGCTCAGTCGAGTCGAAGTAGAAGCGGAAGAAGGCGCTCTTCATCCCTTGCGCGACGACGGCAGTCAGGACGGCCGACAGCGCGACGAGCGTCTCGATCAGGCCGTAGTCGCTCGGCGAGAGGTAGCGCGTGTAGAGGGGCAAGAGCAGGACGCCGACGATCCGCGCGACGATCGACCCGAGGCCGTAGATCGCCGAGTGGCGAAGGAGCTCGAGGATCCGCGCAAACATCACTTCTGGGGTCTGACCCCTGTGGGGTCAGACCCCGGCCTTTCCGGACAATCGTGCACGGTCAAAGTATGGAGCGGTAGATGTCGATGAACCGGTCGGCGACCTTTTCGAGGTCGTGGACCTGCTCGACGTAGGCCCGGCCCTCCTCCCCGAGCCGCTTGCGGAGCTCGAACGACTCCACCAGCGGACGCAGCTTCTCCACCAGGTCGTCTTTCGTCGCCGCCACGATCGGCACCTTCAGGCCGAAGGCCTCCTCGGTCTGCGCGACTGCCTCCGGATCGAGGTGGGTGACGACCGGTTTGCCGTAGGCCATCGACTCGATCGCGAACACGCCGTGCCAGAGGTAGTGCATCTGGTCGACGACGATGTCCGCGCGCTTGAAGCGCTCAACCGCCTCTTCGTGGGGTACTCCGTGCACGACGTCCAGGTCGACCGGTAGCTGCCGGCACGCCTCGACGACGAAGCGCGTCCCCTTCTTCTCGAGATCTGACGGCGCGTGCACGACGAGAGGACGTTCGCGCTCGACCGGAGCCACCGGCTCGTAGTTGCGCAGGTCGAGCCCGGGCGGAATCACGAGCGCGTCCGGAACCCAGCGTGTCGCGGCGTACGATCCGACGATCCAGGCGTCGAACTTCTTGCGGTACTCGAGCTCGTCCGGTCGCTTGCCACGGATGTCGTCGCCGAGAAAGTGCATCACGGATCTCTTGCGCGCCGCGCGGAGGATGGGCACGTTCAGCGACTTCGGCACGAGGGTCTTGCCGAAGTAGAAGTGGAAGATGTCCGCCTGAGGGAGATAGCGGGCGAGCGCTCGCCATTGCACGACCTGCTGGCGAAGAAGTCCATGTCGCGGCAGATCGAGGTTGATGTCGTACTCGTCGGGCCGCCACCTCTGCGGCCAGAAGACGAGTAGGCGCGCGTCGACGCCCTTGCGCCGCAGCGCGTTCACGTGCGCCCAGCCGGTGCCGGCGAGGTTGACCGGGAGGTGGAGGATGCGGGCGTCGATGGGCGCAACGATACGATCCGCCGCCGTGCCCGCCGCCCTGAAACGGCGCCTCTATCGCGCTGCGCGTGATGTGCGATCTCCTCGTCGCGCACTCGAGCGCCGCCGGATTCGCGAGGAGGTGGTTCGTTTCCTCGGCAGCCGCGCCTCGCTCGCCGGGTACGAACGCGAGGTACGCGAGAGCGGGCTTGTCGACCATCTGCTCCAGAAGGGGCGCGAACAGCACGCGACGGTGACCGCGGCCGGGCATTCGCTCGGCGCGATCGGCTACGCGGAGGGAACCTACCTCTACGCGGTGCTGCGCACGGTGCGGCCGCTCGTCGCGGTCGAGACGGGAGTGGCGAACGGCTTCTCGACCGCCTTCTCGCTGCTCGCGCTGCAGGCAAACGGGGAGGGCCACCTGTACTCGATCGACCTTCCGCGCGAAGTCGGGCAGGAGTACGAGCCGGGGACCTTCTACGAGGGCGAGGGCCGAGCCGGCATCCCGCCCGGCTCGGAGTCGGGTTGGCTCATTCCGGAGGAGCTGAAGTCGCGCTGGAGCCTTCGGCTCGGTAAGAGCCAGGACGAGCTGCCGCCGCTCCTCGAGCGCCTCGGGACGATCGACACCTTCATGCACGACAGCGAGCACTCCTTCGACTGCATGTGGTTCGAGTTCAACGCCGCGTGGCCGGCCCTACGGCCCGGGGGCGTCCTGGTCTCGGACGACGTCAACTCGACGGAGGCCTTCGGCGGCTTTGCCCGGAGGGAGGGGCGGAGCCCCGTCCGGCTGGCCCCGGGAATGGCCCTCCTGCAGAAGTAACTTGACAAGTAAGTGAGTAATAGCTAACAATACGCGGCATGGCAGCGACAACTCAGCGGAAGAGCGCGCAGGAACGGCGTGAGGAGATACTCGAGGCCGCTCTCGTCGAGTTCGCCGCGCACGGCCTGGACGGCGGCTCGACCGAGGCGATCGCCAGGGCGGTCGGCATCTCGCAGCCTTACGTCTTCCGCCTCTTCGGCACGAAGAAGGAGCTCTTCATCGCCACGATCGAGATGTGCATGCGCGGAACCCTCGACATGTTCCGCACGGCGGCCGCGGGCGCGAGAGGCGAGGACGCCCTCCACGCGATCGGCGCGGCGTACGTCGAGCGGCTGACGACGGATCCGGCCTACCTCCGCCATCAGATGCAGTCCTATGCGGCGTCGGGCGACCCGGAGATCGGGAAGGTCGTCCGGAAGGGCTTCGGCGAGCTCGTTGACTATGTGGAGCGTGTCTCCGGCCTGCCGACCGAGCGCGTCGCACATTTCTTCGCCAAGGGCATGCTCCTCAACGTCATGGCCTCAATGGACCTCCTCGCAGCCGGCGAGGGCTGGGCACAGCGCCTGATCGAGGGCAGCCGGAAGGACGTTTGAGGTGTTTTTTTGGAGTCTAAGTAAGTGAGTACTCACAAAAAGACACCGGTTTACCGCACCACCAGACACCAGAGGGCCGGATTCGCAGAGCGACCGGTCATCCGCAGGATCAAGACCATGACTCGAAGGAG
>JBKPEC010000148.1:0-20263 GCA_046728195.1 Actinomycetota bacterium
GGGCTGGCTTCGCCCTCGACCGTGCACGCGCACCTGGCGAATCTCGAACGCTCCGGGCTGCTCAAGCGCGATCCGACCAAGCCGCGCGCGCTCGAGCTCCTCGGCCGGGAACGGCGCGAGACGCCGGCTGCCGCTGGCCCAGTCGACAAGCTGCCGCTCGTCGGGCAGATCGCGGCGGGCGGCCCGCTTCTCGCGGAGCAGAACGTCGAGGACCACCTCGCGGTGCCGGAGACGCTTCGCGGCGATTTTCTCCTCCGCGTGAAAGGCGACTCGATGATCAAAGCCGGCATCCTCGACGGCGACATCGTCGTCGTGCAGAGGACGCAGGACGCCCGGAACGGAGAGATCGTCGTCGCGCTCGCCGGCGACGACGAGTCTGCCGACGAGGCGACGGTCAAGCGCTTCTTCCGTGAGTCAGGCCGCGTCCGGCTGCAGCCCGAGAACGACGCGCTCGAGCCGCTGTATCCCGACCACGTTCAGATTCTCGGCCGCGTGAGTGGGGTGTTCCGCGCCCTGTGACCTCGGTTGCGCCTCTCCACCGGACCCTCGAGCAGGAGCTGCAGGCGCTGCTCCGGGGCGCGAGCCTCGAGTGCCTCGTGTGCGGCGAGTTCGTGCTGCATGCGGGCGGGCTCATCACCTGCCCCGAGTGCAACGCGACCCTTCGCGCCGAGTCCGGTTCGGAAGAAGCGCAGCTACGATTGGGCGTGCAGGCCGGGTGACCGCGGGCCCTGCGGCACCGCTTGCGGTGCCGCTTTCAGGACGGGCCGGCTTTGCCGGGCCGTCCGTCTGCGCTGAAGCGTCCGAACGGCTCGGTTCGCAAGAACCGGCGGTACAATGTGCTTTGCAGGCCGGGTGACCGCGGGCCTTTCAGGCTCGAGGAAAGTCCGGACACCGCAGGGCAGGACGCTGGGGCGACCCAGGCGGCGAAAGCCGACGGAAAGTGGCACAGAAAGGAGACCGCCGGCAGCGATTCTCCGGAGACGCTGAAGGTAAGGGTGAAAGGGTGGGGTAAGAGCCCACCAGCGTCGTGGCGACACGGCGGCTAGCCAAACCCCGTCCGGTGCAAGGCAAACAGGTCCCGCCATCAGGCGGCCCGCCGAGGGACCGGGTTGCTGCACAGATGGATGGTCACCGACAACAGAATCCGGCTTACAGGCCTGCTACGGAAAAGCCCTGGTTTCCAGGGCTTTTCTATTGAGCACTCAGAACACGTGCATTACTCGCGCAGCACGCAAAGACGGCACCGACGGCGCGGGCTTTCCCGACCGCGGATGGCGCGAATCCAAGGGATGCGTGTTTAGCCTTCGCCCGTGAATGTCGTCCGGACCGGCGGGCTCGAGATCGCCTACGAGCGCATCGGCGAAGGGCCGCCGCTGGTACTCGTGCACGGGGCCGCCGAGGACAGCCGCGCCTGGCAGCCCCAGCTGACGGCGTTGGCCGACGAGTTCACCGTCCTGGCTTGGGACGAGCCGGGCGCGGGCCGCTCCTCGGACGTGCCGCCTGATTTCGCCCTGGCGGACTACGCGAACTGCCTGGCGGCGCTGATCGACGAAGTCGCGCTCGGCCCTGCGCACGTCGCCGGCATCTCTTGGGGCGGCACCCTCGTCCTTGAGCTCTACCGCCACCATCCCGAGCTCGTGGCGACTCTGATTCTGGTTGACACCTACGCCGGCTGGAAGGGCTCGCTGCCCGAGGAGGAGGTCCGCGTCCGGGTCGAGGGCGTGCGTCGGATGCTGGCGGCACCCGCCGAGGAGTTCGATCCCACCACCCTTCCGGGCTTGTTTGCCGGAGACCCGCCGGCCGAGTTTATTCCGCTGCTCGAGGACATGGCCGCCGACGTCCGCCCAGAAAGTCTCCACGTCGCGCTCCTTCTGATGGCAGAGGCGGATCAGTGTGACCTTCTGCCTCGCATCACCCTGCCGACCTTGCTGATCTGGGGCGAGCAGGACGTGCGGTCACCGCTCAGCGTTGCACACCAGTTCGAGCAAGCAATCCCCAATGCGCAACTCGTCGTGATCCCTAGGGCGGGACACGCCAGCAACCTCGAGCGACCCGAGGAGTTCAACGATGCCCTGCGCGAGTTCTGCAGCACACACGCCCCGAATTAGCGTTGCTCTAGACGACAACAACAGCCGTGCATAAGTGGTGCATCACGACGGCAGCACTTGACGGGGCTTCCACGGAGCCAGTGTTCTACGTTTTCCGCATGGGCGATTTGCCCGTGACGGCGACCTGTTGCGTGATTCCGCAGACCCAGCCGTAAGTGGCGAGCGTGCCTCCACGTTCCTGGGCGGAACCCGGCCCCGCGGGCGTGCGCCGGTTCGTCCCCATCCTGACCTGGCTGCCGGCGTACGACCGGAGCCTTCTCCGCTTCGATGTCATTGCCGGCGCGACCGTCTGGGGGTTGCTCGTGCCGGAGATGATCGCCTACGCGGGTCTGGCTGGGCTGCCACCTCAGGCGGGCCTGTACACGCTGCTCGCGACGCTCGCGGCGTATGCGATCTTCGGAACGAGCAGGCACGTCGTCGCTGCCGGAACCTCGGCCGCTGCGGTACTGCTCGCCTCGACCGTGGGCGAGGTGGCGGTCAACCACGACGACTACCTCGCTAACGCCGCGGCGCTTGTTCTCTTTGTCGGCGGGCTGTTCCTGCTCGCCGGCGTCTGCCGCCTGGGGTTCATCGCGCAGTTCCTCTCCCGCCCCGTCGTCGAGGGCTTCATCTTCGGGCTGGCGATCTTCGTGACCGTCAAGCAGCTACCGAAGCTGCTCGGCATCCAAGGCGGGAGCGGCGACACCATCCGCCAGTTCGGCCACCTGCTCAGGCACCTGGGCGACACGAGCGGCCCGACTCTGGCCGTCGGCGCGGCCGCGCTCGTGCTCCTGTTCGGCCTCGAGCGCTTCACGCCGAAGGTCCCTGGAGGGCTGGTCGCTCTCGTGTTTGGCATCGGGGTCAGCGGTGGCATCGACCTCTCGAGCCACGGCGTCGACATCGTCGGTGCGGTGCCGAGCGGCCTTCCATCCGTCAGCCTGCCGAGCCTCGCAAGCGAAAACATTCCGACGTTGATGGCTGCCGCGGGTGGAATGCTGCTGGTGATCTTCAGCGAGTCGCTCGGCGCGGCGCAGAACTTCGCCGCGAAGTACGACTACGAGATCGAGCCGAACCAGGAGCTGATAGCGCTCGGCGTCGCAAATGCCGGCTCGGGCTTTCTCGGCGGTCTCGCCGCCGGCGGAAGCCTCTCCCAGTCGGCCGTCAACGAGGGCGCCGGCGCCCGCTCCGAGGTCTCCCCGCTCGTCGCGGCGCTGCTGATGGTGCCCACCGTCCTGCTGCTCATGCCGCTGTTCAAGAACCTGCCGGAGGCGGTCCTGGCCGCACTGATCATCCACGCCGTCTCGCACCTCTTCAAGGTCAAGGAGTTCCGTCGCTACTACGCGGAGCGCCGCGCCGAGTTCTGGCTCGGCGTGGCCACGCTGCTCGGCGTGATCGTGATCGACGTTCTCCCGGCCCTCGTGATCGGAGTGGTCGCGATGCTGCTGCTCACGGTCTTCCAGGTGAGCCGCCCACACCTGGCCGTTCTCGGCCGTGTCCCTGGCGCGCCTGGCGCCTACGGCGACGTCGGCCGGCATCTGGATTACGAGCCGATCGGGCACATGCTCTTGCTTCGACTCGATTCGCCGCTCCTCTACGCCAACGCGACGCTCGTCCGCGACGAGGTAAAGCGACTGGTCGGCGCCGCTGAACCGCTGCCGAAGGTCGTGGTCCTCGACGTGGGTGCCAACCCCGACCTGGACATCACCAGCGCGGAGATGCTCGAGCAGCTCGTCCACTCGCTTCGCGGCGTCGGAGTCGGCTTCGCGCTCGCCGAGGTGCGCCAGCCCGTCGTCGAGATGATGCGCCGCACCAGCCTGCTTGCCAAAGTCGGAGAGAATCGCATCTACCGTACGATTGACGAAGCGGTTCGCTCGCTCGGGGGAGGGGATACCGGTGGCTGAACGATCCGGCCTTGGCGGGGGTTTTCCATTTCTCCATCATCTGAGCGGTGAGCATGACACTGCTCGAACGGGACGAGCCGCTGTCCGCATTGCGCTCGGCGTTCGAACGCTCGAAAGAGGGCGAGGGGCGTCTCGTTCTTGTGGGCGGCGAGGCCGGGGTCGGCAAGAGCGCGCTCGTTCGTACCTTTCTGGCTGAAGTAGGCGAGAATGCGCGCGCCCTCGTTGGAGCGTGCGAGCCGCTCTTCACGCCCCGTCCACTCGGTCCCATCGTCGACGTCGCTGCGCAAACGGGCGGCGCGCTGGCGACGCTGACCACAGAAGACGCAGGTGCGCACGACGTCCTGAACGCACTGCTCGAAGAGCTGCAGCGCGAACGTACGGTTCTGGTGCTGGAGGACGTGCACTGGGCGGACGAAGCGACGCTCGATCTGCTTCGACTGCTCGGACGCCGCGTGAGCGTGCCGGGGGCGTTCGTCCTCGTCACGTTTCGGGATGACGAGGTCGACGCGCGCCATCCACTTCGGATCGTCCTCGGCGGTCTTGCGACTGCATACGGTGCAGAACGAATCACGCTGTCGCCGCTGTCGGTCGAGTCGGTCCGAGTCCTGTGCACCCTCCGTGCGGTGGATGCTGACGAGCTGCACCGGCGCACCGGCGGCAATCCGTTCTTTGTCACCGAGGTCCTCGCCGCGCAGGGAGAGGAGGTTCCCGCCACAGTCCGCGACGCCGTGCTCGCACGGGCGGCACAACTTGACGCTGAGGCAAGAGGGCTGCTCGACGCCGTCGCCGTCGTACCGGGGATGGCGGAGCTGAGTCTGCTGGAAGAGATCGCGACCGCGGATGTCGCGCGTCTCGAGGAGTGTCTGGCATCCGGAATGCTGCAGGCCGACGGAACTGCCGTCGGCTTCCGCCATGAGCTGGCCCGCCGGGCCGTCGAGGAGTCCCTGTCACCGGATCGCACTCGCGCACTGCACACCGCAGTTCTGGGAGCGTTGAGCACCACCCTCGACGATGCGCGCCTTGCGCACCACGCCGAGGCTGCGGGAGACGCCGAAGCGGTCATCGTGCACGCGCGCGCCGCCGCAGAACACGCCGCAGCAGTCGGCGCCCATCGCGAGGCAGCCGCACAGTATGCGCGCGCGCTTCGCTTCGTCGACGGACGAGACGATGCCGATGTGGCCGGTCTGCTCGAGCGCCGCTCGTACGAGTGCTATCTGACGGATCAGATCGACGAGGCGCTCGAAGCTCGCCGCGAGGCCCTCCTCCGTTACCGCGCACTCGGTGACCCTCAGCAGGAGGGCGATCAGCAACGTTGGATCTCTCGGCTCTCGTGGTTCGCCGGGCGCAACGACGACGCTCACGCTGCGGCCGCAGAGGCGATATCCCTGCTCGAGCCGTTGGGGTCGACTCGCGAGCTCGCCATGGCGTACAGCAACATGTCCCAGCTGCGGATGCTGGCCGACGACGACGAGGCGGCAATCGCCTGGGGCGAGCGGGCGATCGCTCTCGCGGAAGAGCTCGGAGACCGGGAGATCCTTGCGCACGCTCTCAACAACGTCGGCGTAGCCGAGGCTCGAGCCGGCCGGGGCACGGCACGGCTCGAACTGAGCCTCTCGATTGCGCTCGAGGCCGGGTTGGAAGAGCACGTCGCACGCGCCTACACAAACCTTGCGACGCGAGCTGTTCAGACGTACCAGCACGGGATCGCGGCGGGCTTGCTCGCGGACGGAATTGCCTATTGCGTCGAGCGCGATCTCGATTCCTGGCGTCTCTACATGCTCGGCTGGCAGGCGCACCTCCGCCTCCGGCTCGGACGATGGGACGAAGCGGCAGCAGACGCCGACGAGGTGCTGAGGGACCCGCGTACCGCCGTCATCTCGCGGATCAGCCCGCTTGCCGTCATCGGAACGCTCCGCGTGCGCCGAGGCGACCCACATCCAGAGGAAGCACTCGACGAGGCCCTCACGCTCGCCCAGGGAACGCGCGAGCCGCAGCGCCTCGGCCCGGTCGCCGTCGCGCGTGCTGAAGCTGCGGTGCTTCTGGGGAAGAGGGAGAACCTCGAGGCCGAGGCGCATCGTTTGAGCCTGCCTGAGCTGACCAACCGGTGGCTGGCCGGAGAGCTCGCTGTGTGGCTCGAACGCGGCGGCGTGGGCGTGGGTGCCGTGCGCGACCTCCCGGCTCCGTTCGCTTTCGAGCTCGAGGGAAAGCACGATGCAGCAGCCGCAGCTTGGCGCGACGTTGGCTGTCCCTACGAGGCTGCTCTCTCAGCTGCCTGGGGCGGTGCCGAAGACGCCTTGCGACAGGCGCATCGCGAGCTGTCGGAGCTCGGTGCGGCGAATGCTGCGTCCCTCGTCGCGCGGCTTGCGCGGGAACTGGGCGTGCGCGGGCTCACACGTGGCCCACGACCTCGCACTCGCGCAACGCCAGGGAACTTGACGAGGCGCGAGGTGGACGTGCTGCGGCTCGTGGCCGAGGGGCTCCGCAACTCGGAGATCGCAGAGCGGCTCTTTCTCTCGAGTCGCACAGTCGACCATCACGTCTCAGCGATTCTCCGCAAGCTCCATGTTCGGACTCGGGGCCAGGCCGGCGCGGCGGCGGCGGAACTCGGGCTGCTGGAAACGGGCGACGCCCATCCCAACATGGGCAATTCCGCCGATGCGAAGAACCGCCCCGCGCTCTAGCGTCGAAAAGCACGCAATTCCGGATGAAAGGAGCACGAGATGGACACCTACGTCATCCTGCGGCGTGGAGGGTGGCAGACGGCAGACGATCTTCGAGCGGCTGCCGCTCGGTCGACCCAGGAAGGTGACCGAATGCCGGATGACATCGCCTGGATTCGCAGCTACGTCCTCGCCGAGCTGGACGGATCCGTCGGCACGGTCTGCATCTACCAGGCATCGAGCCCTGAAGCGATTCGTGCCCACGCACAAGCTGCCGACCTCCCGGTCGACGAGATCATCGCGGTGGCCGACACCGTCGTCGTTCGGCCGGACCCGGTTGCCGTGGCTGCCTGAGGCAAGCGGAGGTCGTCACTGACGGAAAGCCTCGGCAGCGGGGCTTTTCGTGTGCGCATGATGCGGGTGTGGCTGACAGAGGGCAGAGTGGTCACGCCGCACGGCTCGGCCGTGCAGCGATGGGCGAACGGCTCGGCGGCTTCATCTACGGCACGATCGTCGTCCTCGCGGTGGTCGTCGCCGGAGCCCGGGCCTACCAGCATGACGCCGGGAACATCGCCGCGCTCGCGGCCGTCTCAGTCGTTGCTCTCTGGCTCGCGCATGTGTACGCCCACGGGGTCGCGCACAGTGTGTCCCGGCGGGAGCACCTGTCGGTCGCGGAGCTGCGGCAGATCGCCCGCCGGGAAGGCTCGATCGTCGAGGCCGCGCTCCCCCCGATCGGCGCGCTTCTGCTCGGCGCCGTCGGCGTAGTTTCCACGAAGGGCGCGGTGTGGCTCGCGCTGGGGCTCGGCTTGGTCGTGCTCGCCGCGCAGGGGGTCGCTGTCGCTCGCATCGAGCGGCTGGGGTGGCTCGGAACGCTCGGGGTCGTAACTGCGAATCTCGGGCTCGGCGTCCTGTTGATCGGCCTGAAGCTCGTCGTGACCCACTGAAAGGAGCAACAGCTTGAGCACTGTCACAGACCTCCGCGGCCGTCACTTCCTGACGCTGGCGGACTACTCGCCCGCGGAGATCACCTACCTCCTCGACCTCGCCGCCGATTTGAAGGAAGCAAAGAGAAAAGGCAGGGAGGAGCAGTACCTGGCCGGTAAGGCGATCGCCCTCATCTTCGAGAAGGACTCCACGCGAACACGCTGCGCATTCGAGGTGGCAGCCTATGACCAAGGTGCCCACGTCACCTTCATCGGTCCGTCCGGATCGCACCTGGGGCACAAGGAGACCGTCAAGGACACGGCGCGCGTTCTCGGCCGCATGTACGACGCGATCGAGTATCGCGGCTTCGGAACGTCCATAGCCGAGGAGCTCGCAGAGTACGCCGGCGTTCCCGTCTACAACGGGCTGACGGACGAGTGGCACCCCACGCAGATCCTGGCCGACTTCCTGACCATCCGCGAACACGTCGCGAAGCCGCTCGACGAGGCCGCGTTCTGCTACCTCGGCGACGCCCGCTTCAACATGGCCAACACCTACCTCATCGGCGGCGCGAAACTCGACATGGACGTGCGCATCGCCGCGCCGAAGTCGCTCTGGCCGTCGGATGAGTTCACGAACCTCGCGAAGGAGATCGCCGCAGAGGCCGGTGCTCAGATCACGATCACCGAAGACGTCGCCCAGGCGGTGAAGGGCGCCGACGTGCTGTTCACCGACGTGTGGGTGTCGATGGGCGAGCCGGACGAGGTCTGGACCGAGCGGATCGACCTGCTGAAGCCGTACCAGGTGAATGCAGAGACGATGAAGCTCACCGGCAACCCGGACGTCAAGTTCATGCACTGCCTGCCGGCGTTCCACAACACCGACACGCAGGTCGGCAAGGAGATCTACGACAAGTTCGGCCTGGAGGCGCTCGAGGTAACGGAGGACGTCTTTGAATCGCCTGCGTCGCTGGTCTGGGACGAGGCGGAGAACCGGATGCACACGATCAAGGCCGTCATGGTTGCGACGCTGGGGGATTGACGTCCCCGCCTCAGCGTGCTGACGACGCTTCAGCCGGAGTCCGGGGCGAGCGCGCGAAGAATCTTCGGCGTCGCCGTCCACCGTAACGAGGCTGCACCCGGTCCGACGGTCCCGTCGGACCGGAGGTGAACGACCGCGCCTTTCTTCAACGTGAGCCGGAGGCTGTCTTCCCTCCCGGTGCAGAGCAGGGACGTGAGGCGGGAGAGATGCGGCTCGTGACCGACGAGGGCGATCGATTGCTCGCTCCGGCGCTGCAGCACGGCCACCGTTTCCGACGGAGTTCGCCCGACCTCGAGCTCGCGGCTCGCCTCCGGTGCGGGCCAGCCCGCAACCTCATGGAGCAGCTCCGCTGTCTGCCAGGCGCGGACGAAGCCGCTCGACAGGACGACGTCAACGTTAGGGACAATGCGGCGAAGGCCGGCCGCCGCTGAGCGGAACGATTCTGCGCCCTCTGATGTCAGCGGCCGATCCGCGTCTTCCGGCCAACGAGTTGGGTCCGCGTGACCCGCGATCGCGTGACGCACGATGTAGACGTCCACGCGGTTCGAGCCAGGCTATTTAGTCGGCAGCTGGTTTTGCTGAGGACTTCTTCGCTTTCGTGGCCGCCTTCTTCTTGGTCGCACCGAGTTGCTCGGCGAAGAACTCGAGCGCGGTCCTCGTCTTCGTCTGCTGCTCACTCGAGAGGTCGACTCCGCGCGACGAGAGGTACGCGCGCGCCTCGGCAGCAACTTGAAATGTCTCTGACGGCTCGCATTTCGTCGACAGCTCGAGAATGCGCGAGCCGTCGGGGTAGAGCCAGAGCTCGGTGACGAGTCGCCGGTCGAAACCCTCAGGCGACGACTTCAACTTCAACACGAAGATCGGGCCCAGGAGCGTGAGCTCGTCGAGGCTGATCCCCTCCGGAGCGTACTCGGCGAAGAGCGCGCGCTGTTCTTTCGAGAAGAGCCTACGCGGCGTCCGTTGACCAAGGTGCGTCTCCCGCACGGCCCCAGTGTCTGGAACTCCCTTCATCGACCCCGAACACACGAACCCTCCTGGTGAAGCGTCCAGCTCGACTCCGAAGCTCGGCGAGCGTCGCATGTCGCGCGGCAATTCGGAGGGGACGACAGGCCGGAGCTTCACGACCGAATCGTCTCCCTTCTTCTGCGAACGACGTGCTCGAACCACGAGACCGTGCTGGTCGAGCGCCAGGTCCGGCGTGTCGAAGAAGAAGACCTGGCGAATTTGGGCCTGCAACGGGTCGAGCCCCAGCGACCGCGCCGTTGAGAAGTGCGCAGGCTCGGGGACTGTGAGCTTCAACTCGATGCTGTCGACATCCTTGATCAACCCGACAAGCTTCTGGAGCTCCTCGTCGGGCAGCGCAGTAATCCGAGGGGTCGCTGTGGCCATCGTCGTCCTTTCGCGAGGGGGTTCAAGTCTACGATCCACTGCCAGCGTGGGGAGCAACATCATCCGAAGCGGATGATCGTCGCCTGCCGCTTGCCTTCAGGGCTGCCTCGTATTTGCTCAGCTCCGCAGGCTGCAAGTCGCAGTCTCTCTGAAGGCTCTCGACGAATGGCCGGACGACTGGGATTGCTGTCTCGGGCACTTCGACCTCGACTCGGCTCAAGCGGCCGATGATTCGACCGTCGGCCTCGCGAATCGTGGTCTCGTCGAGCAGGAGCTCGCCGCTCGGCGCTTCTGCAGTAGCGAGTGGGAAAACCCGTCGCCGCGTTTCGAGATCGAAGAGCCGTTCCAGTTCGCGAGAGCCGGCGACGGCTCGAACCTGCTCTCCAACTGGACCGGGCGCATCCCTCACCGCGCCCGGCTCGTCGAGCTCGACCGGTTCGGAGAGCTCGCGACGGATCCGCAGCGCGTCCGGCCCCGGGGCGTCGAGCGTTTTCAGCGTCGCCTCGTAGGGGGGATGCTCCGACCGCCGCAACCGCACCGAGTAGCCGGCGCGATCAAGTTCTCTGTCTTTTGTATCGAGGTAGCTGTCGACGTGGTTGATCGTCCGCGCCTTGGCGATCCTGACCTGATCGGTGCTCTCGTCGCGTGCCCTCTGCAGCCAGCGCAGAACGAGATGCGGGTCAGGCGCCTCGAACTGCCACTCGATCTCGGAGTCTGTGCCCGGCTCTGCGTTCATCGCCGCCTACGTGGTCGTCGGCACCGCAGCGCCCTCGGGTACCTCCTCGGCAACGATCACAGGCTGCTCACGGTGTCGTAGCCAGAGCTTTCGGATCTCGGTCGCGGCCACGATCGTGAACGCCGCGAGGATGCAGACGATCCACTGCTTCCCGGTCAGGCTCACGGTCCCGAGGATCCGCTGAAAGATGCCGAGCTCGGTCCCGAAGAGGATCGCGACGGCCGACATGCCCGTCGCCTTGAGCAGGCGCCGGTCGGCGAGCGAGTCGACGCTGAAGACCGACTTGACATCGTCCTTGACGCAGAAGGAGAAGAAGACGTTCGCGATAGCGAACGTCGTCATCCCCATCGTCCGTGCTACAGCCGTGCCGTGGTGGTCGTCGGCCCACCAGACGACCCCGAGCGCGGTTCCGCCGAGCACGATCCCGGCGATCGTCAACCAGCCGAAAAGGGCGCGGCTGAGGATCGGCTCGTTTTCGGGCCGCGGCTTTCGCTTCATGAGGCCGGGAGACTCCTCGCCATACCCGAGTCCGATCGACTGAAAGACCTGAGTCGTGAAGTTCACCCACAACGTCTGCAACGGAACGAGCACGACGCCCCCGACGACGTTGAAGATGCTCGCGCCAAGGAACATCACGATGAACCCGATCAGCGCGCCCATCTGGAACTGGATGTACTTCTTGAGGTTGTCGTAGAGGCCGCGGCCGATACGGACGGCCTTGACGATCGTCGAGAAGTCATCGTCCGTCAGGATCATGGCGGCGGCTTCCTTGGAAACCTCGGTGCCGGTGATGCCCATGGCGATGCCGATGTCTGCTCGCTTGAGAGCCGGTGCGTCGTTGACGCCGTCGCCCGTCATCGCGACGACGTGGCCGCGTCGCTTCAGCGTCTCGACGAGCCGCACCTTGTCCTCGGGGGTCACTCGGGCGATGACGCCGATTCCGTCGATCTGTTCGTAGGCTTCGTCGTCGCTCATCGCGGCGAACTCCGCCCCAGTGATGGCGCGCCCCTCGATGCCGAGCTTGCGGGCGATCGCCTGGGCCGTCACCGCGTGATCGCCGGTGATCATGCGCACCTGGATCCCGGCTGACTTCGCCTCTGCGATCGCGTCCTTCGCCTGCGGTCTTGGCGGGTCGACGATCCCGACGAGCGCGAGGAGCGTCAGCCCGTCCATGAGCTGGAGGAGGTCGGCGTTCGGGTCGAAGGTGGCCGGGTCGAAGTCCTTGCGTGCCGTCGCGAGCACGCGGAGGCCCTGCTCGCCGAGCCGCTCGTTCTCGGCCAGATAGCGCTCGCGGAAGTCGTCGTCGGCCTCTGCCTCGTGCAGGTCCGGGTCGAGATGGCTGGTGCTCCGCGCCAGCAGCTGGTCGGGGGCTCCCTTGACGAAGCAGCGGACGACGTCCTGCCCGTGTTCGTCCTGCATGCGATGGAACGTCGCCATCAGCTTGTACGCCGCGTCGAAGGGCAGGTCGGCCACGCGCGGATACGTCGCGCGTGTCTCCGCGGTATCGAGACCGCCCTTCTCGGCGAGGACGACGAGCGCACCTTCGGTCGGGTCTCCGATCATCTCCCCGTTGTTGACGACGGCGTCGGAGGCCAGCAAACCCGGGAGGAGGAACTGGTCGAGCGGCACCTCCGGCTCGCCCGCGACGTGCTTGATCGTTCCCTCGGTCGAGTAGCCGTTCCCCGAGATCGAATAGCGGCGTCCGGGAATCGTGAGCTCGACCGCAGTCATCTGGTTGAGCGTCAGCGTGCCGGTCTTGTCCGAGTTGATCGCAGACGTCGACCCGAGCGTCTCCGTCGAGCGCAGGCGCTTCACGATTGCGTTCGCCCTGGCGAGAATCTGCGTGCCGAGCGAGAGGATCGTCGTCACGACGGCCGGGAGGCCGGTGGGGATCGCCGAGATTGCGAACGCGATCGCTGCGGTGAAGACGGTGTTGAAGGAGTCGCCGCGGGAGAGGTTGAGGATTATCGAGATGATCACCGACGCTCCCGCGATGAAGAGGATCTGATTCGTCAGCTTGGCGAGCTGGCGCGTCAGTGGCGTCGTCGTCTCCTCTTCGGTCTGCAGCAGGCTGGAGATGTGCCCGACCTCGGTGGACATGCCGGTCGCCGTGACGACGAATTGCCCGGTGCCCCTGGTCGCGTTGGTGTTCATGAAAACCATGTCGGTCCGGTCGCCGAGCGGGACGTCCTCGCCGTCGACGGAGTCCACACCCTTCGACACCGGCACGCTCTCGCCCGTGAGCGCCGACTCGGCGACCTCGAGCGTGGCCGCGTGAAGGAGCCGGCCGTCCGCCGGGACGATGTCGCCTGCCTCGATCGAGACGATGTCGCCCGGCACGAGCTGTTCCGCCGGAATCTCGACCAGCTGGTCGTCGCGGCGAACCTTGGCCTTGATGATCATCATCTTCTGGAGCGCAGCAACGGCCGCCGCCGCCTTGCCTTCCTGGTGCAGTCCCAGCACGGCGTTGAAGACGGTCAAGAGGAGAAGGACGAACCCCGTGCCGTACTGGGCGAGCGGGACGATGCTCCCGATCCCGGCGACGAGCAGCACGATCTGCATCGGGTCGGAGTACTGGCGAACGAAGGCGCGCCAGCGCGGCTCGGCCTTGCCCTCGGCGAACTTGTTCGGCCCGTATCGCTCGAGCCGCGATGCCGCTTCCGCCGCGGTGAGGCCACGCGCCGGATCGACCTCCATCGAGGCTGCGACCTGGTCGCCCGGAAGCTCGTACCAGTGCTCCTCGGCAGGCTGTGCCGGGGCTTCGGGTACGGCGGTCAACTGTGCCATCGGTGCCTCACTCCTTCGTGCCCGCGCCCGCGAGCTCGGTCGCGATTGGATCAGCCGCGGCATCGCTTGGCCCCTCCGCTTCGAGCTCGGCCTTGGAGGCGAGCAGGGCCTCCCGGTCTTCCCCGCTGACCGTCGGGTACTGCGGGTCGAGCTCGATCAGCGTATTGACGAGTACGGCCGCTACGCCCACGCGCAGGAGCCACTTGTGGTCTGCGGGGATCACGTACCAGGGAGCGTGCTCTGTGCTGGTCGCGGACAGCATCTCAGAGAACGCGGCCTGATACTCGTCCCAGTGCGCGCGCTCCTTGACGTCGTTGGCGTTGAACTTCCAGTTGTTCTCCGGATAGTCGATTCGTCTGAGGAACCGGCGCCGCTGCTCCTCTTTCGACAGGTTGAGGAACAGCTTGACGACCGGAAAGCCGTTCTCCACGAGGAAGCGCTCCCAGTCGTTGATGTGGCGGTAGCGGCGCGTCCAGACCCCGTCGCTCCGCGCCGCCGGCGGGAGCTTCTGGTGTTCGAGGAGCTCGGGATGGACCCGGACGACGAGCACCTCCTCGTAGTGCGACCGGTTGAAGATCCCGATCTGGCCGCGCGCCGGCAGCTTCTGTGCATAGCGCCAGAGGTAATCGTGGTCGAGCTCCTCCGCCGACGGTTTCCTGAAACCATGAACGACGACGCCCTGCGGGTTCACGCCGCTCATGACGTGTCGGATCGTGCTGTCCTTGCCGCCTGCGTCGAGCGCCTGAAGCACCACCAGGACGCCGTATGTGTCCTGTGCCGCCAGGCGCGCTTGGTAGTGGTCGAGCAGCTCGACGCCCTCCTTGAGCAGCCCTTTGCTGTCCTCTTCGGTGACGAATCCGCCCGTGTCGGCCGGATCGAAGTCTCGCCCGAGCACCACTTCCGAGCCCGGTCGGACTCGAAGCGGCTCGATGAACTCGCGAAGACGCTGAACGCGCGTCTCTTCCAATACGTCTCCCATCACCTCTCCCATCGCACGCGTAGCCCAGGAACAACTGAGACTCTGGCGGCGGCCCTGAGGGGGCTCCCTCGTCCGAACGGGGTGATTCGCGGGTGGCTGAGCCGTGCGTGACTATGACCTGGTGACGGCAAGGACCGGCGTCAGCAAAGGCCGGATCACCTGGCTCGGGCACAGCACCGTCTTGCTCGAGCTCGACGGCGTGCGCCTGCTCACCGATCCGCTCCTGCGCCAACGAATCGTCCACCTGACACGGGTCGCCAAACCTCCCGACCCAGCGGCGCTACGCGACCTCGACGCGGTGCTCCTCTCGCACCTCCACTACGACCATCTCGACCTCCGTTCGCTGCACCGCCTCGGTCGGTCCGTGCCGATCGTCGCGCCGGTCGGCGCCGGCCGGATGCTGCGTAGACGCGGGTTCGGCCAGATCACGGAGGTCGACGTCGGGGACGAATTCGGCATTGGTGCGCTTGCGGTCCGTGTGACCCATGCGGAGCACGATGCACGTCGCTCGCCGTTCGGCAACGTGGCACCCGCCGTCGGCTACGTGATCACCGGGTCGGCCGGCGTCTATTTCGCGGGCGACACGGATCTCTTCGACGGAATGAGCACGCTCGCGCCCGCTCTCGACGTCGCCCTTCTGCCGATTGCCGGCTGGGGCCCCCGGCTGCCGCGCGGGCACCTCGACCCGCAGCGAGCCGCGCAGGCGCTTGCCCTGCTTCGCCCACGGGTAGCGGTTCCGATCCATTGGGGAACGTATCGCCGTATCGGTCTCGGAAGAGACCCGGCGCTCCTGCGTGCGCCGGCCAAGGGCTTCGCGGAGTTCGCCCGCGAGCTGGCACCGGGCGTGGACGTCCGGATCCTCCCGGTGGGCGGTTCGCTCGAGCTCGGCGGGTCGTCGGGCCCCGATTTCGCCGCGGACGTGCCCGAGATGACGGCCTAGCGCCATGCGCCGTTCATCCGGTTCGGGCGATTCCGGCGCGGCGCTCGACCTGAGACGCTTAGGGCCAGAGTCTGACGAGAGGAGCGTGATGAACGACAACAACGAAGGGCTCGGCGTGAAGTTCTGGCTAGTCCTGATGGGAATTTGCGCCGGCGCCGTGGTCGCCGCCGGAATCGTGTTCGTCATCTTCGGCCGCATGTGGGAGGCCTGGGGCTTCTTCGGGGCGTTCCTCGTCTTGTGCGGTGTCCTCCTGCTCGTCGCCTGGGGCACCGACCGCCGTGAAGCCAACCGCCGCAAGCGCCTCGCGGCGTAGCGGTTACGCCTAGATCCGAGGGGATGGTCGAAGCACCGGCGACGCCGGCTGACGCTGCGCCGTCGGCCGGCGCGCGTGGGGCAACCCTCGTCTTGTTCACCCTCGCCGCGGGTCAGTTCTTGATGACCCTCGACAGTTCGGTGATGAACGTCTCGATCGCCACCGTGGCGAAGGACGTCGGCACCACTGTCACGGGGATCCAGGGCGCAATCACGGCCTACACGCTCGTGATGGCGGCCTTGATGATCACCGGGGCGAAGGTGGGAGCGATGATCGGACGCAAGCGCGCGTTTGCGGTCGGGTGCATCGTGTACGGCTGCGGTTCCTTTACGACGGCGATCGCGCCGAGCCTGCCTGTCTTGCTCTTCGGCTGGTCGTTCCTGGAGGGCGTCGGCGCCGCGCTCATCCTTCCCGCGATCGTTGCGCTCGTGGCGGGGAACTTCGCCCGGGAGCGGCGGCCTGCCGCTTACGGGCTCGTCGCGGCGGCAGGGGCCGTTGCCGTCGCCGTCGGTCCGCTCGTGGGCGGCTTCTGCACCACCTACTTCTCGTGGCGTTGGGTCTTCGCCGGCGAGGTCGTGGTCGTCCTGGCCATCCTCGTCCTCACACGGCGGATCGCCGATGCTCCCGCCGACGAGCGCGCGCGCCTGGACATCGTCGGGACCCTTCTCTCCGCCGCCGGGCTCGGCTGTCTCGTCTTCGGCGTGCTCAGGTCGAGCGAGTGGGGCTGGATCGAGCCCAAGCCCGACGCCCCGTCGTGGGGAGGTGTCTCGCCGACGCTGTGGCTGATCCTGATCGGCCTGTTCGTGATCTGGCTCTTTTCCCGTTGGGAGGCGCGTCGACAGGCTCAGGGGAAGGAGGTCCTCATCCGCCCTGGTTTCCTGCGCAACCGCCAGCTGAGCGGCGGTCTGATCATGTTCTTCTTCCAGTACCTCGCCCAGGCGGGCCTGTTCTTCGTCGTGCCCCTCTACCTCTCCGTCTGCCTCGGTCTGTCGGCGCTCGCAACGGGCGCTCGGCTGCTGCCTCTATCCATCACGTTGCTCGCCGCCGCAGTCGGGGTACCGCGCCTCTTCCCGGACGTGTCGCCACGGCTCATCGTCCGCAGTGGGCTCCTCGTTCTTCTTGCCGGGACGGTTGTCCTCCTCGCAGGGCTCGACCCGGATGCGGGGGCGGAGATCGTGTTCGTGCCGATGCTCCTGATCGGGCTCGGGATCGGTGCGCTGGCCTCGCAGCTCGGCAGCGTGACCGTCTCCGCAGTGCCGGACGACGAGAGCCCCGAAGTGGGCGGCGTCCAGAACACGATGACGAATCTCGGCGCCTCGATGGGTACCGCCCTTGCCGGCTCGATCATGATCGCGGCAGTCGCTTCTGCATTCCTCGGGAACATCCAGGAGAGCTCGGCGATTCCCGCGAGGGCCAAGTCCGAGGCGCAGGTCAAGCTCGCGGGCGGAGTTCCGTTCGTTTCGGACGCCGACCTCGAGGCGGCTCTCAAACAGGAGCATGTCTCGTCGAGGACGACCGATGCTGCCATCGCTGCCTACCAGGACGCACGCATCAGCGGCCTCCGATCGGCGCTCGCGATCCTGGCTGTGCTCGTGCTCGTGGCGTTGTTCTATGCCCAGCGCATCCCGACCCAGCAACCGGGCCGAGTCGCAGCGGCGGCGAGAGAATGACCCAAGCGCGTCAGGCGGCACGTCTGGCTTGCGGCGACCCTGGCCAGCGTGCCCTTCGATCGCTCGCTCGACGAGATCGTGCTCTTCGAGCTCCCCGATAGCCGCGCCGCCGAGCGTCTCTTGAAACGAGTGGCGGCGAAGCGTCTAGCGTGGTTGCAGGGTGGCGAGTCTGCCGCGGTCGTGGGCGTCCTGCTCAACCCAGACCAGCTCGACCTTGCACTGCTTCTGCGCGACGCAGAGGCCTGGTTCGAGCGCTCGGCGCTCGCCGCCATGAGGTTCGAAGTGGACGGGCGCACCTACTTGCTTCAGGCAAGGCGGCCGGCTCTCGCCACGGGCTGAGCGGGCCCCACCCGATCCCCCGATCGGGATGAGGTTGCGCCGCCCAGCTAGGCGCGATGTTTCCGTCCTGGCCTCGGACGCCCACACACACGAACCGGATGCTTCGCTTGTGAGCGATCCGGACGGCTCGGCCGAAGCCGCCGAGACGAAGAAGCGTTTCCGCCCCAAGCGACTGCTGGTCGGGGCGCTCGTGATCCTCGTTGGGGGCGCGGCTGCCAACCTTCTCGGCTGGGACCTCAGAGGCTGGTTCTCCGATCTGTGGGACACGATCACCACGATCTCGGCCGCGTCCCTTGCCGGCGCGATCGCGTTCAAGACCTTGCAGACGACCGCAACTGCCTTTGGCTGGTACTCGATCCTGAAGTTCGCGTACCCAGGTCGGGTGCGTCTGCGCGACATCGTTGCGTGCTACGCAGCTGCCGTCGCGCTCAACGGACTCCTGCCCGCGAACATCGGCACCCTCGCGATGCTGATCATGTTCACGACGATCATCGCCGGTGCGACGTTCGCCGCCATCCTCGGCGCGTATGCGGTGCAAAAGATCTTCTTCACCGTCATCGGGCTCTTCACGTACCTGTACCTCTTCCTGACGGTCGGCGGCTCGTTCGACATCAAGTTCGAGTTCGTTCACAAGCATCCGTGGTCGACGGCCCTCTTCCTGCTTGGCGGGGCGTACATCGTGTATCTGCTCGCGCGCCGGATCTGGCCGCGAATCGTGCGCTGGTGGGATGACGCGAAGGACGGCGGCGGGATCCTCGCCCACCCGCGTGCATATCTCGGGCGTGTGTTCTTGCCCTCGCTGATCGGGTGGTTGGCGAGCCTCGGCGTGATGGCCGTTTTCCTCGACGCCTACTCGATTCCGGTGAGCTTCGAGACGCTGATGCGGATCTGCGGCGGCAACTCGATCGCGAACGTGACGTCTGTGACCCCGGGCGGAGCGGGCGTGACGCAAGCGTTCAACGTCGCCTCGCTCAAGGGCGTCGCAAGTGCCACAGACGCGACTGCGTACTCGGTCGCGCAACAGCTCGTGACGACCGCCTGGAACATCGTCTTCGCCATCATCATGCTCGTCTGGGCGTTCGGCTGGAGCGGCGGCAAGGCGCTCGTCGGGGACTCCTACGCTGGGGCGAAGGAGAAGGCCGCGGAACAGAAGGCGGCGCATGAGGCGAGGAAAAGGGCGAAGGAAGCCAAAGCGAAGGCCGTCTAGTCTCGCTCGGTGAGCTGGATCGACGCCGAGCTCGCGCTGGTCGCAATCGCGGCGATGCTCTCGCCGACGACGCTCTCGTTCTCGACGCTGGTACTGGTCCTGAGCGATCGCCCACTTCGAACGGGGTTCTGGTTCTACCTCGGCGCTTTCGGGGCAACGGTCGCGATCGGTGTGGCGGCTGCGTTCGTCCTCGGCGACACGGCAGCGTCGTCACACCCCTCGAGCCCCAAGACGTGGGTCGCGATCGTGGACGTGGTTGCCGGTGCGCTGCTACTGGCTTGGGTCATACGACTCCTGCGGCGGCCTGCCAACCCAAGACGGGCGGCGAGCATGCTCCAGCAAATGCAGAAAGTGGCAGCGTCCCCTGCGATCGCGATCGCGGGCGCCGGCGCGACGCTCGCGAATCCCGGCGGCTTCATTCCGCTCGCTTTGAAGGAGATCTCGGAGCTCGATCCAAGCCGCGTCGAGTACGTCGTCGAGTGGACGTTCTTCACGGTTGTCTCTCTCTTGCCGCTCGCCCTGGCCCTCATCTTGCTCGTCGTCGCTCCCAGCTGGACACGACGGGTGCTCGACGCGGCGCGGCGGTGGCTCGAGCTCTACGCCCGGACGATCGCGGCCGTGATCCTGGTCGCCCTGGCCGTGACGCTGCTGCGAAACGGCATCTCCGGACTGACGAGCTAGGTCCTGTCTCTGCCCCTCAGCCTGGAGACGAGGAGTGCCAGCACCGTCACGAGATACAGCTGTCCCGCCAGCGCCTCGAGCACCGCAAGCGTACGCCCGAGCTCGGCGGCCGGCGTGTAGTCGCCGTACCCCAGGGTTGCCAGCGTCACGTAGCTGAAGTAGAGGCGTATGGCGCGAGTGCCGTCTGTTCCCTGCGCGAAGAAGTTCCCCGAACCGAGCAGGGCGACCGAGCTGTAGAAGAACAGAAATAGGAGTCCGAAGAGGACGTAGACGCAGATCGCGCCTGTGACCGACTGCGCGTTCACTTCGTTCTGGTCGAGCACGCCGATTCCGATCGCCACCATCGCCGCGACCACCAGCAGGCCGGAGGCAATTCCGGCCGCACCGAGCAGGGCTGTGCGGGGCCAGAGCGCCAACACGAGGGCAACGAGGCCGCCCGTCGACACGAGCGCGATCAGCGACCACGAACTCGCCCGCGCCAGCCCCGAGGTCCACATGGCGACCGCGAGGGTCGTCGCCTCGAGCAGAACGAGTACGCCGGTCGTCCAGGCGGCGTCTCCCGCGAGCGAGGCGAAGATGAAGGTCGCCCCGATGAGGAGCAGCACGCTG
>JBKPEC010000149.1:0-6266 GCA_046728195.1 Actinomycetota bacterium
CCTAACAAGTACGCCCGCCGATGCGTCTAGAAAGATGGAGGCGACCGAAAGGTCGCTTCGCATTTGATCAAAGACTTTGTGCGGAATAGCCGGATATAGCCTGGGGCCCGACAGCGCGGTCGAGCGTACTGTCGCTGCCCGCGCGCTCCTGGCGGGAATCGCGGAGCGCGGCGCCGACGCGGCCGGCTACGCGTACCGGACGGTGGAGGGCCGCGTTGCGGTGCACAAGCAGCGGTCGGGCGCAACCGCGCTGCTCGAGCGGATCCGGGTTCCGGAGGAGGCGTCCCAGCTCCTCGTCCATGTGCGCGACCACACCAAGGGCCACCCGAGCCTGGCCGCCAACAACCACCCGATCCGGCACGGGGCGGTCATCGGCGTTCACAACGGCGTGATCGACAACGACGACGAGCTGTTCGCCCGTTACCGGATCGACCGTGCGGAGCCCGGGATGACCGTCGACTCCGAGATCATCTTCGCGCTGGCCGAGCGCTCTCGAGGCCGCACGGCCTCTGCCCTCGAACAGCTCTACGGCACTATGGCGACAGCCTGGCTGGACGAGGGGCGTCCGGAGCTGATCGTGGCCCGGGGCCTTGGCCGGCCTCTCTGGCTGGGCAGCGGCAAGCACGAGCTCTTCTTCGCCTCGACACGCCTGGCGCTCGAGCTGGTCGAGAGCTACGTCGGCATCAAGCTGCGAAAGAGCGAGCTGGCGGAAGGCACGGTCGTCGCGGTCGAGCACGGCAAGGTGGTCGCGAAGAATTCCTTCGACGTCGACCGTTCCTTCCGGGACGAACCGCTGCCGGCAGTGCGAGCTCCGGACGAGGCTCGCTCGTGCCGCGAACGGCTCGCGACGCTACACGTCGCCGCGGCGTAGTTCGCGCTAAGGAACTCTTTACGCTCGTTTCACCTTCCTCTTAAGCGGGCGTGAAAGCGTCTGCTCGATCGTGCGCAGGTCCTTCACGCGGCGCCGCGTGCTTGGGGCAGCAGCAGCCGTGGCAGGATCCGGTGTCGCCGCAAGGTTGACCCGGTTGTCGCCGATTGCCGAGGCGGCATCACCACCTCACCACCATCCGCCGTCGCCGGGCTCCGGACACTCAGGCTTTCCCGAGGGAAGCGCGGCGGTCGACCCGAAGGTCAACGGCTTCGATCCGAGCGCGATCCTGCGCGACTTCGACTGGGGCCAGAGCAGACGGCTCGCCGCCGGCCGGACGCTGCGCGAGTGGGAGCTCGTCGCGTACGACAAGGAGATCGAAATCGTCCCCGGCGTCAGGTACGCCGCCTGGACGTACAACGGCCGCGTCCCGGGTCCGACGCTGCGCGCGCGGGAGGGCGACCGGCTGCGGATCCACTTCGTCAATGCAGGAACGCACCCGCACACGATCCACTTCCACGGCATTCATCCCGCGGTCATGGACGGAACGCCCGGCATCGGCGAGGACGCAGGCGGCGGGCTGATCGACGTGGGCGAGGACTTCACCTACGAGTTCGAGGCGCGACCGTTCGGCCTGCATCTGTACCACTGTCACGCCTCTCCGCTGGCCGGTCACATCGCCAAGGGGTTGTACGGGATGTTCGTCGTCGATCCGGCGGGAGGGCGGCCAAAGGCGGACGAGCTGATCATGGTGCAGAACGCGTTCGACCCGAACTTCGACGACGACAACGAGGTCTACGCGGTCAACACCGTCGCGTTCCACTTCATGTACGAGCCCGTCCGCGTGAAGCGCGGCGAACTCGTGCGCGTCTACCTCGTGAACATCGTGGAGCTCGACCCGATCAACTCCTTCCACGTGCACGGGAACTTCTTTCACCGCTTCCCCACCGGGACGTCGCTCGAGCCCACCGAGTTCACCGACACGGTCATCCAGGGACAGGGACAGCGTGACGTCCTCGAGCTCCGCTTCCCGTACACGGGCAGGTACATGTTCCATGCGCACAAGAGCGAGTTCGCTTCGCTCGGATGGATGGGCTTGTTCGAGGTCGTCGACTGAAGAGGCTCGCCCTCATCCTCGGCGTTGCGGTGGCCCTGCTGAGCGCAGCCCTCGTGCTGGCGCTGGCGAGGCCGTGGGAGCGGTCGGCCCCGGGGAGCGCCGAGGTTCGGGTCGATCGAGCGACGCTCCGCAGCGGCGAGGTCGTTCTCGTTCTCGTCAACGACTCCGAGGAGCCTGCGCGGGTCGCCCAGGTCATCGTCAACGACGCCTTCGTCGACTTCCGCCAGAGCCAGCGCGTCCTCCAACCCGGCGACGCGGAACGGATCACGGTCGCCTACCCGTGGATCAGCGGCGAGTCGTACGAGGTGCGGCTGATGACCGCGACCGGTGCGACGGTCGACTACGAGCTCGAGGAGGCGGAGGCCGGAGCGCGCTCGGCCTAGGAGACCCGCCCGTCGGAGCCGACGGTTCGGCCCTCATCCTCGAGGCGCTCCTTGATCAGGAACTGGAACGTCGACCAGGCACCGCGCCGGGCGTCGAACATCCGGTACACCTGCCACTCGGTCAGCAGGTCATCCTCGCGTTTTCGCGCCAGGGCCCAGTCGGCGAAGCGCGGCAGGCGTTTCAACTTCCGGGCGAGGCGGACTCCCTGCTCGACCGCGCGCTCGAGCCGCTCCTCTCCCACCGGCACGTCGAAGCCGGCCTCACGCAAGGCCTCGGCAAGTGAGCCGAACGTGTGCCAGTAGAGCGACTTCGACGGCATCGAGCCGCGGCGCGCATCGAGGTCCTTCGCCGTCGGCACGCGGCCGAGCTCCTCCCCCAGCTCCCGGAGTAGCCCGACCAGTTCCTCACGGGTCGCAAAGCGCCGGGGAACGAGGCCCGCCTCCCGCTTGGCGGCGTTCCAGCTGCCGAAATGCTCGATCACCGTCTGCGGGTGCACCGTCGTCTCCGGATCGGCTGCGAACTCCCGCATCGTGGGCGAGCGGCCCAGCCGTTCGGCGGAGGCCCGGAGCTCGCCGAGAATCTGGTCGTTGGAATACCGCTTGCGGATTCCGGCCTGGAAGGATGCGAGCGCCGCGGGATCGATCTTCGCGACCGCCCGGTAGGGCGGCTTTCGGGCCATGCCAAGAAGGATAGAGCGTTCTGGAAAGAACGCAAGTTAAGGCTTGAGGAACTGCCTGGCGGCTAGGAGGCGACGGCGGAGAGCCGTGCCCGATCCGAGTCCCCATCGAGGGTCTCGAGCGGGAGGATGTGCTCCAGTGCGGCGACGCAGCGCGGGCAGAACTGGGTGCCGGCAGCGCGCCTGAGTTCCTGGAGGGCCTCCGCGGCCGGCCGGGCAGCCCGGTAGATCCGGGTCGTCAGCATCGAGTCGAGGGCGTCCGCGACGTGGATGATGCGCGCTCCCAGGGGGATGTCCTCGCCCGCGAGCCGGTCGGGGTAGCCCGTCCCGTCGAAGCGTTCGTGATGGTGCCGAATGGCCGGGACCGCGTCGTTCAGGAAGCCGAGCCGGTCGATGATCCGCGCGCCTTCGTCGGCGTGTCGCTGCATCAGCGACCACTCATCCGCCGTCAGGCTCCACGGCTTCAACAGGATCGCGTCGGGGATCGCGAGCTTGCCAATGTCGTGGAAGAGGGCCGCGTGCCCGAGCAGGTCCAGCTCGGCTTGCGAGAGCCCCAGCTCGCGGCCGATCGCCAGCGCGAGCTGCTGCACGCGCCGCGAGTGACCAGCGGTGTACGAGTCGCGCGCGTCGACCGTGGCGGAGAGTGACTCCATTGCCGCCGTCGAGCGTTCCCGTAGGAGCTTGTTCGCCATCTCGAGCGAGACGTTCTGAGTCTGGATCGTCTCCGCCGCCTCGCGCAGCTTCTGAGCGCTGCGCTGCGTGTGCTTCAGGTACGCCTCCTGCGTCTTCCGCATCAGGAGAAGGGGGACGGCGAAGACGGCGAGCGCGAGAAGCTTGACCGCCTCGTAGGCGAGCGCCATCACGCCGCCGATGAATCCGTAGACCAGGTAGTGCGGCAGGAGCCACGCGAAGCGCTCCCTGAAGACCGACCACCAGCGCTCGTGCCCCTGTAGCGCGAGCGCGAGCGACACCAGCCCCATGTTCACGCAGAAGTACGCGGCACCGGCCAGCAGGCCGAGGCCCGAGGCGGCCAGCTGGTGCGAGGTGCCCTGCGGGAAGAGACCGGCGATCTTGAAGACGCTGGCCGACGCGAGCGAAGCGAACGTGAGGGCACCGACGTTGAAGAGCACGTTGTGCAGAGGCGCGCGACGGGCGCTCCACTCCACCGCCACGCTGGCCAGTGCGAGGGGAAGGGCCGCCTCGAAGCCGAAGAGCGAGGCTGCTGCGAGGCAGCCTACGGCGCTGACCGAGAGCACGGCCGAGCCCTCGTCTGCTTCGAGCGCGAGCGCCTGCCCCACTCCCACGAGCCCAACGACGGTCAGCAACCCGAGGAGGTCCTTCGAGGTCCAGGTGAGCAGGAGGCCGACGACGCCGGCGCCCACGCCGAGCGTGCTCACAAGTCCGACGGTCAGGCTCAGCCGCCGGTCGAGCGAGAGGAAACGCGGTCCGTGTACGGCATGCGGTCGCGGGTGCCGGACCTCCGCCCGCCGTTCCTCATTCGGCTGGACCTGCGCAGGGGCGGGGAGCGGCGCGTGGTGCTCCCCGTCCTCCGGGACGGCGACGAGCGGGGTCGAGCGGTCTGCCGGAACGAGGAACGGCTCAGGGCTCGCCCCAAGCACGCGGTTGCGTCCCTGGAGCTTGGCGCGATAGACGGCGAGGTCGGCCTGGTGGATGAGCTCGTTCGCGTCGGTGCCGTCCTTTGGATATCCGGCGACGCCGATCGAGACCGTTGCGCGAATCGGCTCGCTCGAGGTCTCGACGTCGAAGGTGCGCTTCCCGACCGCCTGCCGGATCCGCTCGGCGATCTCGAGTGCCTGCTCGGGCGGAGTCTCGGGCAGGAGGATCGAGAACTCCTCGCCGCCGAAGCGGGCGGGAACGTCGTAGTGCCGCAGTTGCGCGCGAAAGACCTCTGCGATTCCCTTCAGCACCGCGTCGCCCGCGAGGTGGCCATACGTGTTGTTGATCTCACGCAACAGGTCGAGGTCGGCCATGATCAGCGACATCGGTCGCTCGAAGCGCCGGGCACGACCGATCTCCTCGGACAGGGCGACGGCGAAGTGGCGTGCGTTGAAGAGGCCGGTCTTCGGGTCGACCCGTGCCTCGGCCTGGAGCTGCGGGACGGCGAGCGAGCGATGCACGAGCACGAGCGGGGCGATGGCGAACGGGATCAGCCACTGATTCGTCTCCCAGAAGGCGTACGTGGCAACGCCGAGCGCGGCGAGCACGAGATCCGTGGAGAGATTCTCGACGTCGAAGAGCCCTGTTTCCTTGAGCGTGTGACCGCGCGCGAAGTGGAGCATGACCGCCAGCAAGTAGTGATTGATCGTGACGAAGACGACACACGCGATCAGTCCCGCCGTGGCGAGACGCAACGCGTGATTGTCGACGAGGTTGGAGTGCAGGAACAGCTCTCTGGCCATGAACCAGACGGCCATCGACGCCAGCACGAAGATGCAGATGTTGAACGTCTGCAGGTACCAGCGGTACCGCAACTTGAGCCATTCCGGTAGGTGCTGGACGATGCCCATCAGCACCACGAGCTCGGGTGGCAGGATCAATGCAGCCGCGACGATGAAGACGATCGCGGTGTGGTAGGCCTGGTCGCGGGGCGTTCGCACGGTGAACAGCTGGGCGACGGCGGCGAACGAGCCGAGGATGAGGAAGGCCCCCCACTGGTGCGTGTCCTGCAGTCGTCCGAGGAAGGGGAGGGTCGCGGCTGCAGTTGCGACGGCGACGACGACGAAGTAGATCCAGGCGTCCCGCGGCAGCCGCTCGTTCCGCCCCGAGCCGGGCTCGGCGACGAGTGAGATGTCGGTGGGCGCCGTCGTCGCCTGGGTGCCGTCGGTCATTGCAGGGGTCTCTCCTTCGCCACGCGCGCTACAGAGGGCCGCAGACAGAAGCCCACCGCGGAACGTAGAGCCACCCCTGGGAAGGGGCATCCCCCGTTTGGGGAACACTCGATCGGTTCCCCCGAACGGGTGACCCCGGGTGCCGACATGGGCTAGGGATCCAAGGTGCCCGCGAGGACTGCAGCCAGCTCGGCGGCGTCGATCGCACCTGCATCCGGCACGGCCGGCTCGCCGCCGGCGTTGTCGGCCCAGGAGGCACTGCCGAGGCTCAGGTCCGCCCACGAAGCGGCCGCTTCGGCGCTCGACGCCCACGAGGCAGACGCCCAGCTCGCGTCGCTCCAGGATGCGGAGGCCCAGCTCGCAGCCGACCAG
>JBKPEC010000150.1:0-7057 GCA_046728195.1 Actinomycetota bacterium
CCCCAAATGCGAGGCCGTGGGCGAATGCGACATCGAAGCGCCGCTGCACCCGGCCGGAGCGCGCATCGATGCGCTCGATCTTGGCGGACGCGGAGCCATGCGCGACCCACACCGAGCCAGCGCCGAACGCGACCTCCCATGTCTGTGACGGCTGGTCCACGCCGCCCGTCGGAAGCGGCAGGCGGTCGGCGACGATGTTCAAGAGAGGGTCGATCCTCAGCAGGGTCGCCGAGTTCGCGTCGCTGACCCAAACGGACCCCGCGCCAAGCGCGATCCCGCCGGGGATCGCATCCAGAGGGATCGTTGCGATCGAGCGCACCGTGCTCGGCTCGATCCGACTGAGGTAGCCGCTCTCGCTCATAACCCAAGCTGACCCGAAGCCAAAGGCCACGGCGCCCCCTCCGGTCAACGGGTTCGCAATCGGGACCTGGCCAGCGAGATTGCCGCTCGACGCGTTCAGGAACGCCACCGCATCGGCGCTGGCTCGACCGGATCGCGCACCGCCCGCGCCCACGATCTCGGACAAGGCGCTGCCAACCGCTCCGGCGAGCAACAGAGCGCCAAGCCCCGCGAGCACGCGGGGACGCCGAAGAACGCGCCGGCCGCGCGAGACGAGGCGCCAGTTGCTGTCTGCCGGCCCCAGCGCGGGGTCGTGCGCGAGGATCGCCCGCTGGAGCCGCTTCAGCTCCTCGCTCGGCTCGAGACCAAGCTCCTCGAGTAGGAAGCGCCGTGCTTGCTCGTAGGCTTCAAGTGCTTCTACCTGCCGGCCGGAGCGGTAGAGAGCGATCATCAGCTGTTCGCGTAGGCGTTCGCGCAGCGGCTCCTCCTTCGTAAGGGTCGACAGCTCGGCGACGAGCTGTCGGTGCCGACCGAGCAAGAGGTCGACGTCGATCCGTTGTTCGAGCGCGGCGGCGCGCAACTCTTCGAGGCGGCCTATCTCGGTCCGTGCGAAGTCGTCGTAGGTGAACTCTGCGAACGCAGGGCCGCGCCAGAGCGCAAGCGCCTGACGCAGCTGCGTGGCCGCCACCTCCGGCCTTGCTGTCATTGCCTCTTCGACAAGCGATCCGAAGCGATCGGCGTCGTACTGGCCGTGGTCGATGCGCAACACGTACCCGGACGGGCGCGTGAGCACCGTCTCCTGGCCGATCGCCTTGCGCAGCTGCGAGACCAGACCCTGCAGGGCCTTCGAGGCCGTGTCGGGCGGACGTCCCTCCCAAAGCACGTCGATCAGTCGTTCGCTGGAGACGAACTGGTTGCGATTGAGGAGCAGCAGTGCGAGAAGCCGCCGCGGCAATCCACCACCGAGTGAGAGCGGTTCGTCACCGTCGACGACCTCGAGTGGACCGAGAACCCGAAACTCCACCGGACGCCTCGGAGCAACGCTAACACGGCCTCGGCTCGCGACTCTTACCGGCCTCTTACCTGCACACACCGTTCGCTGGGGAGAGCGTCGCAGGCTTTGGCGATCGCAACCGCATAGGGCGGTGCAGCACAAGGAGCGACCGATGACCAGAACAAGAC
The DNA here is from genome assembly GCA_046728195.1 of Actinomycetota bacterium. GTDB lineage: Bacteria > Actinomycetota > Thermoleophilia > Gaiellales > Gaiellaceae > 3-1-20CM-4-69-9. The sequence goes on from JBKPEC010000150.1 coordinate 1,522, forward strand.
GAACGACAAGACGCGCAGCGGTCTACACGCTCGCACTCGCCGTCGCCGGAGCAGGGGGCGCTGTCGCGCGCGCCGACACGTCCACAGCAGACACCACTGCGCTCCAGGCGATACGCACCGCCATCCAGGCCAGCCGCCCGCCTGTGAGGGGCAACTATCCGGGCACCTACGCCTCAATCCCGACAGGCCGCCCGGCGTTCGACGCTGCGGCGGACGTTCTCCGCGGCAGCCGACCGCCGATTAGGGGCAACTACCCGGGCACGTATCCGAGCCCGTCTTCCATCGGGTCGTCGAGTAAGGGCTTTGCCTGGGGGGACGCGGGTATCGGCGGTGCCGCCACGCTCGGCGCAATTCTTCTCATCGCTGCTGTCAGAGCAACCCGACTCGCCGCTCGTCGCCGCCACATCGTTAGCGCTCGAGGGTCGGACCCTGTCTGAATCGGGTGGACTCCTCTACGCCCTCAGCGGACTCGAGCCGTCTGACCCCCAATTCTTACGATGGACGCGGTTCCGCGAGCGTTGGAAATCGCTAGCGGCTGCAAGCGTTCTGCAAGCAGCGGGCTTCCGCGGCGATGTCACCGTGTTCCGCGTAAATGCAATCGTCGGTGCCTTATCCGGCTTGGATCCTGCGTTTAGGAGGAATACGGCGGAACGCGTGTACGGAATCGAGGCGGCTCATAACCCGGAGGTCGCAGGTTCAAATCCTGCCCCCGCTACTCAGAAAGGCCCTGGAAACAGGGCCTTTTCTCTTTCGGATAAGAACGCCATCGTAACTTCTGCCCGCAGGTTGCCTGCGGCGCTCAAGTGGGTTAGATGGGTTGGCTTGAATGCCGGCCCAGCGTCATTCCATCTCAGCTGGATGTCTGGCCGTTCTGAGCTGAGTCTTGTCGACGAGGCTGCTGGCGAGTTCGGTCCGCGAGCGTATGCCCAACTTGGCGTAGATCCGTGTCAGGTTCGCTTCGACAGCCTTGACGGTGACGAAGAGCCTCGCGGCGATCTCCTTGTTGTGATGGCCTTCGGCGACCAGCTCGGCCACGCGTCGTTCGGTAGGGGTGAGTACATCGTCCGACGGCGCTCTTCCCGCGATCCGCTGCAGCTCGGTCCGAGTCTTCTCCGACCAAAGGCGCGCACCAAGGTCCCCAAAAACGGCGAGCGCGGCCTCCAGCGATAACCGCGCCGCACGTCTCTGTTTGAGCCGCCGCTGCAGAACGCCGCGTGCGAACAGCGTGCGTCCGCGGTCGAATGGCGCCGTGAAACGTTCATGCTCGTGTAGCGCCTCGTCGAAGGCGGCAAACGCGCCGTCGTGATCGCCCTGCGTCGCGCGAAGTAAGCCGCGGCAGCGTGCCCGGACCGCTCGCTCCCACGAGCTGTCGATTCTGCTCGCGCGGTCTTGCAGCGCTTCAAGGAGCTCAGCGGCACGATCGAAGTCGCCGACCGATACGAACGCTTCGATCGCCGTCGCGATGAATTCACAGTTGCTCGGCATGTGCCAGAGCTCCGCGGCACGCGCTCGCGTGGGTGGCTGGAGGCACTCGATAGCGCGGACCGGATTGTCCAGCGAGAGCTCGAGGAATCCGAGCACGAATCGATTCGCGTTTGCCCAGAATTCCTTTCGGATCTTCGCCGCGATTGCGGCTCCCGTCGCGGCGGCCGCTCGAGCTCCGTCGATATCGCCCCGGTGCGCGTGGACGAGCGCGGTGGCGTAGAGCCCCGGGGCCTGGTTCTCCAGCCCGAGCTGCTGGTAGAGCTCCGAGCATTCCGAGGCGTACACGGCGGCTGCGTGCAAGTTTCCGAGCCGACACTCGACCTCGGCGAGGAACTCGTCCGCGCAGGCCGCCGCGAACGGCACGCCTTGCTCGAGCGAGTCAAGGCGCGCCCGCTCGAACATGTCCTTGGCATCGTCGAAGCGAGCGAGGCCAAGAAGAGCTAGCCCAAGAACGAAATGCGGGCTTTCGAAGTGCGGAATCGGCGCGTGTTGAGTCTCGTCGATGCGGATGCGGGCGAGTGCTTCTTCGAGTAGCCCGGGAGTCATCTGTCCGGCGCAGACCTCGGTGTCGACGAGATTGACGAGGGCCTGCATCGTCAACTCCTCGTTTCCGGTTCGAGTGGCAGCCTCGTGCGCGGCGCGGATATGGCTGAGCGCCGACGCGTCCTCAGCCTCCAAGGCAAGCGCGCTGAGGAGCATGTGAATTCGTGCGCGACAAGAGTCGTCGCTGCCGACCTCGCCGAGCGCGCGCTCGGCCAGTTCCATTGCTGTGGCGTCGTCCCACGTAAAGTCGGCCAGGTTCAGCAAGACGCTGGCACGCAGGGAGCCGGGCGGAATCTCGCTCGTGAGCGGCTCGAGCAACGCGTGTGCACGAGGCAGATCGCCGGCTGTGGCGTGGCGTAAGCCTGCCTCGATCAGTCGCCGCCAACGAGCCTTCTGGTTTGCCGCCGGCGTGCGCGCCGCGGCGAGCTCCGCCAGCTCAGCCGCGGCGGCCGGAGCGCCTCGCAAAGCGGCATGCTGCGCTGCCCTTTCGAGCGATTCTGCAACCTCGGCGTTGGTGCCTTCGGTCCCGAGCGCGAAGTGCCTAGCCCGCTCCTCCTCGTCGGCGACAATCCCCGCCAATCGTGCGTGGAGTCGCTGGCGACGTTGCGGCCCGATGCCCGAGACGACGGCCGCGGCGAGCAATGGATGGGTAAAGCGGACGCGCTCGCCCTCCAGCGCGAGCACTCCGGCGGCAAGAGCGGTGTCGAGCACATCTCCCTCGAGCTCCCGCCCGGAGGCTGCCGCAGTCAGCGCAGCCGTCGTTGGCTCGGCAAGAAGCGCCGCGGCCTCGAGCACGTGCCTGACCTCTACCGGCATGAGATCGAGTCGCGCGCGTACGAGTTCCTCGAGAGTAGGCGGAACCGGAAGCGGCTCTGCTGGGTGGAGGGTCGAGCCGTGCTCCAGCAGGGAGCGGCCGATCTCAAGCGCATAGAACGGGTTCCCGCCCGAGACATGGTGCACCTTGCGGAGCGTCGGGCGAGAGAACGGTTGGCCGACGCGCGAGACGACGAGCCGGTGCAGGGCGCCGAGCGACAGCGGGCCGACGCCAATGCGGAGCAGCTCCTCAGAGAGGTCATGCTCGAGGCCAGTCGCTCGGGTGTCCTCCTCGACCCGGGCGGCGATGAGCAACCTGATCCTCTCGGTGGTCACGCGTCTAGCGGCGAACCGCAGGGCCACCGCCGAAGGCGGGTCCAGCCACTGGACATCGTCGACCGCGACGAGCACGCGTCGCTCGGCTGCCAGGCACTGCAACGCCGAGAGCAAAGCCAGGCCGACGACGTGCTCACCGACCGCCACGCCTTCGCCCGAGTCGAGCGCCAGCGCCGCCTCGAGTGCACGGCGCTGAGGTGCTGGCAGCTCGGGAAGAACGCCCGCGACGTCGTTGGCGAAGAGATCAGCCAGCGCGGCGAAGGAGAAGGCCGTTTCGGCAGCGGTCGGTTGGCATGCAAGCACGTGGTACCTCCGCTCGCGCGCCAGCTCGATTCCGGCTCGCCACAACGTCGTCTTCCCGATCCCTGCGGAGCCCTCGAGCCACAGCGCGTGCGGGCCAGGCTCACGATCGAAGAAACCTCTGATCCGATCGAGCTCCGACTCGCGTCCGACGACGTCCTCGAGCGCGAACCCTCGTCCCTTGACTGCCAAAGCTTTGTCTCCTCTCCGCGAGCGTACGCCCGAGGCTCCATTTCGACAACAGGACCGTCGGAATAGTGGGGAACTAGCGGCCAAAGTGTGGGGTTTCCTCCATTTCGGCCTCCGCGGTTTCGCCGTAGCTTCGAGCGAGTGACCACGTACCTGATCGAGGCGTATATCGCAGGCGAGGACGTAGCCGATCTCCGAGATCGTGCGCGCGCTGCCTCGGCCGCGATGAGCGACGAAGGTCACGTGATCTGCTACATCCGCTCGATGCTCGTCCCCGCCGACGAGACCTGCTTCCACCTCTTCGACGCGGTCTCAGCAGAGACCGTCGCCGAACTCGCACGGCGCGCGGAACTCCGGTACGAACGCATCGTCGAGGCCGAGGAGTACCGGAGCGAACGTACCGAGTGGAGAGAGGCACACGTCTTCGACGACCTCAAGGGAGGTTTCCAATGAAGAAGATGCTCGCGCTCGTTTGCGGCGCCGGCGCGCTCACGTTCGCAGCGGTTGCTTGGGCCGGGTACTTCAACGGACCGCTACCGCCGAACCACCACATCCACGACTGTCCCGACAACAACCCGTGCGGATACCCGCATTTGCCCGTTGGGTTCTTCCCGACGATCCTCGGCGAGTCGCGTGCGGCCTATCGGCAGGACCCGGCGGAGTGCAACGATGCGACCGACAAAGCGCTGCTTCCGCCGAACGATGGCACGATGCCGACGGAGAATCAGCCGCTACGCGCGGGCGTCTGCTACACGTCGACGACGCTCATCCACATGCGTTCGATCGACGCGGACGACCCGGCCCCGGCTGGGTGGTCGGGCCCGATCGCGCCGTTGCACCTCGGTAACGGCGTCACCTATGTCACCTACTGGCTGCTAAGCCCGCGGTGATTCGATGGCGTGCAAGAGCTGCGAATGAATGACGATTTGGGCGCGGATAGGTAGATCACGCTCATTTGAGCCGACGTGAATCGAAAGCTGCAGCCGGCTCCGAGAGGCCCGCAGACGCGGGTCTCTCCTTTTCGGTGGCATCAGGGAATCTTGGATTTGAAGGTTGAAGTTGGAGCTCCAGGCTCAGAGCAATTCGGACGAAGAGCGAGTCGAACCCTGCGCCTGAGGGTGTGTTGAGGCCTTCTCGGCGATTTCCGGACGCATTCAGAACGGTTGTCGACCTGAAGGCTCCATAAAGGCCTCCATACCCACCGCACGTTCGACGAAGAACAACTCGTCTTGAACGGGAAAGGCCCGACCTGCTGGCCTTCGCTGCTCGCGGCAACTGAACGCAACGGACGGCAACGGTTTTCGCTTGATTCCGCGGTTTTCGGCCGCGTGCCATTTGCGCACGGTTGCCAACGGTTGCAACTGCGGCTCCATAAGGCTCCATCCGAGGTTGTCAGTTTTGGCTACGAAGCGTGCTCACGCTCATGTTCGGCGGCAGGCCGGACAGGCTCAACCGGTGCGGGGGCGTCTCTCAGCGGCGCTGGCCGACCCAGTCGATCCGAGTCGCTTGGATCAGTCCGCCGCCGATTGCGGCTTGCTCCTCGGCGTCAGTCGTGTCCGCAAGATCGGGAAAGAAGTACGGGCCAAACGCGAGATGGCGACGCTCGAACTGTTCCTCCAGCAGCTGTAGCAGCTTCTCGCCGCGGTGCAGTCCGTCGCCGTTTGCCCAACTGCTGAGGAAGCGTTGCCATTCATGGCCGGACCTCGTCCACTCGTCGCGGAGCCGGTGTAGCCAGTTTTCGTCGTCTTGCCCCAAGCGCTGAAAGCACCAGTGCGCGGTGGCCTCGTCGAACGTCTCCCACGCCCATTCGACCACGACCAACGTTCCGTCGTCTCCCAAAGTCGTCGCCAGTCGGTCGATCACCGCGGCG
>JBKPEC010000151.1:0-17429 GCA_046728195.1 Actinomycetota bacterium
GCTGACGCCAACGCTTCACCTGAGCGAAGCGAAACTTCTCGTAAGGCCGCGCGCCCGATCCGTTGTCCTCGGAACGGTCGGGCGCCGCAGCTTGGTGCCCTCTCCCCCTTCCCTCGTTGTATTCAGGAACTCGGGGCGCGCCATCCCTTGAACGAGGTAACTCGCCCGTTCGAGTGACGATCCCTCGAGCCAGGGACGCTTAAGGGGTGTACGACTCCGACGCAATGACGTCGTCGCCACGGAGCGCCTCAGCCGCCGCAACCGACGCTTTGGTCGGTAGCTGGACGAGTACGACACGGCGATCCGCGGCGCCACGGACCGCTGGCCCAGTGAGCGGGAACCGAAACCTCGTACCGTCCGTCATCGTGAGCCGGAAGCCGTCGGCGCTTATCGGCGCAGTCGCGGAGTAGGCGAGCCAACCGGCAACGAGATCTGCAGTCGTGCCGGAGGTGCAGATGGCTCCGCACAGCCCGCTGAGGCAGGGAAGGCCGCCCGTCTGCCAGGCGCTCGAAAACGGTCGACTCTCGAAGGTCACACCGCACAATCGGCCCGCCCGCGAGCGGTAGGTCATAAACCAGACGTGTCCACTCCCCTGAGGAAGCACGAGTCGTAGCCGCGCCACGACGAGGGAGCGAGGGCGCCGGGCAGGCCGCAGCGGTCCGCGCAAGCGTTTCAGCTGTGTGCGCATCCACGGAGTCGCTGACTTGCCGACGGTCTCGACCGGCGGCGCAGGAAGGATCGTCTCAGGCGGTGGCTCCTGCGCCGCGCTCCCGCCGGCAATCGTGCCGAGCAGGCAAGCCGCCGCGCTCGCGCAAACAATCGCGAGCAAGGCGCGCCGCATCATCGGTAGCTCAGCTCGGCGTCACGCGGTACGCGTCGAAGACGGCCTCGATGTTGCGCAGGGCCGTCAGCAGGCCGCGCAGCTCCTTGACGTCGCCGACCTCGGCGACGTACCAGTTCTTTGCCATCTGATCCTCCACGGTCCCCCCGTACGAGACGATGTTCGCCCCGTGCTCGGCGAAGGTCCGCGCTACGTCCTCGAGCAGGCGCGGCCGATCCCAGGAGTCGACCGCGATCTGGACGCGGAAGCTCTGCGAGGCGCCGCCGTCCCAGCTGACCGGCGTGAAACGCTCCGGCTGCCGCGCGAGCGCCTTGACGTTCGGACAGTCGCCGCGGTGGATCGTGATGCCCTTGCCCAACGAGATGTAGCCGACGATCTCGTCACCCGGGACCGGCGTGCAGCACTTCGCAAGCCGGACGAGTACGTCGTCGACGCCGTGGACGTTGATGCCGTAGTTCTCGCTGCCGACCGCGTGCTTGGCGCGCGGCGCCTTGCGCGGGACGGCTTCCTCCTCCGCCACCTGCTCCGTCTTCAGGCGCTGCAGCACCTTGTTGACGACCTGCTGCGCGCCGATCTTCCCCGAGCCGAGCGCGAGGTAGAAGTCCTCGGCCTTCTTGAAGTTCATGTCGCGGATGACCTCGGCGAGCACCGCCGAGCCCGCCAGCTTCTTGTACGGAAGCTTCGCGCTCTTCAGCGCCTGCTCGAGCGACTCGCGTCCCTTGTGCTCCTGGTCCTCACGGGTTTCGCGCGAGAACCACTGCCGGATCTTGTTCCGCGCGCGCGAGGAGGCGGCGAGGGAGAGCCAGTCGCGTGACGGGCCGCGCCCGGCCTTCGATGTCAGGATCTCGACGAAGTCGCCGTTTTTCAGGTGGTAATGGAGCGGGACGATGCGTCCGTTGATCTTCGCGCCGACGGTGCGGTGCCCGACATCCGTGTGCACCGCGTACGCGAAGTCGATCGGCGTCGAGCCGGCCGGGAGCGTCTTGACCTCGCCCTTCGGTGTGAACACGTAGACCTCGTCGTCGACGAGATCGGTCAGGAAGGCGCGTTTGTACTCCCCGGGCTCGTCGATCGTCTCCGGCTGGGCCTCCATCAGCTGGCGAACCCAGCTCTCCCACGCCTCGTCGGTCTTCGGACGACGGCCGCCCTTGTAGCGCCAGTGCGCTGCGATCCCGAGCTCCGCAGTCTCGTGCATCTCGCGCGTGCGCACCTGGATCTCGAGCGGACGTCCTTCCGGTCCGATCACGGTCGTGTGCAGGGAGCGGTAACGGTTGAACTTGGGCATCGCGATGTAGTCCTTGAACCTGCCAGGCATCGGCTTCCACAGCGAGTGGATGAGCCCGAGCGCGCCGTAGCAGTCGCGCGTCCCCTCGTCTCCCGAGCGCTCGACGGTCACGCGCATCGCCGTGAGGTCGTAGATCTCGTTGAACTCGCGGCCCTTCTTGGCCATCTTGTCGTAGATCGAGTAGAAGTGCTTCGCGCGCCCCGACGTCTCTGCGGGGATGTCGACCTTGTCGAGCTCCTGCTGCAGGATGCGGGCGGCTTCCGCAACATGTCCCTCACGGTCCGCGCGGCGCTCGGCGACCATCGCCTCGATCTCCGCGTATTTGCGGGGGTGCAGGGTCTCGAAGGCGAGATCCTCCAGCTCCCATTTCAGCGCGTGGATGCCGAGGCGATGCGCGAGCGGCGCATACACCTCGAGCGTCTCCTTCGCCTTCTGGACCTGCTTCTGCTTTCCGAGGTATTCGATCTCGCGCAGGTTGTGCAGGCGGTCGGCGAGCTTGATCAGGATCACCCGCACGTCCTCCGCCATCGCGACGATCAGCTTGCGGTAGTTCTCGGCCTCCGCCTGCTCGCGGCTCTGGAACTGGACCCGCGTCAGCTTGGTGACGCCTTCCACCAGCTTGGCGATCTCGGAGCCGAACTCCTCGCGGACGTCGTCGAGCGCGGCATCAGTGTCCTCGACCACGTCGTGAAGGAGTGCCGCCGCAATCGTCTCGTCGTCGAGCCGCAGCTGCGCGCAGATCTTGGCGGCGCCCCACGGATGGAGGACGAAGTCCTCGCCCGAGCGGCGCTGCTGCCCTTCATGCGCATCGGCGGCGAACAGGAACGCCCGGGAGATCACATCCCGGTCGACGTCGGGGTTGTAGGCCGCGACATCGGCGATGAGCTCGTCGATGAGCTCCTGATGGTTCTCCTGCGCCGCAACGACAGCCATAACTCCAGTGTACTCCGGCTCTTTGAGCCTCCCTCCCCCGTTTCAGTGGCGTACCTCAAGGGCAGGAATGTCCGTCCCGATGCTGAACATGTGTCGTCCATGACCTGGTACCGCCGCAGACGAGAACGCCGAGCCGCCGCCCGCGCCGCGCGCCTCCTGGTTGCGCTGAACTCCCTCTCCGGCGGGCGCCCCCGTCCCCGGCGCGTCCACCGCAGCTCGGTCGGGCTGGGTTCGTTCTAGGCGGCGGCTCGTAAGAGCGCCGGCTCCGCGAGCAGCAGGCGAAACGTCTCCGACTCGAGGGGATGGCGTTTCGGGCCGCCTTCCTCGACCTCGAGCTCGTCGAAGATCGCTTGCGCCTGGGGATCGCGCCGCTTCGCCTGCCATTGCCGGCGCAGCCACGCATAGACCTCCTCGAAGCGATCGTCTGCGTCGAAGGCCCGTCGCACCACGAGCTGCGGCGAGACCGTGCCGTTCCAGTTGTTCTCCTGTAGACGGAATGCGACGTCGTACCGGCCGGCACGCCGATAACGGTCGAGCCTCGTTCCCTGGCCGAACGCAATCGCCCCGCCGGCGTCGCGACCGTCGCGGTGCACTCGGAAGCGAAGATGCTTCCCGTCTCCGACCGTTGCCAGCTCGCCCAGCTCGCAGCTCGGCGCGAGCAAGGTGACGTCGGGATTGGCGAGCCCGAACGGCGCGAGCCTGCGAAGCTCCTCGCAGAGCTCGAGCGTGAGGTTCGCGCCCCGCGGCAGGATCGCGTCGACGACGGTCGTCGGGACGAGGTCCTCGGGCACGAGCGCACGTTCGGCATGCGCCGCAAACGCCTCGGCGAACGCCTCGACCGATGCCGGCGCGATCGAGAGGCCCGCCGCCGCGCGGTGACCGCCGAAGCGTTCGAGGAACAACGCGCAGGAGCCGAGCCCGCCGTGCAGGTCGAACGACGCGATCGATCGCCCCGACCCTTTCCAGAGCTCACCGCCGCCTGCGATGAGGACGACGGGGCGGTGGTAACGCTCGACCAGTCGTGAGGCCACGATGCCGATCACGCCCTCGTGCCAGTCTTCGCCCCAGACGACGTAGGCACGACGACGACGCTTCGCTTCCGGCCACTCCTCGACCTGCGCGATCGCGGCACGCAGGATCTTGTCCTCGACCGCCTGACGATCGCGGTTCAGATCCTCGAGCCGATCGGCGAGACGCCGCGCCTCGTCTGCATCGTCCGTCAACAGCAGCTCGAGCGCGGCGCGCGGATGCCCGAGCCGGCCCGCGGCATTGATGCGCGGCGCAAGCCGGAAGCCGACCTTGCCAGCATCCACTGCAGCAGGATCGACACGAGCAACCTTCATCAGCGCGCGCAACCCAGGCCTCTGCGTCCGGGACAGCGTGCGCAACCCGGCGATCGCCAGCGACCGGTTCTCGCCCACGAGCGGGACGACGTCGGCGATGGTCGCGAGCGCAACGAGATCGAGGTGGCGCTTCAGCGCCTCCGACCTCGGCCCGAGAAGCGCTTGCCCGAGCTTGTAGACGACACCGGTCCCGCAGAGGTCCGGGAACGGGTAGTCGGAGGGCCGCGTAGCCACGAGCGGGCACTCGGGCAGCTCTTCACCCGGGCGATGGTGGTCTGTGACCACGACCTCGAGCCCGAGCTCCCGCGCGCGCCGAACCTCGTCGACCGCGGTGATGCCACAGTCGACCGTTAGCACCAGGCCGCACCCTTCACTCGCAAGCCGCTCGAGCGTCTCGCCGCTGACGCCGTAGCCCTCGTCGAAGCGACTCGGCAGGTGCCAGTCGACGTCTGCGCCGAGCTCGCGCAGGATGAGTACGGCGAGGACCGTCGCACAGATCCCGTCCACGTCGTAGTCGCCGTGAACGCAGATCCGACGGCCCGACGCGATCGCCGCGCGGATTCGGTCGACCGCCACCTCCATATCGCCCAGCTCGAACGGATCATGGAGCGGCTGCTCGCCGGCGAGGAATGCCCGCGCTTCATCGGGGTCGCCGTAGCCGCGCCGGACGAGCACGCTTGCCGTGATCTCGCTGAGGTCGAGCGCCTTTGCGAGGGCGCTCGCCTGCCGGTGCGGGCACGGACGGATGGTCCAGGTGCCCTCAGACATGCACGTCTACCGTACGAACGGTGTCGGACGGCACCGGCCTCAGGTACGAGTTTCTGCTCGACCGAAGTGTGACTTTTCTGAATCACGGCTCGTTCGGCGCGTGTCCGCGTGCCGTGTTCGAGCGCCACCAGGAGTGGTAGCCCGAGCTCGAACGCCAGCCGGTGCTCTTCCTCGCGCGTCGGCTGGATGAGCTGCTGGCCGAGGCGCGCGGCGCTGTTGGTGCGTACGTCGGCGCCGATCCCGACAACCTCGTGTTCGTCCCGGACGCGTTCGCCTACCAGTGACGAGTCATGAGGAGATCGTCGAGACGATCTGGTCGGCGGTCGGCCCACGGACTCGGGTTCTGTATCTCAGCCATCACACGTCAGCGACGGCGATGACGCTTCCCGTCGCCGAGCTGTGCCACCGGGCGCGGGAGGCGGGGACCCGAACGGTGATCGACGGTGCGCACGTCCCCGGCCATATCCCGCTCGACCTGCGCGCGCTCGAGCCGGCCTCTTACGCCGCCAATTGGCGTTCCGCCCACTCGTGCGGCCTTCTCGAGAGCTCTCCTGCGCGAGTCGCCATGGCCCGAAACTTCGCTCGTCGTCCAGCCTTATCGCGTGCCTCGCTCATTTGCCCGCTCCCGGGGTGGACCACCGACGCTTGGAACGGACCTCCTCGGGAGGAGGGCACCACCCCCTCGCCACAGCCCGAGCGTAACGCCGATCGGCTGCGCCAGCGTCCGGGAAATGTCCCCGACGGACAAGGGCGGCAAGCTCGGCGCTTGCCGCCCGCACGTCTCTCTCAGCCGGTCTGCTGGTTGTGAACCGAGAAAGTCGTCTCCTGGGGCGGCACGGTAAAGCCACCTTCGATGCCTTGAGACATCCGCGGCATCAGTGTCTCGTTGCGGAAGCGTTCCCAGCTCTCTTGGGAGTCGTGAACTGCGACGATCGTCCAGCCGTCAGCCGACGGCCCCGCCGCGTGGAAGATCTGTCCCTCTGGCAGGCCCCCATCGCTCGGATGGACGGCCGCGATCGACGCCTCGTACTGCTCCTTCGTCCCTCCCGGAAACTGATGCACGACGCCGTACGCCATGTGGTGCTCCCTTCGTTAACGGGTCTACGGCCCTCGAGGCGACTATCTCAAACACGGACTGTCAAAGCTGGGCTCGTGCACGGAATCCTCGAGGCGCAGTACCACAACCTCGGCCAGCGTCCTCCCCCCGTGAGCGGCAGCATGGCCTGCATCGCCACAAGTGGCGGTTCCATTTCCGCGAACCGCGCGAGGACTTGAACTTTTTGCCACTTCGGAGGAGTCTGTCGCCGTACTCTAGGGCCGAGGGCGGGTTCCCGTCCTGCGGGCAGGCCGCTGCGGCAGGAAGGCCACTCCGCTCCTCGACAACCGTTAGGAGGGGAGATGCAGCGAGCAGTCATTCCGGCGTTTCTCGCCCTCGCCGTCGCCATCGCAGCGATGAGCGCGAGTCCGGCATCGGCGAAGCCGCCCGGCATCAACGGAAAAATCGTGACCAACAGCGACAACCTCGTGACCGGCGAAGAGCAGGTCTACACCGTCGACCCTGACGGGACGGATCAACAGCTCGTTTACAACAACAGCGAGGTGGGCCAGTGGTCGCCCGACGGCACGAGGATCGCGCTCGTCACCCAGCTCGGCCCACCGCAGGTGCTCTTGTTCAACGTGGACGCCGGGAGCTCCGTGTATTTCGGGCTACCGTTCGACCGCTACCCGGGCCTGGCGCTCTTCTGCACGGTGTGGTCACCCGACGGCGCCCGCCTTGCCTGCGAGGGCCAAGGCGAGACGGATCCGAGCCTGACCGGCGTCTACACCCTGCGGTCGTCCGACGGCGGCGACCTCCAACGGGTGACCTCCGAGCCGAACGGCGACGACTGTCCAAGCGACTACTCGCCGAACGGCAAGCGACTCGTGATCACGCGCGCGAGCGAGACGACCTACGAGATCGACACAGTCAAGCTGGACGGTAGCGGCCTGAAGCAGATCACGCCGGACGGGATGGATTTCAACTTCTGCAACGGGAGCTGGTCACCGCAGGGCAACGAGATCGTCTTCTCGGCCCACGTTCCGAACGGCGACTACCACAGCTCGGTCTGGGTCGTGCACTCTGACGGCACAGGCCTCCGGCAGCTGCCGATCGCGGGGCCGTGCGGCGGCCCATTCGCCGATCCGACGACCTTCGGGTGCTTCAATCCGGTCTGGTCTCCTGACGGACAGAAGATCGCCTTCGGGCGCAACCAGGACGACGACCAGCGGGACCTCTACACCGTCAACGCGGACGGGAGCAGCCTCTTCCAGGTCACACACACGCCCGACATCAGCGAGTTCAACGGAGACTGGGGTACGCACCCGCTTACGCCATAGCGTTCCCATTGCTGGCCTGTGACAGGACGCGAGGAAGAGACGCAGTGAGACACCGGCGGCGGGCTTCACGGCTCGCCGCCGCTCACTCTGGTCTCAACCGCCGGAGTCCCACACGAGCGCTCGCCGAGCTGCTTCCTTGAACCCACACGGCCAGCCGCTAGTGCGATCGAATTCACGTCATCATGGCGCCGAAGGCGCCGGACTTGAATTCGCCTAGGCGGCAGTCGCGTACGCGAAGGGGTGCTCGAAGACGTCGAGCGCCTTCTCCGCCGGCGCGGGCAGCTCGAAGGACACGCCGGAGCGGCTGTCCTCGACGGCGACCGTCAGGGCATTGGTCCCACGACTCCAGAGGAGCGAGACCTCGATGCCGTCGGCGGAGCGGTGGTGGAGCTCTGTGTAGGTCGTATCCGTCATGTCCTAACCGTCGCAGACAACGATCCCCTGTGACACGGGGGCAGCCTGTGTCTTGCAGTACGGTGAACCCCCGCTCTAACCGGGGGCTAATCCCTACTCCCGCGGCAGCTGGACGCCCAGCAGCGTCAGTCCAACGAGCAGGAGGACGAAGGCTGCCGCTCCGGCGATCAGCAGCCTGGGATGGCGTGACTGACGGAGGGACTCCCAGCCGACCTTGCTCCAGAAGACGACGAGCCCGGCGACGGCCGCCACCCCGATCACGAGCACGGGCGCGAGGAGGATCGCCCGTTCCATCGAAAGGTCGGTCAGCCAGACCGTGACGACGACGAGCGTCGTCACTGCAACGGATGCCGCGGCCACACGAGGGCTCACGAGGGCGAGCCTACCGCGGAGCTATATTCGGACCGTGCCAGAGGCCAACTACGTGTCCGGAGACGACTACGTCGTCGAGTTTCTCGGTTACCGGTTCGGCTTCAACGCCTCCGACTTCGAGCAGCGAGTCACGGCCGCCGCCGTGAAGCTCGGGTTGGTCAGCGACAACGAGCTCGACGAGGACGAGACCGCCGATCTCGTCGAGCTGGTCGAGCGCGACTGGATCGACGAGCCGCGCAGCGGGCTGGGCCGCTACCTCGTGCGGCACTGGGAGCGCGTGTCGCTCGTGAGCGGAGAGTCCCTCGTGTACTGGCTCAAGAAGCTCGTTTTTCGCGGCGCGTGGCTCGATCACCGCGTGAAGGAAGGGCTCCTCGAGGTGTCATGGGACGAGAACGTCGCCGACTTCGGCTACCGCGATCCGAACGGCGACCGGGCCTTGCTCGAGCTCGCTCCCGTGCCTTCCTGGCACGAGCTCCAATTCAAGCGTTGATTCGCGCCGGGCTGATCGCCGGCTACCTTGCGGCGCTGCTCGCCGTCGACACGCAGGTCGACCTCCACGGACAGCTCGTGCTGGGCGGGCTGACCTGGATCGCGCTCGTCTTCGCGGCGCGACCGCTGCCCGTCGAACGCCGCGCGCAGGTTGCGGTCGTCATCTGCGCGGCGACGGTGGCCGAGCTGACCGGCTCGATCATCTGGGGCGTGTACTCGTACCGCCTCCACAACCTCCCCACATTCGTTCCCCCTGCGCACGGGCTGGTGTTCATGGCCGGGCTGTCACTCAGCGAAGCGCTGCACCGGCATGCACGTGCGTTGGTGATCGGAGCGGCAGCGATCGCATCCGTCTGGGGGATCCTCGGGCTGACCGTGCTGACTCGCCTCGACGCCGCCGGTGCGCTCGGCGTGCCGCTGCTCCTCGCGTTTCTCTGGCGCTCACGCGCACGAGCGGCCTACGCGGGAGTCTTCCTCGTCGTCGCCTGCCTCGAGCTCTACGGGACGGCGATCGGTACGTGGCGCTGGGCCGAGAAGCTCCCGGGCGTCGGCATTCCGGACGGCAACCCCCCGAGCGGTGTCGCTTCAGGCTACGTCTGGTTCGACGTGATGGCGCTGCTGTTCGCCCCGAGCCTTTTGGCTCTCATTCGACGGACATGGCCGTTACGGCGCCGTCTTGTGCCTGGCACCGGCCGCGAAGCGGCCCGTCCGCGGAGCGGACCGGTGGAGGGGGTCTGGGGGAACCGGGAGGTTCCCCCAGCGGAGCAGGCCGCGGCTAGCCAGACCTGAACAGGAGCCCGCTGGAGAGGGCTCGCGGGAGAAGCGAGCTCTCCCGCGAGACCCTGCGGAGGATGTGAGCTGCGGCCCCTCACGATCCTCCTTGGACTCACAATCGAGGCGGAATGCGGTTTCCGCACTCCCCCGGGTGGGTGAAGTGAAGTGCCCGGATGAACCACCTGAAGGGGGTCGAATCAACCGCTGCGGGTGACCGATGCTCTGCACGTACCACCTGTCCTCAAAGCTCTGTACTGCGGCAGAGCGAAGCCCCGACACTGCGGCCGGGGCGGACATTTACGGGCCGGGACCTATGCGGCGGATCCCGGCCCCTCCTTTTCCGGCAGGGCGAAACCCGGGCGGCGGGT
Organism: Actinomycetota bacterium; assembly: GCA_046728195.1. Taxonomy (GTDB): domain Bacteria; phylum Actinomycetota; class Thermoleophilia; order Gaiellales; family Gaiellaceae; genus 3-1-20CM-4-69-9. Next base: position 9,964 of record JBKPEC010000151.1, read on the forward strand.
TTCGTCCGCTGGTCCAAGCGCGAACCGCCTGATCGCGCCGACGGGGACGATCAGCAGCTCCGGGTCGTCTTCCTCCTCGGGGTGGACGATGAGCGTCAAGAACCCGTAACCGGGCTCGCCGGACAGCGACTGGAGCGTCAGCCGCTCGCCGTCCGCGAGCTCGACCTCGACATGGGTCTGCTCGGCCGCGTGGGAGGCGGTGTAGCGCGCGATCGCGCGGAGGACGCGCGCGACGAAGTCGTCCAGCGAGGGCTCGGCCGCACCGGGCACCCAGAGGTCGGGGCTCAAAACAGCTTCGTGTCTTCGGAACGCGCGCCCAGCTGCTCGCGGCCGAGATCCGTGATGACCCGTCCGCGCGGAGTGCGTTGCAGGAAGCCGAGCTGGAGCAGATAGGGCTCGTAGACGTCCTCGATCGTGTCGGGCTCCTCGCCGAGCGCAACCGCGAGCGTCGACAGCCCGACCGGCCCGCCGCCGAACTTGGCGAGGATCGTCTTCAGCAGCTCACGGTCCATGCGCTCGAGCCCCTGCCTGTCGACCTCGAGGAGCTCGAGGGCCTCACTTGCGACCTCCGTCGTGATCACGCCGTCGTACTTCACCTGTGCGACGTCACGGACTCTCTTCAGAATCCGGTTAGCGATGCGCGGGGTCCCGCGCGAACGTCGCGCGATCTCGTCGGCGGCCTCGTCGCCGATCTCGACGTCGAGGATGCGCGCGGACCGGCGCACGATCCTGCCGAGGTCGGCCGGCTCGTAGTAGTCCAGGCGGAAGGTCATGCCGAAGCGGTCGCGCAGCGGAGTCGTCAGCAACCCCGTCCGGGTCGTCGCACCGATCAACGTGTAGGGCGGCAGGTCGAGCGTGAGCGTCCGCGCGGCGGCACCCTGGCCGACCACGATGTCGAGCCGAAAGTCCTCGAGGGCCGGATAAAGGATCTCCTCGATCGCCCGGTTGAGGCGATGGATCTCGTCGACGAAGAGGACATCGTGCCGCTCGAGCCCGGTGAGGATGGCCGCCATGTCGCCCTTGCGCTCGAGCGCCGGCCCGGCGACGCAGCGGATTCCCACGCCGAGCTCTTCGCGGACGATGTAGGCGAGGCTCGTCTTGCCGAGGCCGGGCGGGCCGACGAGCAGGACGTGGTCGAGCGCTTCGTCGCGGCCCTTCGTGGCGTCCAGGGCGATCGCCAGCTGCTCCTTGATCCGCTCCTGGCCGACGAACTCGCCCAGCCGGCGGGGCCGCAGCGACTGTTCGAGATCCTCTTCCTCGGGAGAGACGGCGGGAGCAAGGAACTGCGTGGTGGGCACTAGGCTGCCTTTAGCGCTTCGCGGACGCGTTCCTCCGGCGGAAGCTCCGGATCGACCCTTGCGAGCGCGAGCTCCGCCTCACCGAGCGAGTAGCCGAGCTCGACCAGCGCGTCGCGCGCGACGACGTGCGGCTCCGTCGCCGCAACCGACGAGACGGGCACCGGGGCGTCCCCCATCTTCTCCTTGAGCTCGAGCACGATTCGCTCGGCTGTCTTCTTGCCGATGCCTGGAATCGCCTGGAAGCGCGCGGTGTCGCCGAGGACGATCGCGCGTCGCAAATCGGCAGCCGGCGACCCGGACACGATCGCGAGCGCGACCTTCGGTCCGACCCCGTTCACCGAGAGCAGCTGCAGGAACAGCTCCCGCTCGCCGGCCTCGGCGAACCCGTAGAGCTGCAGCGCGTCCTCGCGAACGTGAAGGTAGGTGTGAAGCGCGACCTCGTCGGCTTCGTCGGCCTTGCGGACCGCCGACGGCGTCGCCGCAACCAGATAGCCGACGCCCCCGACGTCGACGACCAGCCCTTCGGCTGTGTTGGCGACCGCACGGCCGCGCAGCCGGGCGATCAACCGGCGATCCTCAGGAGCGGCGGTGCAAGCGCGTGACAGATGGCGACCGCCAGCGCGTCCGCGGCGTGCGTCGGCGTCGGCTCGGCCCGCAACCCGAGGATCGCCTTCACCATCCTCTGTACTTGCTGCTTCTCGGCGCGGCCGTAGCCGCAGACGACCTGCTTCACGCGCGCAGGGGGATATTCAGCGCACTCGACCCCGGCGTTCGCGGCCGCGACCATGACGGCTCCGCGCGCCTGCCCGACGGAGAGCGCGGTGCGGGCGTCGACGCCGACGAACGACTCCTCGAGCACGACGGCATCGGGACGATGCTCCGCGACGAGTGCCGCCACGGCGTCGTAGATCGTCCTCAACCGTGCCTCCGGGCGTTCCGCGGCGGACGTTTTCCACCAGCCGTGGTCGATAGCCCTGAGGCGTCCGTCGCTTTGGTGGACGATGCCGTATCCGCACGAAGCCGTCCCGGGATCGATGCCGATGACTTTCACGGTCAGAGGTTAGGCGTCTAACCGGACGTTTCCTGCGCCTGACATCCGAGGACGTCCCGCTTTCTTCCCTGCACGGGAGGATGGCCGGATGTTTCCGCTGACTTCGATTGCCCGCGGTTCAAGAACGCAGACGGGCTGCCGGGCAAAGCGCGCCAGTCCTGGGGTGCGGCGCCGCAAGACGGCGCCTACGCGAACGTATCCTTCCCGCGATGCCTGAGGACATCTGGCTCACCTTCCCGGACGGGAGTGAGCACGAGCTGAAGGAAAGCGTGACGATCGGACGTGGTCCCGGAAACGATCTGACCTTTGCGTCGAACACTGTCAGCCGGGAGCACGCAGCGATCACGTTCCGCGACGCGCGCTGGTATCTCGAGGATCGGGGCAGCTACAACGGCACGTTCCTGAACGGCACGCGCCTGCAACCGGGCGTGCCGTTGCCGCTTCGTCACGCCGACCGGATCGGGGTCGGGTCCGAGACCATCCTGTTCTCCTGGCCCGCGCGGCTTCAGGACCCGGACGTGACCGAGACGCTGAAGGAGCCACCGCGGGCAAACGCGGCGCAGCTGTCGCCGTTCCAGCGCCAGGTGGTGCGGTGCCTGTGCGGTCCCTGGCTCGCGGGCGCCAGCCTCGAGCGGCTTCCGTCGAACGAGCAGATTGCGGCGGAGCTCGGCACGCCCGGGGCGACGGGCACGGTGAAGGCGGCGCTCAGGCGCATCTACGCGAAGGCAGGGCTCTCGGACGAGCCCGCGCACGCAAAGCGCCGCGCGCTTTGCAGAGTCGCCAGGCAGCGCGGCTGGGTCTAGGTCACGGACCGGCCGTCGTCGTCCCCGTGATCGCCGGGGTCGTGTCGGTGATCGTCGGGGGCGCAGGCACCGGGATGGTCGTAATCGCTCGACTGGCTAGGCCACTGTTTCGAGCACGCGCTCCGGGATGTCGAAGTTGGCGTAGACATCCTGGACGTCGTCGTTCTCCTCGAGCGCGTCGATCAGGCGAAGCACCTTCTTCGCTGCAGCCTCGTCCGCAACCTCGACGGTTGTCTTCGGGATCATCGCGAGCTCCGCCGAGTCGATCGTGAAGCCGGCAGCTTCGACCGCCTCGCGCACGCCGCTGAGTGCCTCCGGCTGAGACACGATCTCGAACGTCGACCCGTCGAGGGAGACATCGTCTGCTCCGCCCTCCGCCGCAGCGAGCGTCAGCTCGTCCTCGTCGACGCCGTCGCCCGAAACGACGACGACGCCCCGTCGCTCGAACAACCACACGACGGCGCCGGACGTGCCGAGATTGCCGTCGTGCTTGTCGAAAGCGTGCCGGATATCGGAGGCCGTGCGGTTGCGGTTGTCAGTCAAGGCCTCGACGATCACGGCCACGCCGCTCGGGCCGTAGCCCTCGTAGGTGACCGTCTCGAACGCCTGCGCATCGGAGTCGGCACCGGAGCCGCGCACGATCGCACGCTCGATGGTGTCCTTCGGCATCGAGTACGAGCGCGCCTTCTCGATCGCGTTCTGCAACGCGAGGTTCCCGGCAGGATCGGGGCCTCCCTCTTTCGCAGCGACGATGATCGCGCGCGAGAGCTTCGAGAACAGCTTGCCGCGCTTCGCGTCGGCGGCGCCCTTCTTGTGCTTGATCGACGACCACTTGCTATGCCCGGACATCGACACTCCTCTGGCGGCTGCGCGTCTCCGCCGGGGGAACCTCCCGGTTCCCCCGAGCCCGCTCCCCCGGTCCGCTTGCGCGGACGGGCGGCTTTGCCGCCTCCCCCACCGACTTCAGGAAAAGCTCGTGCACCCGTGTATCTTCCGTCAACTCCGGGTGGAAGGCGGCAACGATTATGCGGCCCTCGCGGACGAGCACCGGGTCACCCTCGCGCTCGGCGAGCACCTCCACGTCCTCCCCGGTCTCGCGCACCCGGGGCGCACGGATGAAGACGCCGCGGAGGGGCAGCTCGTCGTCAGCCAGGTGGAGATCCGCCTCGAAGCTCGCCACCTGGCGACCGTAGGCGTTCCGGTCGACGGACATGTCCACCAGTCCAAGGTGGTGCCGGTCGAGGACGATCATCCCCGCGCACGTGCCGAGGATGGGACGCTCGAACTCGCGGATCGCCTCGTCGAGGCCGTACAAGCGCATGAGGCGCATGAACGTCGTGGACTCTCCACCGGGAACGACCAGCCCATCGAGGCCGGTGAGCTCCTCCGGCTTGCGCACTTCAACGACGTCTGCGCCCAAGCGGCGCAGCATCGCTGCATGCTCGCGAACGTTGCCCTGGACGGCCAGCACACCGACGCGCGGCGGCATTACCAGCCCCGAGTCTCGAGCAACTCTTCCGGCGCGAGCGCGGCGGCCGAGAGCCCGCTCATCGCATCGCCGAGCCCGCGTGAGACACGGGCCAGAATCTCACCGTCCGTGTAATGCGTCGTCGCCTCGACGATCGCCTTTGCACGCTCGCTCGGATTCCCGGACTTGAAGATGCCCGATCCGACGAACACGCCGTCCGCGCCAAGCTGCATGCAGAGCGCCGCATCCGCGGGCGTCGCGATCCCGCCCGCGGTGAACGTCACCACCGGCAGGCGTCCATGCTCGGCCACCCAGCGCACGAGCTCCACCGGCGCCTGCAGGTTCTTCGCCTCGGTGTAGAGCTCAGCGGGATCCATCGCGCCGAGCCGCTTGATCGCGCCGAAGACGGAGCGCATGTGCGTGACCGCGTTGACGATGTCGCCGGTTCCGGCTTCGCCCTTGGTGCGGATCATCGCGGCTCCCTCGGCGATGCGACGGAGCGCCTCGCCGATGTTCGTGCAGCCGCAGACGAACGGGACGGTGAACTTCCACTTGTCGATGTGATGCGCCGTGTCGGCCGGTGTCAACACCTCGGACTCGTCGATGTAGTCGACCTCGAGCGCCTCGAGGATCTGCGCCTCGACGAAGTGGCCGATTCGAGCCTTGGCCATGACCGGAATGGTCACAGCTTCCTGGATCTCGACGATCTTGTCCGGGTCGGCCATGCGCGCGACGCCGCCCTCCGCCCTGATGTCGGCCGGAACGCGCTCGAGCGCCATGACGGCGACCGCGCCGGCCTCCTCCGCGATTCGGGCCTGCTCGGCCGTGGTCACGTCCATGATCACCCCGCCCTTCAGCATCTCGGCGAGGCCGCTCTTGACCCGCATCGTCCCGATCTCGACCATCGGGGCGATTCTAGCCGGAGGCCCTAGCCCTTCAGGCAGCCGAACACCTTGTTCATCTCGTCCTCTGGAGGCGTGACCGTCCAGAGGAGAACGGCGTTCTTCTGCAGGCGCATGACGTCGTCGATGTTCGGCCTCAGCTTCTTCGGCGCGAAGCGGCGGAACGCTCCTTCGATCTTGAGGGCATCGTCCTGGTTCGCCCCGAAGGCGATCGTCACCGTGTTGCCCGGCTCGAAGGCCCGCAGCCCACCGTTCGGAGCTGCCGCGGCGATGACACCAACGTCCCGGTCGATCGTGGTGACGCGGTAGCCGAGCTTGCGCAGGCACTGGGCAGTGGGGTCGGCCTTGTAGGTGGAAGGCTCGCCGCTGCTGCAGGCCGCGAGGAGAGTCGCCAGGAGCGACGCCAGGACAATCAGGAGCAGGGATCGCTGCACGCCGCGGGCGACTGTAGCGCCCCGCGCGGTCGGCAAGCACCATGGAACCAGGCAAAGGTCGGTGGTGTAATGACTCACGTGGTTCGTCGGGTCGTGCCATTTCTGGCCGTTCTCGCGGCGTTTCTCATGGCCGCGCCGGCCCAGGCTGCCGCCCCGAACTACATCCTCGTCACCGGCCCAGGAATCGAGCACCCGATCATGCTTGGGAACTGGGACGAGAATCTCGCACTGCTGGGCGCTCTCGTGAACGCACCAACTGCGAAGGGCGCCGCCCGGCATCTCGCCCGCAGGCCGCACTTCGATCTCGCGGAGTTCTGGGCCTGGAGCGGGCTGCCCCGTCCGACCCGGCCGAGCCAGGCCAACCAGCACGGCCGGCTCTACCCCGCGCATGGCTCCAGGCCGGCCGTCATCGTCCTGATGGTCGACGGCGCCAAGATTCCACGTCTGGTCCCCACCCGTGTACGCGAGATCCTCGCGCGCCACCACGTCCCCTTGCGTCTCTAAGCGCGGCCGCGGCGGAGGAGCTGCCACCCGCCCATTCCTGTGACCACGCCGAGCGCAGCGAATGCCGATCCGACCATGGCCTTACCCCAGGTGTCCATGTCGGCATCGCTCCAGAGCGTTGCGATCCCGCCGAAGAAGAGGAACACGGCGACGAGAATCACGACGATTCCGGCGAGGCGATAGACGAGTTTCACGACGCCCTGGATTAACGGCGCCGGGTGGCAAGTCCTTTAACTAGCCGACCCCCCTTTTCTTCGAGCCCCGCTAGCTCGGGTTCACGGCCGCTGCAATCTTGTCGATCGCCTGGCGCTCTTTTGCGCTGACCGCTGCGTCACCTTCCTTGTGTGCAGCGGCGACATGCTCGGCAACGGCGAGAGTGAACCGCCGATAGGCATCGACGTCGGCCGGAGTCGCCTTTTGCTCTAGCAACGTGACGGCTTCGCGAAGGCGTCCGAGCCCCTTCTCCTCGAGCTCTTCCTCAGACCCGTACCGCTTCAGGTGCGGCCTCTCGGCGACCAGTTCGTCGAGGAGCTCACTTTCACCGTGCTGCTTCCTGGCTTCCGTGAAGGACTTCGCAAGTGCCCAGCTTTCGCGGAACGAGCCTCCGCGCGAGGCGCTTGCCGCAACCAGGCCTGCGGCCGGCGGGCCTTCCCGCACGAGCTCCCATTCCTGCTCCGTGAAATTCGACTTGTCCGTCACCACGGGCCTCCTTTTTCGTTCGATTCGACTGTCGCCCCCATCGTGGCATCCCATCAGATCCGCCGCGGTCTACGCCGAGCGCGGTGAGGCGACCACCTCCTGCCTCCTTACACTCGAATCCGTGGGTCCTGGCGGAGCGACACGTCTTTGCTCGGAGATGGCGGGGCCGTGACGTGGGCGAAACGCTTGGCCTCGGCGGTCGCGGCGGTCGTCGCCGGATTGGCCACGCCTGCTGTGGCGAGTGCGGCGGATCCTTCGCTGATCCTGGCGAAGCGCTACGCGCCCGTCGTGCGGCTGGTGAAGCAGC
>JBKPEC010000152.1:0-3583 GCA_046728195.1 Actinomycetota bacterium
GGAGTAGTGCCCGTTCAGGATCCCGACCAATGACGCGTTGGACGAGAAGTAGTGAACCAAGGAGCGGTAGGCGGCTTCGACAACTGCACAATCGACGGACGCACCCGCGGGCGCGCTGATCGCAGGGCCGTACGGCTGGTATCCACCCTCGATGGCGACCACCGCGTCGTAGACAGCCGTAGCCGAGTAGCTCATGTAGACCTCGCCTTCGCCCTGGAAGGCTCCCGACGCGACGACCGTGTCCTCGGCGATCTTGTTCCACTGCTGAACGGTGTTCGGAAGCGCTGGAAGCACGGCGTGCCCAGCGGGACTCGTCGCGCCGCCGACGACTGCTGCGACTGCGAGGCCGATCAGCACACCAAAAAATCGCGTGCGTTTCGAGACAGTTGCCCTCATGCTGCCCCTCCCCTAGAGAGTGTGCTTTCACACTAGGCCCCGGGAGGTCACAGGTACAAGCCGCTACAAAGTCATAAAGTGCAGACGGCGGGAATCCAACCCGCGCAAGATTTCCGCCGTAACCACGCCGACTATGAACTGACGTCACACGCGGCTAGTGTCGCGTCGGCTCAGCGAGGTACAACCTCCAGAGGTCCGGCACCCCTTTGAGCTCATGCTCACCTCGATCGGTGAACGAGAAGCCGCTTCCGGCGACGAGGTCTTTCACGGTTTGGGAGACGATGACCTCTCGAGCGCCGGCGCTGCCGAGGAGTCTCGCGCCAATCGTGACGGCAAGACCGCCCGGCTTTCCGTCGATGAGCTCGCATTCACCGATGTGCACGCCCGCTCGGGTCTCGATTCCCATCGATGCAACCCTGTCAGCACTCTCGTGCGCGCAGTGGATCGCACGCGCGGGACCCACAAAGCTCGCAAAGAAGCCGTCACCGGCCGTGTCGTGTTCTGTACCGCCCCAATGGGAGAGAGCGTCGCGGACCGCCGCGTGATGCGCGTGTAGGAGCTCCCGCCAGCCGCGGTCGCCCAGCACTGCCTGCTTGCGGGTCGAGTCGATGATGTCCGTGAATAGGACCGTCGCGAGAACGGTGGAGACGGCAGGACGTCGCTCGATTCCCGCGAGCTGGCGGACGATGGCCATCTGGGCGTCGGTCTGAAGACCAGACCGCCCCGGCAGCACGTGCACCGTGGCATTCGGCATGAGGGATCCGACGTACTCGGCCTCCTCCCTGTCCGCCTCGGCATCGGCATCACCGACGATGAGGGCCGTCGGCGAATGCACGCTCGGGAGGATCTCCCGGACGTCGGTCTGCCACAGAATCCGCGTCAACGCCTCGGCGACGTCCGGGCTGACGGTGTTTCGAGTGACCCGCGCGTAGCGCCGTACGACGTCCTCATCGACGATCAGCGTGTGTCGTTCCTCGTGCGCCACCCCAAGGCGTTGTGCGGCGCGATTGCGGGCTTGGTCGCGGGCCTGCTCCGTTGTTCCCCAATTTGCGGCCTCGTCGAGTGCGGCCTCGAACGCGTCCGTCCTTTGCCCCCAGGGATAGTCCGGTGCCCACGCGAGTCGCGGACGCGGGTAGTTCCACACCAACCCAGAGGCCCGGTCCGGATACGTTGCCGCGAAGAGCGCATGCATGGCTCCTGTCGAGGCTCCGGCCCCGAGGACGGGCGCCTCGGAACCGACGGCGTCGAGCACAACGAGTAGGTCCGCAGCCCGTGTCTCGAGGTTGGGCGGCGGAGCGTTGCGGGTCGAGGCACCACTGCCTCGGCGGTCATGGACTATCAGGCGCGAGAACTCGGTCATCCTGGAAAGGAGCGGGCCCCAGTCTGGCTCGTCCCAGATCAGGTCGACATTGCCTGCGAACGCGTGCAGGTCCATGACCACGTCGAGCGGTCCTGACCCGACAACTTGATACGCGAGGTAGACGCCGTCAGCCGTCTTTGCGTATCGCGTCTCGTGAGTCACGGCACCATCCTTGACCGACCGCCGCGACGCCCGTGTTTGAACAGGCCAGTCGCAGTCGTCCGGCGCCTATCCTCGAGCTGGGACGTTGGTTCTTCAAGCTCTCTGAGCAAACATCCTCCTGCCGAGCTCCTCTGGGCACTGTTGTGGCGAGCATTGCCGTTACGGCCCTACGAGAGACAAGCGTCCCGCGACAGGCGAGCCGACCCCTGGGCGGACCCGCGGTCCGGATTTCCTTGACAGGGCGCCGCCCTCGGAAAGACTCGGCCGCGGGAGAGCGAGATGGCGCCGACGCGACTTACTGCGGTGCGTGGCCCGACGGTTTGTGAGTGCGGCGGCGACTCGATGTTCGTGCCACGTGATCAAGACGCCGGGATGATCCACTCGACCATTAGCTGCTGAGAGACCTCGCGGCCGCCGGCCCGTCTGTACGTCGCCCGGGCCGCCGGGTTGTCATCGTCGGTGAAGACGAACATGCCGTAGCAGCCCTGCTCTCGCGCGAGCGTGATGAGGGCCTTCACGAGCGCAGTGCCGATGCCGCGGCGGCGGGCGGACTCGTCCACGTCGAGCTCATACAGGAACATCTCGGTGCCCTTGTCCGGGTGCGTCAGCTCCACGCCGGAGATGAAGCCGACGGGTCGCTCGTTGTCGTAGGCGACGAGCAGGTGGTGGTCGGCCTCCGTGAGGAATCGCGCCGTCGCGTCCGAGTCGATCGCGTTGTCGAAGAGGTGTCCGGCCTCGGCGACGGCGGCGTCGTCGCCGGGACCGAGGGCTCGGATTTCCATGGCGCCGACGCTAATGCAAACGGCCCGCTACTTCGTTTCCGCCCAGGACAAAAACAAGCTCGCGGTCGCTCTACGATCATCGAGTGGCGCTCTATGACGAGATCGGCCGTGGGTACGCAGCGGTGCGGGTTGAGGACCCCCGGCTGGCGCGGCCTATCTGGGACGCGCTCGGCGACGCACGGAGCGTCGTCAATGTGGGCGCCGGCGCGGGCTCGTACGAGCCCCGCGACCGTGAGGTCGTAGCGGTCGAGCCGTCCACAGTCATGATCGCCCAGCGCCCCACAGGGTCCGCTCCCGCGGTGCTCGCTGCGGCCGAGCGTCTGCCATTCCCGGACGACTCGTTCGATGCCGCCATGGCGATCATCACGCTCCACCATTGGGACGACGTCGACGCGGGGCTCCGCGAGATGCGACGCGTGGCGAGACGACGGACTGTCATCGTCACGTTCGACCCGGCGCTCGAGGCCGATCTTTGGATCGCCCGCGACTACATCCGCGAGCACGTCATCCGTACGTTTTCGTCGCTTCCTCCGATCAGCCGCATCCTCGAGACTTTCCCTGAGGCCGAGGTGCGTCCGCTGCTCATCCCGAACGACTGCAGCGACCGCATGTTCGCGACCCTCTGGGCCCGGCCCGAGGCGTATCTCGACCCGCAGGTCCGCGCAGCCACGTCCGTCTGGCAGCGCCTCCCTGCAGAGGTCGTAACGCGAGCAATCGACGACTTGCGCCAGGACCTCGCCTCAGGCGTCTGGGACACACGCTACGGCCACCTCCGCACAAGCCGCGAGTACGACGCCGGACTACGCCTGATCACATCCGAGTTCTAGGCGAGGTCCCGCTACGAGTGGAGGCGGCAGGAATCGAACCGCGAACGATTCCGATC
>JBKPEC010000153.1:0-11044 GCA_046728195.1 Actinomycetota bacterium
GGATCGCCATCGCCGAGCTCGGACCAGAGGTCCTTCGGCTTGCGTTCGCGGTTGTGCGCGATGACGGCGTTCGCTGCTTCCAGGATGGAGTTCGTCGAGCGGTAGTTCTGCTCCAGGGCGATCGTGCGAGTGCCGGGGAAGTCGCGCTCGAAGTCGAGGATGTTGTTGATGTCCGCCCCTCTGAAAGCAAAAATGGACTGGTCCGGATCGCCTACGGCGCAAACGTTCATGTCCGGTTGGGACAGGAGCTGCAGCAGCCGGTACTGCGCGTGGTTCGTGTCCTGGTACTCGTCGACCAGGATGTAGCGGAACGCGTTCTGCCACTTCCCCAGCGCGTCCGGGAAACGCTCGAGCACGTCGACCGTGAGCATGAGCAGGTCATCGAAGTCCACCGCGTTCGAACCGAACAGGCGGCGCTGATACAGCTGGTACGCGTCCGCGACGGTCTGGTCGTAGAAGGACTGCACCTGGTTCGCATAGTCGTCCGGCTGGATCAAGCGCTCCTTCGCCCGCGAGATCTGGTTGTGGATCCCGCGCGGCGTGAATCGCTTGGGGTCGCGCTCGAGCTCGTCCAGGCACTGCTTCACGAGCCGGATCTGGTCGGCCTGGTCGTAGATCGTGAAGTTGGAGCGGTAGCCGAGCCGCTGCGCCTCCCGGCGCAGGATGCGCCCGCAGGCAGCATGGAAGGTGAGGATCCAGAGGCCGCGGCCGCTCCGGCCGAGCAGGCGTTCGAGGCGCTCGCGCATCTCCCCCGCCGCCTTGTTCGTGAAAGTAATGGCGAGGATCTCGTTCGGCATCACCCCCACGGCGTTGATCAGATGCGCCACCCGGTACGTGAGGACACGCGTCTTGCCCGAGCCGGCCCCGGCGATGACGAGCAGCGGGCCCTCGGTCGCCAGAACGGCCTCGCGCTGCGCGGGGTTCAGGTCGGCGAGGTACTGCTCTGGCGAAGCGACGGCCATGGGGCGATGCTAGCGGTGGGTTTCGGCAAGCGGCTCCGACGGTCCCTTAGGCTTTCGCTTCGTGCGGCTTGCGCTCATGATCGAAGGCCAGGAAGGAGTGACCTGGGACGACTGGGCCGCGCTCGGGTCGGCCTGTGAGGAGCACGGGGTCGAGGCGCTGTTCCGATCCGACCACTACATCTCCTGGTTCGATGAGAGCCGGCACGTCCTCGACGCCTGGGCGACGCTCGCGGGACTGGCCGCCTGCACGACGAGGCTCGAGCTCGGGACGCTCGTCTCCCCGTCGACCTTCCGCCATCCCTCAGTGCTCACGCGCACGGCGGCAACGACCGACGAGATCGCCGGCGGTCGTGTCACGCTCGGGCTCGGCGCCGGCTGGGAGGCACGCGAGCACGAGGCGTATGGATTCGAGTTCGGCTCTGCGCGCGACCGCGTCGCACGGTTCCGCGAGCAGCTCGAGATCGCTCACCGACTGCTACACGAGGAGCGCGTCAGCTTCGCGGGAGCCTTCTACCGGCTCGTCGATGCACCCGGTCTGGACCGCCCCGACCTCAACCTCCTCGTCGGCGGTAGCGCGAAACCCGGCACTGCGAATCCCGCGGCGCGCTTTGCCGACGAGTACAACACACTCTTCCGCCCACTCGGGGAGCTGCGCCAAATGCAGCGCGCGCTCGACGAGGCCTGCCAGCAAGCAGGCCGCGACCCTGCCACGCTGCGTCGCTCACTCATGGCTCCCATCGTGCTCGGCCGCGACGACCGCGAGGTGCAGGAGTCGGCGATTCGGATCGGCGCGCTCTACGGACGAGACCCCAAGGACGTGCTCGAAAGCGACGGCGGGCATGCACCGGTCGGCACCGTCGACCAGGTGGTCGAGCGCCTCAAGGCGCTCGAGGCGCTCGGCTACGACCGCGTCATGCTTCAGCACCTCGCGCACAGGGACCTGGACACGGTCGCGTTGATCGGCCGCGAGCTCGTCCCGGCCGTGGCCTAGATGCTTGGCCGGAAAATCGCGCGACGTCGGGGGCGTCCCAGGCCAAGCCGGGCAGTGCGATCGTTCGTCGTTCGTAGCAGCGCTACGGGCGACGGGCGAGCGCGCTGATCCGGCGCCGTGCTTGGGGCGTCATCCGACCCGCGGGATTTTCCGGTCACGCGTCAATCCAAAACGAAGAGCCCCGCGGAAGCGGGGCTCTTGCATACTGCGTCTGGCTCGCCGCCTAGTAGTCCTCGCGAACGACGCGGCGTCTGCGGGGGCCCCCATCGGCCGGTCCGCCGAAACCGCCCCAGCTCGACCAGAAGACGAGCGAGAGCAGCGCGCCGATCGCACCGACGGCGAGAAGAATCCAGCCGATCGTGTGGATCTCTAAGCCGCTCACCGTCGCATTGACCGCCCAGATCAGGACGGCCCCGACGGCGACGAGCAGAAGACTGACTCCCATACCCATGTTTCGCTTCTCCTTTCGGCTCGGACAGCGAAAACTGCTCGTGTCTGCAGGGAAAACGGGGAAGGCGGGTTTCTGGTTACGCCCCTAGGGTCGTGAGCCGTTCACCAGCCGGATGAGGGGGACGCCGTCCACCCAGTCGACGACGTTGACGGAGGCCGGTCGCTGATCGATGCGGAAGAGAGCCTCTCCGGCGATCCCGAGCCACACTGCCAGTGCTGCGCGGATCGGGCCTGCGTGGGTCACCACGGTGACCGACCGCCTCGCGTGCGCTGCAGCGATTGTCTCCAGGGCCGGCAAGACGCGGTCGCGCATCTCCGCGTAGCTCTCGCCGCCGGGAAAGCGAACCGAGAGCGGTCGACTGACGAGCTCCGCTCGGAGGTCGGCGGGGTACTCGTCGAACGGGAGACCGTCCACCGAGCCGCGCTCGATCTCGCGCAGGTCGGCCACTTCGACGGGGACGAGCTCGTGCCGGGCTGCGACCGCTCGCGCGGTGAAGGCCGCCCGTTCGAGCGGGCTCGTGTAGACGCCGTCGAGCGGCACACCGGCCAGCGCCGAGGCCAGCTCGCCGGCCTGGGCAACGTTTGCTTCCTGTGCGTGGCGGCAGAGGATGAGCCGGGTCACGCGAGCCCTGCCGCGATGATCAGCATCGTCGTCTCGCACAGCTCGGTCACCGCGCCGAGGCAGTCGCCGGTCGCGCCGCCGAGCCACCTGCGAAAGGCGAGGCCCGCGACGAGCGCGACGACCGCTGCGGCCCCGGCGAGCCAGAGCGCATCGGCTCCGACCGCGAGCACCGCGATCGCAATCCCAACGCCCACGGCAGCGGCGACCTGCAGGCGAGGCGCACCCGTGAGGACGCTGCCCGGCCCGGCGCCGGGGCGGGGATAGGGAAGGAACGCAGCGAGCGGCGGCGAGGCCGCGCGCGACAGCGCTCCGGCGGCGACCAGCGCCGGCACGGCTCCTCCCCTGACGACGAGCGTCGCAATCGCACCGACCTTCAGCAAGAGGTCGAGTGCGAGCGCGCTGGCGCCGAACGTCCCCAGTCGCGAGTCGCGCATGATCTCGAGGGCGCGCTCGCGACTTCCACCGCCCGCCGCGTCGAACGTGTCGGCGAGCGCATCGACGTGCAGGGCGCCGGTCACGCGCACCGCGCTCGCGAGCGCAACGCCGGCTGCAACGAACGCCGGCAGCCACGTGTGCAACCCCACGGCGACCGCCGCCGTGAGCGCTCCCACACCTGCACCGACCACGGGGAAGAAGACCACGCCGCGCGCGACGTCGCGCGCCTCGACGGCAACAACGCGTCCGATCGGCACGAGGGTCAGGAAGGAGAGCGCGCCCGCGGCTGCACGGAGGCTAACGCCCCGCATCGGTGACCCCGGCCGCATCGAAGGTCGCCATCTCGCCGAGGATCGCGAGCGAGGCGTCGAGCAGGGGGAGCGCCAGAGCTGCACCGCTACCTTCGCCGAGTCGCAGACCGAGATCCAGCAGCGGTTCGATGGCCAGCGCTTCGAGCGCCAAGCGGTGACCCGGCTCCGGGGAGACATGAGCGGCGATCATGGCCTCGACTGACCCTGGCGCCAGCCCCGAGGCGACCAGCGCCGCCGCGGTCGCGATGAAGCCGTCGAGCACGACGACCTGACGGTTCGCGGCAGCCCCCAGGGCGACGCCGCAGAGGACGGCGAGCTCGAAGCCTCCGAGTGCAGCCAGTACGGCAAGCGGATCGTCTTGACGCACGTCGTTGACCGCGAGCGCACGCTCGACAGCCGCCACCTTGCGCGCGAATCCAGCGTCGTCGATGCCGGTACCGCGCCCGCACACGAGCCGCGGCTCCGTCTGGAGCAACGCCGCGGAGACTGCAGCGGCCGGCGTGCTGTTCCCGATCCCCATCTCGCCCAAAGCAAGAACGGCGACGCCTTCGTGAGCCAGCTCGTCGGCGACGGCGATCCCCTTCTCGATCCGCTCGACAGCCTGATCGCGGCTCATGGCCGGTCCGGTGGCGATGTTCCCCGTCGGCGAACCGACGCCCGCGTCGATCACTCGCAGCGTCGCCCCGGCCAGGCGAGCAAGGACGCACACTGCTGCCCCGCCCGATTCGAAGTTGGCGAGCATCTGTCTCGTCACTTCCTGCGGATACGCGCTCACGCCCTCGGCAGCGACACCGTGGTCGGCAGCGGCGACCACGACGGCAGCGCGAAGCCGGCCGGGATGTGCGTCGTGTCGAATCGCGGCGATGCGTTGGGCAACCTCCTCCAGGCGGCCCAGGCTGCCGCGCGGCTTCGTCTTGGCGTCGAGGGCCCGCGCCGCCTCCTCGCGTGCGCTCACATCGGCCGGCCCGATGCGCGCGAGCACCTGTTCGAGGACGGTGCTCACGAAAGGGTCAAAGACCGGCCGGCGACGACGAACGCGGCGTGGTCCGCGTCCGCTGCCCAGCGCGCGTTGATGCGGCCGAGCACGTCGCGGAAACGGCGGCCGAGCTCGTTTGCCGGGACGACGCCGAGCCCGACCTCGTTGCTCACCACCACCGTCAGAGCGCCTCGACGGGCGGCGAGCCCCGAGAGCGCGGCGCCTTCTCGCTCGATCTCCGCCGGGGGCTCGCCGCGCAGCAGCAGGTTGGACACCCACAGCGACAGGCAGTCCAGGACGATCGCGGCCTCCAAAGGGGCAGCCTCGAAGGCGCCGCGAACGTCGAGCGGCGCCTCCACGGTGACCCAGTCCGGCGGACGCTCGCTGCGATGCAGGCGAATCCGCTCCGCCATCTCCTCGTCACCGGCCTCCGCCGTGGCGACGAAGGTCACCGGGCCACCCCAGGCGCGCGCCAGGTCGACGGCGAGGGCCGACTTGCCGCTCCGCGCGCCGCCGAGCAAGAACGTCAGGCTCACGGTGTCCGGCGCACCGGCACGACCACGAATCCAGAGCCCGGTGCATCGACCACCGCCACCTCGGCGCCGTAGTGCTCGGTGATGAGACTGCGCGTCAGTACGTCGTCCGGCGCGCCTGCAGCGATGAGCCGTCCGCCGTCCACGAGCAGCAACCGGTCCGCGTACTGTCCGGCAAGCGTCAGGTCGTGCATCGTCGAAAGGACCGTCAGGCCACGATTCACACGCAGGTCGTCGACGATCTCCAGCACCTGCTGCTGGCGTCCCATGTCGAGAGCCGCCGTAGGTTCGTCCAGCAGGAGAAGTGGCGCGTCCTGCGTCAGTGCCCGCGCGAGTGTTGCCCGCTGCCGCTCGCCTCCGGAGAGCGTGTCGAGCGGTCGGTCTGCGAACGACACGAGATCCAACTGCTCGAGCGCGGCGTCGACAGCATGGTGATCCTTCCGCCCTTCCGTGCCGAAGTAGCCGAGATGCGGCGTCCGCCCGAGGAGAACGTACGCGCGAACGGTCATATCACCGGGAATGAGCGGCACCTGCGGGACGAGTGCGACCCGACGGGCCAGGTGCTTTCGGGCAAGGGCCTGCGCGTCGTCCTCGAGAACATGCACGTGTCCCTCGTAGGGCACGAGCCCGGCGATCGCACGAAGGGCCGTGGTCTTCCCGGCGCCGTTCGGCCCGATGAGGGCCACCCACTCCCCAGCCTCCACCTCAGCTGACAGCTGGCTCAACACCCGCGCGCCCCCCAGGGTGACCGACACCCGCTCGAGGCCGAGCGCCTTCACGCGGTTCTCCGGCTCGTACGCAGCAGGACGGCGAAGAACGGCGCGCCGAAGAACGCCGTGACAACGCCGATCGGCAGCTCGGCGGGCGCCATCACCGTCCGTGCGATCACGTCGGCAAAGACGAGAAAGCCCGCGCCTACGATCACCGACAGCGGCAGAAGCAGCCGATAGCTCCCGCCGACGAGCAGCCTGATCGTGTGGGGCACGATGATCCCGACGAAGCCGATCAGCCCACTCACGGCGACCGCGGCGGCGGTGGCGATCGTGGCTGCGGCAACGACCAACAGCCGGACACGCGCAACGTTCACCCCGAGCGCAGCCGCCTCGTCGTCCCCGACCGAGAGCACGTCGAGCAGGCGCCGGTGAGCGATGATCACGATCCACGCGACGGCCGCGTACGGCAGGACGATGCCAACGTCCCGCCAGCCGGACGTTGCGAGTCGACCGAGGAGCCAGGAGTACACCTCCTGCACTGTTTCCACGTGTTGTTGCTGCACGAAGGTCTGGATCGCCGTCAGGAAGGACACGATCGTCACGCCCGCGAGGACGAGCGCAGCCGGGCCGGCCGCGGCGCCGGCCGAGCGTCCCAGGACGTAGGCGGCGACGACGGCGATCGCCGCGCCGACGAAGGCAGCCACGGGCAGGAGATCGCCCGTCAGGCCGCTCGCCGGCGCGTAGGCGACGACAAGTGTGGCGCCGAGCCCAGCGCCGGCGGCAGCACCGAGCAGGTACGGGTCGGCCAGCGGATTCCGAAACACACCCTGGTAGGCGGCGCCCGCGGCGGCGAGCGTGCCGCCGACGAGCGCCGCCAGGATGACCCGCGGTAGGCGGAGCTCCCAGAGGATCGAGTCGTCCGGGCCGGATAGCGGCGAGTGCAGCCCGAAGACGTGGGCGAAGGCCCCCCGCACCACGTTGCCAACGCCCAGGTGCACGGGCCCGACGAGGACTCCTGCGAGGACGGCTCCGGCCAGGAACAGGACCGCGACCGGATAGGAGAACCGAGCCGCAGTCGGACGCATCAAACGCCGCGCCTCTTCAGCGCCTTCCCGACTGCGCGCACGAATTGCACGACGCGCGGGCCCCAGCGCGAGGCGATCGAGTCGTCGATGCCGATCACGTTCCCTCGACGGACCGCGGCGAGGGCGTTCCAACCCGGCCGACTCGCCACTGTCTTCGCCGACTGCCCGCAACACCGCGTGTCGGCCAAGACGATCAGGCTTGGATTGGACGAGAGGATGTACTCCGCCGAGAGCTGCGGATAGCCGTTGCCGGACGAATCGGCGGGGTCGGCGATGTTGCGCAGGCCGAAGAGCCTGTAGATCCGGCCGATGAACGTCTTGGAGGTGGCGCTGTAGTAGTCGGGCGTGAGCTCGTGATAGACGGACAGGTTCTGCTTCGGAGTCGTCTTGAGAACACCGGCGATCGCACCCTTCATCCGCTTCACGACCGCCGCCGCTCCACGCCTGTGGCCGGTGAGAGCTCCGAGTTGCCGGATCTCGGAGTAGGCCTCGGCGAGATTCTTGGCGGCGGGCTGCAGCAATACGCGAATTCCGAGCTTGCGCAGGCCGCCGACCACGTCGTTTGCGTCGCCCGACACCACGACGAGATCAGGTCTGTAGCCCGCGATTGCCTCGACGTTGGGCGTATACCCGGACAGGCTCGTCCGCGGCGCACGCTTCGGGTAGTCCGACTGGTCGTCGACGGCGACGACCTGCTTGCCGGCACCGATCGCGAAGAGCGATTCCGTCGCCGTCGGCGACAGCGACACAATCCGGTGGGGCGTGGCTGCGGGCGCGGGTGGGACAGCCAGCAGCGAGGCGACCATCGCCGCGAGAAGCACGAGTCGAAACACGAATCCTCCTTCCGCGAGGGGTTCGGGTGTGCCGGCGGGCGGAGGTCTTCTGACTCGGGGCTCCCTCCCTCGCCGCCTTCCCGGCCGGTGGGCCAGTGGCATGTGGCGCGGGAGCGTCTCCCCTCACAGCGGCGGGACCGTTCCGGACTTGCACCGGATTCCCTTGCCGCTCGCCGGTTTGTCGGCGGGAGACTAGCATCGGCCGCCCATGGCCCGGTCTCGCGTCGTGACGGTCTGGCTTCCCGTCGTCGCGTGGGCGGCGGTCATCTTCGCCTTCTCGTCGGTGCCCCACCTCGGCACCGGGCTGGGAACCTGGGACACCGTGCTGAGGAAGGGCGCGCACATCGCGGAGTACGCCGTGCTGGGCGCGCTCCTCTACCGCGCACTCGGACGTGAAGCGCCGGCGCTCGCGGCCGGCATCGCGTACGCGGCGACGGACGAGTTGCATCAGCACTTCGTTCGCGGACGGCACGCCTCGCCGGTCGACGTTGCCATCGATGCGGTCGGGCTTGCGCTGGGGATGCTGGTCTGGCTGCGCGTGCGCGAGCGCTCACGATGAAGGCGCTCGCGCTCGACCTCGCCGCACTCGGCGACGTCGAGCCGCTGTGGCTCGACTGGCTGAAGGATGCACGGCGCCGTTTCCGCGTGGACGTGGATGCGCTGGACGAGGAGCTGCCGAACTGGGGACGCCTGCTCGAACGCTTCGCAGAGGAACGCGCACCCGTCTACTTCAGACGAGACGCCGACGTCAGTAGCGCGCTCAGGAGATTGCACGCCACAGGTACGCGGATCGTCGTCTTCACCGAGAGACCCCTCGAGCTCGCCCGCGTCGCGCTCTCCCATCTCGGAGCGGCCGGTCGTATCGATGGACTCGAGGCTGGGCCAGGCGCACGCGCGCGTGTAATCGAGCGCCTGGGCCAGGACGCGACCGTGGTCAGTACCCGGGAAGAGCTGCTCGCCGTAACATGACATCCGTGGACCGCAAGGACGTTGCCGACCGACAGCTCGACGCGTTGCTCGAGCGCCTCGACCGCCTCTGCGACGAGGTGCACAGCCTGAACCGCAAGCTCGACTCGAGCGAGCATCTGCTGCGCATCTCCCACGAGCTCTCGACCCTCAACGAGTCGCTGCAGGCGCTGGCCTTCGCCGCACTCGGCCAGCAAGGCCCGCGGGTGCGGCGGCGCGGGACTGGCTAGCCGGCCAGCTTTGAGATGTCGCCACCGCCGTTGCCGAGGTAAAGCTCTCCGGCGGTGTCCACTCCGAAGGTCGAGAGCGTGCCGACGCGGAAGGGCTCGCGCCGCACATCTACGGCTTGTCCGCCCTGGATCCGCAGGCTCCACACGTC
The DNA here is from genome assembly GCA_046728195.1 of Actinomycetota bacterium. GTDB lineage: Bacteria > Actinomycetota > Thermoleophilia > Gaiellales > Gaiellaceae > 3-1-20CM-4-69-9. The sequence continues at coordinate 9,257 of JBKPEC010000153.1, forward strand.
GCCGCTGCAATAGTCGCCGAAGAAGTAGCGCCCGACCGCCGCCGGCACCGCGCTGCCGCGGTAGACGTAGCCGCCCGTCACCGAGCAGTCGCCGCCCGCGTGGCTGTAGACGAACACGGGAGCGACGAGCTGGCCCGGGCCGAGAGGCGTGCTCGTGGAGTAGCGGGCACGGCCCTCGTAGACGTGCCAGCCGTAGTTCGCGAGCCGGCCGATCTGCGCGCGAGGCCGATAGTCGATCTCCTCCCAGTTGTTTTGGCCGACGTCGGCGATGTAGAGGTCGCCGTTGGCCCGGTCGAACGAGAACCGCCACGGATTGCGCAGGCCGAGCGCCACGATCTTCCACTTCGCCCTGCGTTGAAGCGGGTTGATCCGTAGGAGCTTGCCCAACCGGTCGTTCATGCGCTGAGCGCGATTGCCTGGGTCACCCCCCGAGCCGCCGTCGCCCATCCCAACGTAGAGAAACCCGTTGCGGTCGAATTGCAGCTCTCCGCCGTTGTGATTCGAATAGGGCTGGCGGACGAAGAGCAGCTGACGGGCCGACGACTTCACGCCCACGCCGTTCCGCGAACGGAACTCGACGACTCTCGTGTTGCCCTGCTTATCGGTGTAGTTGACGTAGAAGCGGTGATTCTTGGCGTAGCCGGGTGAGAACGCGACGGAGAGAAGTCCCTGCTCGCCGCCGCTCAGGACGCGGTCGCGAATGTCGAGGAACGTTCCTGCCACACGGCCGTTGACGATGTACTTGATCGTCCCCACCTGTTCGACCGCATAGAGACGATTGGGCTCGGCCGGAGTCGAGGCAATTGCAGTCAGGGCCGAAAGACCGTGTACGTACGGCTGGATCGACAGCTGCTGCCGCGCCGTCGCGTTCGGAACCGCGAGCGCTACGGCGGCTGCGAGGACTGGCGCGAGCATGTCACCGCAACCTACCCACGCGGAAGCGCGTCGGTTCGGTTCTTAACCGAGGTCTTACCGACTTCTTAACCTGCGCCGGACTACTTCTTCAGCAGGATGCGGCGCAGCTCGTCCTCTTTGCCCGGCTGGAGGATGGCGAGCACCTGGTCACCGGGCTCGAGCTTGGTCGAGCCGACCGCGATCTCGGCCTTGCCGTCGCGCATGATGGAGATGAGGCGGGAGCCCTCGGGCAACCGCAGCTTCTCGACCGTCTGACCCGCGGACGGCGAGCCCTTGTCGATCTGCACCTCCACGATCTCGAGGTTTTCCTTGCGGAGCTCGAGCAGGTGGACGAGGTCGTGCTCGGGCACCTCGTGCTCGACGAGGCCGAGGATGCTCGACGTCGCGCAGACGGTCGGAGAAATGCCGAGGAGGTCGAAGTGCGGCTGGTTGCGCGGGTCGTTGACGCGCGCGATCACCTTGGGAACGCCGTACTTCTCCTTGGCGATCTGCGAGATCACCATGTTGTCCTCGTCGTCGCCGGTGAGTGCGAGCACGAGGTCGGGTGGGCGCTTGATGCCCGCCTTCTCGAGGACGAACAGCTCGGTCGCGTCACCGTGCATGGCCTGGTGCTCGAACTCGGCCTCGAGACGCTCGAACCGGTCGCGCCGTTGCTCGATGATCGTCGCCTCGTGGCCGTTCCGCAGCAGCGTGCGCATGACGTTCGCGCCGGCCTTTCCTCCCCCTGCAATCAGGACGTACATGGCTAGACGGAAGCCGAAGCCTCCTCCAGGGGTCTTTGTGGAATGTCACAGGAGCGGACGGCATCCGTGAGGGCGTCGATTGCGGTCGAGGTCGGGCAGATCGTGCGGAGGCCCCGCTCGCGGTAGAAGT
>JBKPEC010000154.1:0-3328 GCA_046728195.1 Actinomycetota bacterium
CACGCGCACCATCACCGAGTGTGTCGATTCTCCTGGCCGCGGGGGCACGCGGCCGTGGCGCACGTCCCCGATGATGACCGCGCCGTCCGCGACGCTCAGCTGGGAGCGGTGGTTCTCGCCGATCTGCAACCGCTCGGCGAAACCGAAAGCGGCTCCGAGCCAAGCCACCGCCTCGCGCACATCCGGATAGATGAGGACCGGGATGACGGTGGCCGAAGGGATAGAACGGTTGCGGCGCACCGCGCCCCAGCCTAGTCCCATGCCACCACGTCTTGCGTAGTTCTCGCGCCTCACGGTGCATCCTTGCGGGCCCGACTGGGTGCAACCCGCGGAGGCTCGCCGGGCTGCTTCGGGTAGACAGGCGGCCACGGAGCGTCCATCAGGCCCGAGGCTCGGTCTCGCTCATTGAGGTCCAGCAACGGCTCCAGCGACTGCGGCCGCTCGTTCATCCCCTCCCACGGGTCACTCTCCGCCGCGAGCCGCTCGGGCACGCTTGCGATGGTCAGCTCGTCCGGATGAAGCGTGTTGATCTCGTCCCACGTCAGAGGCGCCGATACCTGTGCGCCGGGACGGCCGCGCACGGACCACGCGCCGAAGACGGTCTTGTGTGGCGCATTCTGGTTGTAGTCGACGAAGACGCGGCGGCCGCGCTCCTCCTTCCACCAGGCCGACGTGATCAGCTCGGGTCGGCGGCGCTCGAGCTCGCGTGCCGCCGCAACCGCTGCGGCCCGCACCTGGTAGGAGTCCCAGCGAGGCTGGAGCCGGACGTAGACATGGAGACCGCGATTCCCCGTGGTCTTTGGAAAGCCGACGATCCCGAGCTCATCGAGCAGCCGGTGGAGCTCGTCTGCCGCGGCGCGCACGTCGCCGAAGTCCACGCCCGGCTGAGGGTCGAGATCGAGGCGGAGCTCGTCGGCGACCTCAGGGTGGTCGTGCAGGTACGGCCAGACATGAAAGCCGAGGCAGGCCAGGTTGACGGCCCAAATCACGTGAGCCATGTCGGCGAGAACGAGCGCGCTCGAGGTCGTCCCGTTCGGCGTGCTGACGGTCGTCGTCTGCAGCCACTCGGGCGCAGTCTCAGGGACGCGCTTTTGAAAGAACGAGCTCCCTTCCGCGCCGTGAGGGAAGCGCTGCATGAGCGTTGGCCGCCCGCGCGCAGCGCGCATGAGTGGCTCCGCGACGACGAGGTAGTACCGCAACAGGTCGAGCTTGGTCTCTCGGCGCTCCGCAAAGAAGATCTTGTGCGGGCTCGAAACCGTGAGCTCCCGTCCCGCGACGTCGAGCGAGACCTGCTGCTCCGTCACCGAGACAACCGTATCTGAGCCTGGCCGCCGATTCGCTTCAGCCACAGCACGAGCTGAATCTCAGGAACTCGTGGTCCGGTAACGGAGGTAGACAGTGCCGTTCCGAAAACGCCGCTCGTCCAGCAATTCGAGGTTTACGTGAACCTTGTCGGGCAGCCAGCGCTTGCCGCCGCCGACCACCACCGGAACGAGGAACAGTTGGTACTCGTCGACGAGGCCCGCTTGGATCGCCTGCGCCGCAAGCTCAGGACCGCCGACCGTGACGTCCCGGCGCGCCCCGGCCTTCAGCTGCTGCACCGCCTCCGCGTCGAAGCTCCGCTCGAGCCGCGTCTTGCTGCTGGCAACCTCCTGCAGCGTCTTCGAGTACACGATCTTGTCGGCTGCCTGCCAGATGTGGGCGTAGTCGCGGAATACGGGCGGCTGCGCTTCGAGGTCAGGCGGACTCTCCCAAAAGACCATCGTCTCGTACATCCGGCGTCCGAAGAGGTACGTGCCGACCGACCGCTCGAGGTCGTTGATGAAGGCGTGGACCTCATCGTCTGGCGCCGCCCAGTCGAACTTGCCCTCCTCGTCCTCGATGTAGCCGTCAAGGGAGGCAATCGCCGAGTAGATCAGTTTCGCCACGGCCAACCCACGAACTCGCTCACTTTCAGCATCTCCTGCACTTTCAGACCCTGTGGCGTCACGCAAATCTTCGGTCGCATCGGCACACTCTCGGCGCTCGCGATCGAGCAGCGGCCGGAATCGCTCGCGGGCTGCGGGCGTTCGTGCGGTTGATGCTCGCTCTGAGGGTTACAGCGATGGCTCCGCACGTCGCCATGGTCGAGACGGCGGATCCGGAGCCGCTGTCGCATGAAGCGCTCGTCAGGGTGCGAGCGTTCTCGCTCAATCGCGGCGAGGTTGTCGACCTCGCCACCGGTGCCGACGGAGCGCCGGTCGGCTGGGACCTCGTGGGCGCCGTCGAGCGTGCTGCCGTCGACGGAAGCGGACCTGCCGTGGGCATGCGCGTCGTCGGAATCGTGCGACGCGGCGCGTGGGCCGAGTTGGTCGCCGTGCCCATTTCCCAGCTCACCCTCGTCCCATCCAGGGTGTCCGACTCGAAAGCGGCGACGCTCCCGACGGCGGGCTTGACGGCCCTGCGCTCGCTCGAACTGGCCGGGTCGCTGCTCGGGAAGCGCGTCCTCGTGACCGGGGCGACGGGCGGCGTCGGTCAGTATGCGATCCAGCTGGCAGCTCTCGCCGGCGCGAACGTGACCGCTCTCGTCCGCGACCTCGAGAAGAGCACGGCGCGGCTCCGGGACCTCGGCGCTTCAAGTGCGGTCGACTCCGTTGCGGAGGAGTTCGATGTGATCGTCGACGCCGTCGGTGGCGCGGTCTTCTCCGCCGCGATCGAGCACGTCGCGCCGCGGGGCGTGGTCGTCAATCTCGCGACCGGCAGCCCAGACGAGATCGTCTCGTTCCGAGCGGCCCGCTTCGACCGCGCGGCGGGAGCGTCGATCCACACGTTCAACCTGCTCGACGAGCTGCCTCGCATGAACGCGGCTGGAGACCTCGCCCGCCTGGTGTCTCTGATGGAGCAGGGGAAGCTCGTCGCTCCCGTTGAGCTCGAAGCTCCGTGGCAGGACGTCGCGCGCGCGATCGATGCGCTCTTGTCCGGTGAGATCTCGGGCAAGGCAGTCCTGCACGTCGGCTGACGATCAGGTCTCCGGGACTGCGTTCGCGATGAACGACAGTGCCGAGACGGAGAGCCCTAGCTGATCACGGATGAGCGCCCCTAGTGTCGCGCCAGGCCGAACGCCACCTCGTCGATGTAGCACCAGCTCCAGTCCTCGCCGGGCTCGGCGGAACGGATGATCGGATGGCCGCTCTCGCCGGCGTGCGCTGTTGCATGCCTGTTCGGCGAGGAGTCGCAGCAGCCGATCTTCCCGCACGTCATGCACATGCGCAGGTGGACCCATCCGCTGCCGATCTTCAGACAGGCTTCGCAGCCTTCGATGTGTTCCGGGAGCTCAGTCACCTCGATC
>JBKPEC010000155.1:0-26785 GCA_046728195.1 Actinomycetota bacterium
GGGGCTAACCGCGGAAAGGAGGTGGTCCGAGAGTGGAGATTTCCAGTACGGGCAGTGGAGGTACCAGCGGGTAGAGGCGCGTCCCCGGGACCTACGGGGAATCGCCTAGCCAGCGTGGGGGACGACGCGTTACGCGCCGCCGGCCACGAAAGACTCTCGGGCCGCGCAGGAAAGCGCCTCTACTAATCCAACGCTGGTCACCGGAGTGAGGGCCGCCGACGAGGCGGCCCTCTTCTTTTCAGCCGTTGGATCGCGACGAAGTGCCGGCGGAGCCGGGCTTTGCCCGAGCGCAGCCACACTCCGAACGGCCTCGGCGGATTCCGAAGGAGGGGGACCACGGGGGAACCATGGGTTCCTCCGTGCTCGAAAGCGCCTCTACTAATCCAACGCTGGTAACCGGATCGGGGCCGCCGCAAGGCGGCCCCTTTCTTTCCGGCGTTATCGGTGTCCGCCGTAGCGGCGGTCCCAGCCGAGGTCGGCGATCACGAACGAGAACGCGAATGCCGCCAAACCCCAGCCGATGAGGTTGTAGTAGTCGCCGATGTCGTCGACGAAGACGGCCAGCGCGAACACGACCGCGGCGCCGAGCAGAAACAGCGTCCTGAGCCCGAAATTGACGTTCACGGCTCTCCTTTCCTGGGGACGCCGTCAGATTCGCGCTTCAGGAGGCGACCCCTCCTACGACGCGCGGCGCAGCTGCTCGTCGAGCGGCACCAGTGACAGCTCGAACGTCCGCACCGCCTCATCGTCCGAGACGACGTTGTCGCCGTACTCCAGCATCTTCAGCAGGTCTCGAGTCAGGGGGATGTTGCCCGGCAGGCGCTCCGTGACGAGCGCATTGACCCTCATCAGTGCCACGGGGACGTGGACGCTGGGCCGTCTGACGCCCAGAGCCCGTTTCAGCCGCTCCCAGAACTCGTTCCAGCTGACGACGTCAGGCCCGCCCAGCTCGTAGGTCCGGCCGGTCACGTCCTCCCTCTGGACGGCTTCGCCGAAGTAGCTCGCGGCGTCGTCCGCCCAGATCGGCTGGATCCGCTGCTTGCCGCTGCCGACAATCGGCGTGACCGGCGCCAGTTTCGCCAGCTTGGCGAAGGTCGGCAGGATGCCGCCGTCGGAACCGAAGATGAAGCTCGGCCTGAAGATCACATGGGGAATGCCGTTCGCGCGAACGAGCTGCTCCATCTCCCACTTGGCGCCGTAGTATGGGACGAGGTCCTTCGTCTGCTCGGTGGTCCCGAGCGCACTCATGTGGACGAAGCGGCGAACGCCCGCTTCCGTCGCAGCACCGAGCAGGTTGCGTGTTCCCTCGACCATGATCCGCTGGAACTCCTCCGGCTTGCCCTGACGGATGGCGACGAGATGAACGACCGTGTCTGCGCCGGCTACCGCGCGCGCGAGGCTGGCACGATCGGTGACGTCGCCCTGAACGAGCTCGCAGCCCCAAGCACTGAGCTTCCCCGCCTTGCGCGGGTCACGGACGAGACAGCGAACCAGCAGGTCGCGACCGCGGAGCTCGTGGACGACGTGGCCTCCCACGAAGCCCGTGCCCCCGGTGACCAGGATCACCCCGTTGGTTCCTTCTGAAAGTTCTGCCAGTACCGGGAGGGTGTGGGCCCGCGCTGCCCCTGGTACTTCGACCCGATCTCGTCGGACCCGTAGGGGGTCACGGCTGGCTCGGTGAGCTGCACGAACGAGATCTGTCCGATCTTCATCTCTGGATAGATCGTCACCGGCAGGTTCGCGACGTTCGACAGCTCGAGCGTCACGTGCCCGTCCCACCCCGGGTCGATGAACCCGGCCGTGGAGTGGATCAGCAGACCGAGTCTCCCCAATGAGCTCTTCCCTTCTAAGCGAGCTACGAGATCATCCGGTAGCCGGATGCGCTCGAGCGTCGATCCGAGCACGAATTCGCCCGGATGGAGCACGAAGCGCGTTCCATCCTCGACCTCGACGAGCTCGGTCAGGTCCTCCTGCGGCTCGCGGACGTCGATGTACGGGTAGCGGTTGTTGTGAAAGACGCGAAAGAAGCGGTCGACCCGGACGTCAACGCTCGACGGCTGCAATAACGAGTCGTCGTACGGATCGATCTCGATCCGACCTTCTTCGAGCAGGCGTGCAATCGTGCGATCAGAGAGGACCACGGCGCGATTCTACGGCCGGAGAGGCTCTGTTAGGTTTCCCCACCTTGCCCACGCGGTACGTCCTACAGCCGGTCGATCCCAACGCTCGCTCCAAGCTTCGCCGCGCGGAGGCGCGGAGACGACGGCACAAGCGTCGGTTGATCGTGTCGGGCGCGCTGCTTGCGCTGATCGCGGCCGGAGTCCTCGGCGCCGTGATCGGCACGCATATCCGCGGTCACAAGACCGTCAGAGCGGCGGCACGCGAGCAAGACGCCCCGACGCCCACGATCCTGCAGCCGCGGCCGCTGCCCAACGAGGTCCGAGGAGTCCACGTCACGATGGCGCTCGCCGGCATCCCCGGCAAGCTCGATCGGTACATCGCGATGAGGCGCGCCGGGCTGAACGCGATCGAGCTCGACGTCAAGGACGAGAACGGCGAGATCGGGTTCCCGGTGAACGTGCCACTCGCCAGGCGGATCGGAGCGGCGAAGGCCTACTACGACGCAGAGCATGCGACGGCGAACGTCCACGCGGCCGGTCTCTACCTCATCGGCCGGATCGTCACCTTCGAGGACCCGCTGCTCTCGGCCGGGGCGCCCCAGCTCGCGATCCGCCGCGCCGACGGGTCACGGTGGCTGAGCAACGGAAGGCTCGGCTGGACGAATCCCTACGACCGGCGTGTGTGGAAGTACAACGTCGACATCGCGGAGCAGGCCTCGAAGCTGGGCTTCGACGAGATCCAGTTCGACTACGTGCGGTTCCCGAGTGACGGCGATCTCTCGCAGATCCGCTATCCGGGCAAGCACGCACAGCCGATGGGCTGGACGATTCCGATGTTCCTGCGGTACGCGCGCACACGGCTCAGGCCGCTGGGCGTCCGGATCTCGACCGACGTGTTCGGGCTCTCCGCGACGCGCAACCTCGGCATCGGACAGTTCCCGCGCCGGATGTCCCGCTTCGTCGACGCGATCTACCCGATGGTCTACCCCTCGCACTACGTCCCGGGCGAGTACAACATCATCAACCCCGACACGCGGCCGGGCACGACCGTCGCGTATTCGCTTCGAGACTTCCGTACGGCGACGGAGGGGAGCAAGGCGAAGCTGATCCCCTGGCTACAGGACTTCTCGCTCGGCCGGAGATACAGCCTCGCCGACGTGCAGGACCAGATCCAGGCCGCGCGGCTCGAGCACACGAAGGGCTTCATGCTCTGGAACGCAAAGGGCGTCTACACGGTCAAGGCGCTCTCGACGCCGGCCTTTCGCTAGCCCCTCTGCAAGCCGGGTATTCATCTATACAGGCCGCCGTTCCCTGCGATATCTTCAGCTCTGATGGCCACCACTAAGGCAATCGAGCTCAAGACGGCGATCCCGGGCCCCCGCTCCAAGGGGATCCTCGAGCGCAAGGAGCGGGTGATCGCAGACCCACTCTCGATCTTCTTGCCGGTCGTGATCGAGCACGGCTCCGGCGCCACGCTCACGGACGTCGACGGGAACACATTCCTCGACTTCACCGGCGGGGTCGGGTGCCTCAACGTCGGCCACGCACATCCTCGGCTCGTCGAAGCGATCTCCGAGCAAGCCGCGAAGTTCCTCCATACCGACTTCACGATCGTCCCGTACGAGGTCTACGTCACGCTCGCAGAACGGCTTGTCGCGACCGCGCCGGTGTCGGCGCCGGCAAAGGCAGCGTTCTTCAACGCCGGGACGGAGGCCGTCGAGAACGCGATCAAGTTCGCCAGGGCCTACACCAAGCGTCCGGCCGTCATCGCCTTCGAGGGCGGGTTCCACGGGCGAACGCTGCTGTCGCTGTCGCTGACGTCGAAGACGCACCCGTACAAGGCAGGGCTCGGTCCCTTCGCTCCGGAGGTCTACCGGCTCCCGTTTGCGCAGGATTACCGTGGGCCGAGCGCAGCGGAGGCGCTCGCGGCGCTCGAGCGTGCACTCGTCACCCAGATCGCCGCCGAGAGTGTCGCGGCGATCGTGATCGAGCCCGTGCAGGGCGAAGGCGGATTCGTGGTTGCGCCGCCGGAGTTCCTCGAGGGGGTCCGTCGCATCTGCGACGACAATGGCATCGTGCTCGTCGTCGACGAGGTCCAGACCGGGTTCGGCCGCACCGGAAAGATGTGGGGAATCGAGCACTACGACGTCGAGCCCGACCTGATGTGCGTTGCGAAGTCGATCGCCGGCGGCTTGCCGCTCTCGGGCGTGATCGGCCGCGCAGAGATCATGGATGCACCAGGCGACTCGGCCATCGGCGGCACGTACGTCGGCAACCCGGTCGCTCAGGCCGCTGCGCTGGCCGTGCTCGACGTCTTCGAGGACGAGGGCCTCATCGCCGCTGCGAATCAAATCGGCGAGACCATCCGCGCGCGGATGGTCGCCTGGCAGCAGCGCTGGGACGCGATCGGCGACGTCCGGGGTCTCGGCGCCATGCTCGCGATCGAGCTGGTGCACGGCCGAAGCACGAAGGATCCTGCACCCGAGCTCGCCTCGGCGGTGGTCGAGGCCGCCGCCGAACGCGGCCTGCTGTTGCTGAAGTCCGGCATCTATTCGAACTGCATCCGGGTGCTCGTGCCGCTCGTCCTCTCGGAGGGCGAGCTCGACGAAGCGCTCGGCGTCTGGGAAGACGCCCTCGCCGCGGCCCTCGGCGGCTGACTCAGGCTCGGGCGGCGCTCCGCCGATAGAGCCCGCATGGCGGGTTACGTCATCGCGATCGTCGCCTTTCTCGTGCCTCTGGCGTTCGGGGCCGCCGGCCTCGGCCGCCCCCGCGTGGTGGTGAGCGTGGGAGCGGTGCTCGGAGTCGGCTGGATCGTCGCGCTGGTCGCGGGCAGGGCCGAGGACAGCCGCGGGCACGGTCTCGTCCCGGTGTGGTTCCTGGCCGGCCTCGTCGTCCTCCTGTACGTCATCTGGTGCGGCGGCCTCTGGCTCGGCACGAGAGTACGACGCGCACGTTCCTAGGCACGCGCTGGAAGGGCGGCGGGTAGCTTTTCAGCGTGGTCGGGGAGACGGTCGCGAAGCGCTACGAGCTGGAGGAACTGGTCGGCCGCGGCGGGATGTCCAGCGTCTACCGGGCCCACGACTCGCTGCTCGAACGCTACGTCGCGCTCAAGGTTCTCCACGAGCAGTACAGCAAGGACGAGGACTTCGTCGAGCGGTTCAAGCGGGAAGCGCGGTCGGTGGCACAACTCCAGCATCCGAACATCGTCACGGTGATCGATCGCGGCGAGCAGGACGGCCGGCAGTACATCGTTTTCGAGTACGTCGAGGGCGAGAACCTCAAGGAGCTGGTCGTGCGCAGAGGCCGGCTGGAGGTCCGAGAGGCGCTCGAGATCGCGATCGAAGTTGCCCGCGCACTGGGCTTTGCGCACGAGCACGGGCTCGTACATCGCGACGTCAAGCCGCAGAACGTCCTCCTGAACGGCGACGGCCGCGCCAAGGTCACCGACTTCGGGATTGCGCGCTCGCTCGACGTCGAACAGGGCGTGACGCAAACCGGCACCGTACTGGGTACGTCGAACTACATCGCGCCCGAGCAGGCGAGTGGGAAGCACGTCGACCAGCACAGCGACGTCTACTCGCTCGGGGTCGTGCTGTACGAGATGCTCACGGGCGAGCTTCCGTTTCCGGGTGAGAGCTTCGTCGCGGTCGCGCTCAAACACGTCAACGAAGCCCCGCCGAGCGTTGTCGACGTGCGGGGCGACATTCCACCACGGGTCGCCGAGGCGGTCGACCGGGCGCTCGAGAAAGAGCCGAAGCGACGCTTCCCGGGCATGGACGCGTTCGCGGCCGAGCTCGAAGCGTGCCTCGCCGACCTCGACCGCGACGGCGACCGGGAGGTCACGATGGTCGTCCCGGCGGTACGACGCCTGGGTCGGCCGCCGCAGCGTCGGTCGGTCCCCTACCTGCCGCTCGGCATCGGGCTGATCGCACTCCTTGCGATCGCGGGAGTCGTCGTCGGCCTTCTGGCGGTGGCAGGAAACAACGGGACCTCGAAATCCGCGGCCACGGGTACGCCGGTCTCGATCACGGGCGTCGGCGCGTACGACCCTTACGGAGACGGTAGCGAGCACGACTCCGAGGCGTCGAAGGCCACGGACGGCAACCTCGCCACTTATTGGTACACGGAGCACTACAACGACGCACCCTCGCTCGGGAAGCCGGGCGTAGGACTCGTGCTCGACGCGCACGCCCCGACGCAGGTGTCGAAGATCGTGGTGCGCACGGACACGCCGGGCTTCACCGCCTACATTCGGGTGACGAACATCCTCGGCGGACCGTCTCAGCCGGTCTCGGACAGCGAAGTGGTCCAAGCGAGAACCACTTTCGACCTCCGTACGAGCGGCGGCCCGAAGCGCTACTACGTGATCTGGATCACCCGGCTCCCGCCCGACGAGAACTTCGCGCACGTCAACGAGGTGCGCGCCTTCGGGAGCTAGCCCTTTAGTAGCTCAGCTTCGAGCGGCGCTCGTGCCGCTCGATCGCAAGCTCGATCAGGCGCTGCAAGAGCCCGTCATACGGCAGGCCTGACGCTTCGAAGAGCTTCGCGTACACGCTGGTCGACGTGAAGCCGGGGATCGTGTTGAGCTCGTTGACCACAACCCGGTCGCCGTCGACGACGAAGCAGTCGACGCGCGCCATCCCCTCGCACTCAGTGACGCGGAACGACTCTATTGCCGTGCGCTGAACCTGCTCCAGCACCTCGTCGGGCAGGTCGGGCGGAATGACGAGGTCCATTCCGCCCTCGTCGTACTTCGACGAGTAGTCGTACCATTCGTGGCCGAGCGGCACGATCTGGCCGGGGATCGAGGCGACCGGCTCGCGGTTGCCGAGGACGCCGACCTCGACTTCGATCCCGTCCAGAAACTCCTCGACCAGGATCTTGTCGTCGTGGCGGAACGCGAGCGCGACCGCGTCCGCGAGCTCGGACTCGTCGTGCGCCTTCGTGATTCCGACCGAGGAGCCCAGCCGGGCCGGCTTGACGAAGCAGGGGAAGCCGAACGGATTCCGGGCCGGCTCGCCGTCGCGGAGCGCAATGTGCCGAGCGACCGGAATGCCGCTGTCGCGCAGCACCTTCTTGAAGAGGTCCTTGTCCATGCAGAGCGCCGAGGCGGCGACGCCGGCCCCGATGTACGGGATGCCGGCGAGCTCGAGCAGACCCTGGACTGTTCCGTCCTCGCCGAACGGCCCGTGGAGGATTGGGAGCACGACGTCGACCGAGCCAAGCGTGGCAGGCGCGTTGGCAGCGGGCACGGGCAACGTCTCCGCCACCGACCCGTCTCCCGAGCCGAGCTCCCAGCGGCCGTCGCGGCCGATCGCAACCGTCACGACCTCGTACCGCTCCGGGTCGAGCGACTCCAGAACGGAACGTGCCGAGGCAAGGGAGATCTCGTGCTCGGACGACCGCCCGCCCGCGAGGATGGCGACGCGAAAACGAGGCAACGGCTACGGGGGTCCGGGCGTGATTTGGAACTTGCCGACCGCGATCGTCACGAGGCTCCCCGGAGGCGCCTGCGTGCCACCCGGGGGATCCTGGGTCTGGACGATTCCGTCCTGGGTCGGGTCGCTCACCGCCTGGGAGACGATCTTGACCTTGAAGCCCGAGGCCTTCAGCTGTGCCTGCGCATCGCTCTGCGACAGGCTCGTCACGTCGGGGACCATCGAGGTGCTGGGGCCCTTGGAGACGGTCAGCGTGATGTTCGTGTTGGGCGGCTGCAGCGTCCCCGGCCCTGGGCTCATCCCGATCACCGTGTCCTTCGGCTGATCCGACTTCACGTCGAGGCGCGAGACCGCGAAGCCCTTGCCGAGGAGCGTCGACTGTGCCGTCTCGAAGGCGGAGCCGATCACGTTCGGGACCGCGACGGGCTGCGGCCCCTTCGAGACCCTGAGCGTCACCTTCGTGCCCTGAACGACCGAGGCTCCGGCCGTCGGTGACTGGGACACGACCTGTCCCTGGGGCTTGACGGACTCGACCTGCACGGACTTGCCCTGCAGCTTCGCGTCCTGCAGATCGCCGAGCGCTCGGTCGAGCGGCTCGCCGACGACGCTCGGAACGGTCGTCTTCGGCGGGCCGAGGGAGACGTAGATCGTCACGAAGTTGTTCTTCTGCGTCCGGTCTCCGGGTCTCGGCGTCTGCGAGAAGACGTAGGTCTCCGGGAAGCGGTTGTCGGCGTTGTACTGGCGCACCGGGTTCGCTCGCAGACCGGAGGCGTTGATCTTCGCGACGGCGTCGGATTCGCGGATGCCGACGTAGTTGCCGACGGCGACCGTCTTCGAGCCGCTGAGCTGGTCCTGGATCTGCGAGTAGAGGAAGTAGCCGCCGATGATGGCGGCGATGACGAAGAGCAGGGCGACGAGCCACGGCCAGACAGCGCGCCGAGGCGGCTCGTCGTAGTCGTAGTACGCGGCCGGCGGCGCGTACGGAACGGGCTCCGGGCCGCGCGGCTTGATCTCGGTCAGGGCGGTCGGGGGCGGCCGCGCGATGATCGCGGTGGCGGCCTCCTCGGTCACGGGGGAGATCGCCATGCCGCGGCTGATGCGCCGCAGGTCGGCGTCCATCTCCTCGGCGCTCTGGTACCGCTCGGACGGATCCTTCGCCAGTGCGCGCATCACCACCAGGTCGAGGTCGCGGGGCACGTCCTTGCGCTTCGCCGACGGCGGCGGAGGCACGGTCGACAGATGCTTCATCGCGATCTCGACCGGCGTGTCCCCGCTGAAGGGAACCACGCCGGTGAGCAGCTCGTAGAGGACGACGCCCACCGAGTAGAGGTCCGACGTCTGGTCGACCGGCGCGCCCTTGGCCTGCTCGGGTGAGAGGTACTGAGCGGTGCCGATGATCGACCCGGCCTCCGTCATCTGGCTCGCGCCGGCGCGCGCGATCCCGAAGTCCGTGACCTTCAGCCGGCCCTCGGCGTCGACCAGGACGTTGTGCGGCTTGATGTCACGGTGAACGATGCCGTGTCGGTGCGCGAAGCGGATGGCGGCCAGGATCTGGCGGGCGTAGTCGATAGCGAGATTGACGGGAGCCGGGCCCCGCGAGACGATCAGCTCCTTGAGCGACCGCCCGTCGAGGTATTCCATCGCGATGTAGTAGGTGCCCTCGGCCTCGCCGCGATCGTAGATCGAGACGATGTTCGGGTGTGACAGGCTTGCCGCGTTCTTGGCTTCGCGCCGGAAGCGCTCGACGAACTGGTCGTCGCCGGCGTGACGGTCGTTCAGGATCTTGATCGCGACGCGGCGGCCCAGCACCTCGTCTTCGGCGAGATAGACGTTCGCCATTCCCCCCGTGCCGAGCTTGCGCAGGATGCGATAGCGCCCGTCGAAGAGGGTGTTGATCAGGGTGTCGGAAACGGCCATGGTGATTGCCCAGGTAGGGATTCGCCCCTACTTGAGCAGCGCCTCCATCACCTGCTTGGCGATCGGCGCCGAGACCGTCCCGCCGAAGCCCCCGTTCTGGTTCTCGACCACGACCGCGATCGCGACGCGCGGGGCGTTGGCCGGCGCAAAGGACGCGAACCACGTCGTATTGAAGTTCCCGCGTCCGGTCTCTGCGGTACCGGTTTTCCCCGCCACTCGGATTCCGGGAATCTGGGCCGCCGTCCCGGTGCCGCCCTGGACGACGAGCTCCATCATCTGCGTCAGCTCGTCCGCGGTCTGCCGCTTGATGGCCCGGCCGAGCGCATCGGGATGGAGATGCGTGATCGTCTTCCCCTTCGGCGAGACGACCTTCTGGATCAGCGTCGGCCGCATCACGATTCCGTGGTTGGCGATGGTCGCCGCGATCATCGCCATCTGCAGCGGCGTCACCTGAAGCCGCTCCTGCCCGAAGGCGAGGCGACCGGGGTCGACTTGTGTCTCGGGATGCTTCGGATCGAAGAGGCGGCCGCGGTTGTAGAGGCCGCTGGCCACCCGCTCGTTCTCGGGCGTCTCCAGCGGGGGCAGCGAGTAGAACCCGAAGCGCTTCGCGTAGCCGAGGATCGTGCCGGCGCCAATCGCCTTCCCGATGTTGCAGTACACCGAGTTGATCGAGTGCTCGAAGCCCGTGGCCAGCGTGACGTTGCCGAAGGTCTCCGGCGCTTCGGGGTTGCCCGCGTTCCGGACCTGCTTTCCGTACTCGATGCAGTACCCGGGGTCGTAGAAGGGGGAGGACGGTGTGAAGCGGCCCGTGTCGAGCGCGGCCGACGCGGTCACCATCTTGAACGTCGAGCCAGGCGCGTACTTGCCGGCAGTCGCACGGTTGAGGAGCGGTGCGCCGCACGGCGCGTTGCTCTGCGTCGCCTGCTTGAAGCTCCTCTCGATGAGATTGGGGTTGTAGGTCGGATTGGTCGCCATTACGAGCACCCGCCCGGTCGAAGGCTCGAGCGCGACGACGGCGCCGCACTTGCCGCGCAGCAGCCGTCGCGCGAGCGCCTGCGCGCCGGGGCGGATGGTTAGCACGATGTTGTTCCCGGTGATCGTGGCGCCGCGCAGCTTGTCGAACGCGGAATGGAAGACTGTGTCGAGGTTCGAGTTCGATCCGGTCAGGTAGTCGTTGTACGCCTGCTCGAGCCCGGTGCGATTGCGCGACTGCGTCGAGTAACCGACGATGTCCGAGAAGATCGGCCCGGTCGGATAGCGCCGGAAGTACAGTGTCTGCCCGCCGACCTTCTTCGCCACGTTGGTCGCCAGCACCGTGTGGCCGTCGGAGGCGTAGATCGTTCCCCGCTTGATCGTGAACTGGGCGACGAGCTGGATGGCGTTGTCCTGCCGGTTCGCGAGCCCTGCGTTCGCCCACGTCTGCCAGTAGGTCGTCCCGATGATGAGCGCCGACAACAACACGAGCGCGACAATGCCGATGTGCGAGACCTGTTTGTTCACCGAAGCATCTCTCGATTCGCGCGGTTGGAGATGAGCAGCAGCCCGGCTAAGAGGAGAAAGTTCGCGACGACGCTCGACCCGCCGTAGGAGACGAACGGGAGCGTGATACCGGTCAGCGGGATGATGCGGAGGATCCCGCCGACGATGATGAACGTCTGCAACGCAAAGCCGAAGGTCAGGCCGGCGGCCGCCAGCTTCGAGAACCCGTCCTGCGCCAGGAGCGAGATTCGCATGCCTCGCAGCACGAAGATCATGTAGACGAGAAGCAGGGCCGCGGCGCCGATCAGCCCGAGCTCCTGCGCGAGGGCCGAGTAGATGAAGTCCGTGTTGAGGTCGGGGATGATCGGCTTCCCGCTCACCGTCGCGAACGTGCCTTTGCCGAGACCAGTGCCTGCGTACTCGCCGTGCCCGATCGAGTAGAGAGACTTGACCAGCTGGAAGCTCTGGCAGTTCTGGCGCAGCGTCTCGGTGCCGGACAGCGGGCAGTACACCTTGTACGAGGTCCAGGGATGGAGCCAGATGGTCACGCGGTCGCGGACGTGTGGTGTGATCCGCCAGACGCCGATCGCACCGACCAGGAACAGACCCAGTCCGGCCGCAACGTAGCCGATGCGCGCGGTCGCAACGTACAGCATGGCGAGGAAGATCCCGAAGTAGAGAAGGCCGCCGCCCAGATCGCGCGTCTCGAGGAGCACGAGCATCGCCAGCACCCAGATGACGAGCAGTGGGCCCCAGTCCTTCGGCCGGCCTTGGGCGAGCACCTCGCGCTTCTCCCGCATGTACCCGGCGAGGAAGACGATCAACATGATCTTCGCCAGCTCGCCTGGCTGAAAGCGCAGCCCACCGACGTGCACCCACAGCCTCGCGCCGTTCACTGTCAGCCCGAGGACCGGCAGGATCGGCAGGAGGAGCAGCGCGATCGCGGTGATGCCGAACAGGTACTTGAACGTCTCTAGTCGCCGGTAGTCGTAGCGCAGCGCGAACAGCGTGGCGGCGAAGAGGACGAGTGCGACCACGATCCAGATGCCCTGCTTGAAGGCGTCGTCGGGGTTGAGCCGGTAGATCTCGGTCAAGCCGATGGCCGTGAGGAGACCAGCAATCGGCAACAGGTACGGGTCGGCGTATGGCACGGTGAGCCGCGCCACGACGTGCGCCGCCAGATACAGGCCGAAGAAGAAGCCGGCGTACCCCAGCGAGGCCGTCGAGATGACGGACTGGCGGGCGATGTAGACGCTGGCAAATCCGACGGCCGTCAGGATCCCGACGACGACCAGGAACGCAAGCTCCCGATTCCGCAGGCTCAGCGCACGAACCTCAGATAGAGGACGACGGCAACGGCGGCGACGATCAGGATCAGCGCCAGCCAGGCGAGGATCCGGCGGCGAAGGTGACGACGGCGTACCTGACGCTCATGGCGCTCCCTGGCTTCGATCTCAGCCTGGATCTCGTCACCGGAGATCACCGCGGTGTCGACGACCGGAACGGCATCCTCCTCCGAGAGCGTGTCCTCGTCGTCGAGCCCGGTCGTGGTAAGGACGTTCTCCTTTGTCTCGCCGTCGTGGGTGAGCGCTGTGTCGCCGATCTCGAAGGCGACCACTGTGATGTTGTCCTCGCCGCCGCTTCGATTCGCCGCCTTCACCAGTGCCTTCAGCGCGGCATCGATGTCGGGACGGTGCTCGTCGACGAGCTCGAAGATCTCGTCCTCGTCGACCATGTCGGTCAGACCGTCCGAGCACAGCAGGAACACGTCTCCGGCCTGGGCCTGGATCGTGAAGGTATCGACGTCGACGTCGGGATCCGTGCCCAGGGCACGGGTGATCACGGAGCGCTGCGGGTGAGACTCCGCCTCCTCGCGCGAGAGCTTGCCGCTCTTCATCAGCTCGTTGACCAGCGAGTGGTCCTCGGTGATCTGCTCCATCCGGCCGTCGCGAATCAGATAGGCCCGTGAGTCGCCGACGTGGCCGAACGCGACATTGCCGTTCTCGACCAGAGCGACCGTGATCGTCGTACCCATTCCCGACGTGCTCGGATCCCTGCTCGAGCGGTCGTACACACGGCGATTGGCCTCCTGGATCAGGTCGTAGATCCGCTCCTCGCCGCCGGTCTCCGCACCGCTCTCCTTCAGGGCGGCCGCCGCAAGCCGGGACGCGACCTCTCCGGCCTGCGCTCCGCCCATTCCGTCGGCGATCGCGAAGAGCGGCGGTTCGCAGACGTAGGCGTCCTCGTTGCGCCGCCGGCGCCGGCCGGTGTCGGTAATGACCGCAACATGACCGAGGCCTGTCATCCACGTCTCCGGAACTGGGTTGTCTGGGGGAACCTCCCGGTTCGCTCTGCAGACCAGCTGGGGAAACCTCCCGGTTTCCCCAGACCCCTTCCCCCGGTCCGCTGCGCGGACGGGCGCTTCGCGCCTCCCCCAGACCCCCTCCACCGGTCCGCCTCGCGGACAGACGCTTCGCGTCTCATCCCTCGAACCTCAGGTCCGTCTCGCCGACGCGCACGATGTCGCCCCGACTGAGCCGGCGTGGACGGTCGAGACGGGTCCCGTTCAGATACGTGCCGTTGGTCGAGCCAAGGTCCTGCACCCAGACACCGTCCTGCCTCGGCTCGAAGCGGGCATGCCGGGCGGAGGCGTACTCGTCCGTGCCGATCGCGACGTCGTTCTGATTCCCGCGACCGATCGTCAGCTGCGCCGAGTTCAGCTCGAAGTCCTCGCCTTCGCTCAGATCGGGACTGCGCACGACGACCAGGCGGCCACTGCGCAAGCTCGGCTGCGCAGAGTGCAGGCCGCCGGCCGAGGGGGCAAGGATGAAGCTCTCCTGCGGCAGCCGCAGGTCCTTGCTGGCCGTTCGCACGATGCGCCAGATGAAGACGTAGAGGAGGACGAGGAACGCGATCTTGAGGAGCAGAAGGACCTCGTCGACGGCGGCAGAGTCGAAGATCGTCATAGAGCTGCGCGTCTCATTCGCGACCAAAGGTCAGGTCCGTCGATCCGAGCGTGATCCTGTCGCCGTCGCCGAGCTTCGCCCGCTTGACGCGCTTGCCGTTGACCTCCATCCCGTTCGTCGAGCCCAGGTCGACGACCCAGTAGGACGTGCCCTCCTGCCGCAGCTCGGCGTGTCGTCTCGACACGTTCGCGTCGGAGAGCTGGATGTCACAGTCGCGCGAACGGCCGATGACGACGCGCCGCTGCTTGACCTCATAGCGCGACCCGTTGAACGTGAGCGTGACGAGCTCCGGCTCGACACCGAGCTCCTCCGCGGTCACGGCCTGCGTCGGAACGGGCGTCTTCGGCTTGTAGATCATCGTCGCGCCCGGCTGCACGTCGGGGAGGGGCTCGCCCGAGGCGGCCCGGCGGCGATCCGGCTGCACCATGCGCGTGGCGATGCCGAACTCCCCGACGTCGAGGTCGGCGTCGGTCTCCATCAGGACGCGCGCCGGGGACAGGAGCGCATAGTCCTCGCGTCGCGCGTGCTCGGCGAGGTACTCCTGAAGCTCGCCCTTCAGGCTGTCCTCGTAGCCTGCGAACTGCTCCCGGTCGCCCGGCGAGAGGTAGACCGTGTACTCGTTCGGGACGTAGACGCGGGAAACGGAGACGTTCCGGTGGTCGTCCATCTCCTTTGCCAGCTTCCGCGCGAGCTCGACGGGCTGCACGTTCGTGCGAAATGCCCGCCCGAAGATCCCTTCGAAGAGGGCCTCGAGCTTGTGTTCGAGTGCGCGAAGGACCATGTGACCGGTGATACCCGGCGATCGATGCTAACGAACGGTTATTACGAGACAGGTAACCCACACAGCTACCACGAGCGGCGCCGCGGCGACGGTGGGAACGGCCAGCAAGGCCGCGGCCAGGAAGCCTGCACCGAGCCCGGCGACCGCCCAGGGGCCGCGCGCACGCGCGTAGGGCAGCGCGGCCGCGACCGCGGCGAGCACGATCGCCTCGACGGCAAGGCCCGGCCGCGAGAGGAGCGCCGACCAGAGCGCTGCGGCGACCGCGAACGGATCGTCGCTCGTTGCGATCCGAACGGCCGGGGCGTGGCTGCCGTCGAAAGGGAGCGAGGCGCCGCGGATCCCGGCGACGAGCCCGGCCGCCAGAATCGCGGCCGCCGTCTGCACCGCGCGCCGCACCGGCGAGCGACTCACGAAGGTGGCGAGCGGTACCAGACCCAGGGCCGTAAGCGGCGCGAGCAGGGGACCGAGACAGAACAGCAGCCCGGTCCGTGGCTCCCTCCAACTGAGGACGAACACGAGCGCGGCCAGGGCCGCGTAGAGCAGCGCGGCGCCCAACGCCAGGTTCCCCAGCGGAAGCACGGGTACGGCGAGCGCGAACGCGAGGCCGAGACGAGGCCGGAAGAAGGTGGCCGCCCCGGCGAGCGCCGCGAGCCCGAGCGGCCAGCCGCTCGGAAAGAACGGAATGGCCCAGGCGCACCAGCCCGCGACCACGGCGGCGGCCAGAGCTGGGGCGAGACGACCTGCCGAGGCCGGAAGGGCGAAGGTGTGACCCCCGCCACGACGCCGACGCCGCGTTGCGCCGGACAAACGAAGTGCACCGGCGAGCCCTGCGGCGTCAGGGCGGCGCGCCGGATCGAGGTCCAGAGCGCGGTCGACCGCAGCCAGTAGCGGTCGCGGGAGGTCGGGACGCATCGTCTCGAGCCGCGGCGCACCGGCCTCGATCGCCCTCGCAGTCTCGAGCAGCGAGCTGCGCCAGAACGGATGCCGTCCGGCCAGCGCTTCCCACAGCATCACGCCGACTGCCCAGACGTCCGCAGCCTCGGTCGTGATCCCGCCCGCCAGTCGCTCGGGTGCGATGTACGCGAGGGTTCCCGGCACGTCTCCCTGCGCGGTCAGCGTCTCCGCCTCCTGCATCTGCGCGAGGCCGAAGTCGAGCACGAGCGCGGACACATCCCGGCCCTCGGCCAGCAGGACGTTCGAAGGCTTGACGTCGCGGTGAACGATTCCACGCGCGTGCGCGTGCGCGAGTGCCTCGAGGACCTGCGCCGACGCTTCGATCGCGGCAGCGTCGTCGAGCTCACCGGCGCGGAGCGCCTCGCGGAAGGTCCGTCCCGGGACGTACTCGTAGGCGATGTAGACGTGCCGCGAGTCCCGCCCGAAGCCGTAGGCGCGCTGGCAGGATCGATGCCGGAGCCGCGCCGCCGCCTCCGCCTCACGTTCGGCCCGCGAGGCTGCCTTGCCCTCGCGCGCGACGATCTTCAGCGCGACGTCGAGCCCGTTCTGCTCGTCGCGGGCCAGCCATACTGATCCGGAGCCGCCGCTGCCAAGCGGTCGCAGGGGCCGATAGCGGCCGAGGACGAGCTCGCTCTGGACGACGGCTGGGGCTGCGTTCGACACCGGCTCTCCAGGGTTGGCGGGGCCGTGGGCAACTCCTTCACCCGAGGGCTCCGTAGGGGCTTCGGGTTAGAGTGAATGCCGCTTCGGCTGGGATCAGCCCGGCTCTCGAAGTCAATGACTGAACGCGACACCGACATCGAGTTCGACTTCTTCGACGAGCCCGAGACCGAGGAGGCCGCCGAGCGCACCCGGGCACCGCGCCGCCCACCGCCGGGCGGGCCGCGGCGCCCGATCCGCCCACCCGCCGGCTTCATCCCCATGCTCCGCCTCGCGGGGCTGATCGCCTTCCTGATCCTCGCCGCCGTTCTGCTCGTGGTTGCCGCACGCGGCTGTGCGTCGAGCAGCAAGCACGACCGCTACCAGGCCTATCTCGTCAACGTGCGCTCGATCGCCGCGAGCTCTGACCAGGTGGGCAAGGAGCTGAACCAGACCCTGGCCGCCCCGGGGACGAAGGAGAGCGCACTCGAGGCGAAGCTCTCGGCCCTGGCGGCCCGGATGGCACAGGATGTCGCGCGCGCGCGTGACATCAACCCGCCGGGCCCGCTCCAGGTGGAGCACGACCATTTGATCGAGGTGCTGCAGCTGCGCTCGAGCGGGCTGAGCCGCCTTTCCGATGCCTTCCGTCAGACCGCAACCGCGAAGAACGCGACCGCCGCGGGAAGTCTGCTCGCGGATCAGATGAGGTTGCTCGTCGCAAGCGACGTCAACTGGGACTTCTACTTCAAAGAACCGACACAGCGGGAGCTCGAGAACCAGGGCGTGAGCAACGTGGGCGCCGTTCCCGACTCGAACATCATCGCGAACCCTGATCTCGCGAGCACACAGGCGATGACCGACGTCTGGCGCCGCGTGCACGGCGCCGCCAGAGGCGGGACGCCGACCGGCGTGCACGGCAGCGCCCTTGATTCGGTCACGGCGCTTCCCGACGGGAAGAAGCTCAATCCGTCCGGCTCTGCCAGCGACAACCAGATCACGGCCTCGACCGACCTGGCCTTCCAGGTGGCGGTGACGGACTCGGGCAACTCCCAAGAGTTCAACGTCACCGTGACCCTGACGATCCAGAAGTCACCGAAGCCGATCGTCATGCGCAAGAAGATCGACGTGATCAACGCCGGAGAGACCAAGACGGTGACGTTCACGAACATCGACCTCAATGGGCTCTTCGGACTGCCGACGACGCTCAAGGTCGACGTGGCCCCGGTGCCGGGCGAGCAGAGGCTGAACAACAACTCGGCCGAGTACAAGGTCATCTTCTCGGTCGCGTAGCCGATGGCGCTCTCGACCGCGGAATGGATCGCGATCGGAGCCGCTGTCGTCGCGACGCTCGCCGCGGTCGTGGCCGTACTGGCCTGGCGGAATCTCAAGGCAGTTCGCAGCGCGCAGAGCGTGCTGCTCGGCGGCGGCAAGGAGGACCTCGTCGACTTCGCCGTCTCGCTTCAGGGACGCATCGACGATCTGCACCGGGCCGTCGACGAGATCGCGGCGGGACTCTCACGCGTCGACCGCCGTGTCGACACGGCCGTCTCGAAGACCTCGCTGGTGCGGTATGACGCCTATGAAGGTGCCGGCGGCCACCAGTCGGCGTCGATCGCGCTCCTCGACGCCGGCCGCAGCGGAGTCGTGGTCAGCGCGATTCAGGGCCGCGACTACGCCCGCATCTACGTGAAGGAGCTGGACCACGGTCGGCCGTCGGTGGCGCTGTCACCCGAGGAAGAGGAAGCCGTCGAGCGCGCAATGGCGGGGTGACGCCGGCGCGCTCAGCTACATTTCCGGCCAGATGCAGCAGGTTCTCGTCCTGAACGCAAGCTACGAGCCGCTCAACGTGACCTCCGTGCGGCGCGCGCACGTGCTCGTGTACAAGGGCAAGGCCGAGGTGATCGAGGAACTCGACGAGCCACTGCACTCCGCCACGGACACGTATCCCTGGCCGCACGTGATCCGCCTGATCGCCTACGTGCGCGTGCCGCGAGCGGTGCAGCGCAAGATCTCGCGGCGGGCGCTCTTCGCACGCGACGGCTGGCGTTGTGTCTACTGCGGTACGACGGCAGGCCGCCTCACGCTCGACCACGTGATCCCGAGATCGCGCGGCGGCAAGTCCGTTTGGGAGAACGTCGTCACAGCGTGCGCTCCGTGCAACCACCAGAAGGGAAACCGGACGCTCGAGGAGGCCCGGATGGAGCTAATCCATCCGCCCAAGGCACCGGCGCCGGTGCTGTTCATCCGGCTCGCCGCTCCGAAGATCCCGAACGGCTGGCAGCCCTATCTGGCGCACTTCGGCGGCGCTGCCACCTCGACCGCTTAGCTCTCGTCGCGGCCGACCCAGTCCGCGGGTGGGTCAATCGACCTTGCATCCGTCCGAAGGCCTATCTAGTGTGCGCCCTTCCATGAGGCGTGCAGTTGACGAGCAGATTGCGAATTCGCTTCTTCTCGTGCGCGTCTTTACGCGCTAGCCGGCGTTTTCGTTCCTCCGCCGACGCCGGCTAGGTCGCAACAGCAGGCGGAGAGTTCACACTCGAACGAAGGGCGCACTCAGTGCAGTCGTCAGCCTACAACCAGCCCCGTGAGCGCGACTCCTGCGGCATCGGCTTCCTCGCCGACGCGAGCGGCCGAGCGTCGCGTGCGATTGTGGACGGGATCCTCGAAGGGCTGGCGCGGATGCGCCACCGTGGTGCGATCGCCGCCGATCGTCGGACCGGCGACGGGGCCGGCGTGCTTCTTCCCCTGCCGCGGACGCTCGTGCCCGGGCCGTGGTGTGGCCTCGCAATGGTCTTCCTTCGGGACGAAGCAGCACGCTCGGCGATCGAGGATGCCTGTGCCACCGAAGGCATCGGAGTGGGCGGCTGGCGAGAGGTCCCCGTGCTCCCGGTCGCACTCGGCCGCCAGGCACGCGCGACCATGCCTCGCGTCGAGCAACTCGTCCTGCTGCGGCCGTTCGACCTGACGCTCGACGAGGCTGAAGCGCGCGCCTACCGGGCGCGGAAGCGAGCCCAGCGCACGGCCGGTGCCTACGTCGCCTCTCTCTCCTTCCGGACCGTCACCTACAAGGCACTCTGCGCTGCGGATCAGCTGGCGGCCTTCTATCCGGACCTGCTCGACCCAGCGCTCGAGGTTCCCTTTGGCATCTTCCACCAGCGCTTCTCGACGAACACGCAGCCTTCCTGGGATCGCGCCCAGCCGCTCCGCCTTCTCTGCCACAACGGCGAGATCAACTCGATCGACGGGAACGTCGCCTGGATGCGGGCGCGGGGCTTCGCGCTCGAGGAAGACGGTTCCGACTCAACCCTCCTCGACAACGCTCTCGAGCTGCTCGTGCGCGGCGGCCGCGACGTGCGGCACGCGATGGCGATGCTGATCCCGGAGGCGCACGAGGCCGACCCGGAGCTCGACGACCACGTCCGCAACTTCTACCGGTACCACGCCACGCTGATCGAGCCGTGGGACGGCCCGGCGGCGGTCGTGTTCACGGACGGACGCGTCGTCGGCGCGGCGCTCGACCGGAACGGCCTGCGTCCTCTGCGCTACGCAATTGCCGGCGAGCGGCTGGTCGCCTGTGCCTCCGAGGCGGGCGCGCTACCACTTCCGAGCGAGATGCCTGTCCGCCGCGGGCGGCTTGGACCGGGCGAGATGCTCGTAGTCGATCCCGCGGCGGGAATCGAGGAGAACGCCGCCGTCAAGCAGCGCCTGGCGCGGAAACGGCCGTACACGCGCTGGCTCCGCGCGAGCGTGAAGGAGTTCCGTGCGGGAGTGCCGGTCGAACCGCCGACCCAGAGTCTGACCGAACGCCAGATCACGGCCGGCTTTACGCGTGAGGACCTCGCCGTCCTTCTGCGCCCGGCGGCGTCCAGCGGTCACGAGCCCACCTCGTCGATGGGCGACGACACCGCGCTCCCTCCACTCGCAGGACGCGCACGGCGGGTCACCTCCTATCTGCGGCAGCGGTTCGCCCAGGTGACGAATCCACCGATCGACCATCTGCGCGAACGCTCGGTGATGTCGCTGCGCACATTGCTCGGTGCGCGCGCGCCGCTGCTGGGCGAGCACCCGCGGGCCGCCCGCCTGCTCGAGGCGGAGAGCTTCTTCCTCTTCCCTTCGGCGGTCGCCGAGCTCGCGCGGCAGGGTGACGTGCTGCGCGCCGTGTTCGACGAACGCGAGGGATTGCGACGGGCGTGCCGGCGGCTTGCAGACGAAGCGGCCGAGGCCGAGGCGGCGATCCTCGTCCTCGAGGTGCGCGAACTACCGGCTGTCCTGGTCGCCGGCGCCGTTCATCAACGTCTCGTCCGGGAAGGCCGGCGGGCCCAGGTCTCGATCGTGGTCGACAGCGACGAGCCGCGCGAGGCACACGACGTCGCGTGCCTGCTCGCCTACGGCGCAGACGCGGTCTGCCCGCGGCTCGCGCTCGAGACCATCGCCGTACTTGCGGCGGAGGACAAGCTCGGCGGAGACCATCCGTCACCCGCCGAAGCGCAGCTGCGCTTCCGCGAGGCGATCGAGGACGGTGTCCTCAAGATCATGTCCAAGATGGGCATCGCCGACGTTGCCTCATACCGCGGCGCGCAACTCTTCGAAGCCGTCGGCCTGGCGCACGACGTCGTCCAGACCTGCCTGACGGGAACGCCGAGCTCGATTGGCGGCGTCGGGTTCGCAGAGCTCGAACGGGAGCTCCTCGAACGACGCCGCGCGACGGAGCTCGACAACCCCGGGTACGTGAAGTTCCGCAAGGGCGGCGAGCCGCATGCCACGAGCCCACCCGTGGTCGAAGCGCTGCAGAAGGCGGCACACGCTCTTCGCCGCGGCGACTACGACCGCTTCGCCTCACTTGTCAACGGGCGCGGGGCGCTCGAGCTACGCGACCTGCTGGACCTCGCGCCCGCGGCGCGCGTGCCGCTCGACGAGGTCGAGCCGGTCGAGGCGATCGTGCGCCGGTTCTCGGGCGGCGCGATGTCGCACGGCTCGCTGTCGGCCGAAGCGCACGAGACGGTCGCGCGCGCGTTCAACCGGCTCGGTGCACGCTCGAACTCGGGCGAGGGAGGCGAGGATCCGGCCCGGTTTCGCACGGATTCGAACTCGCGGATCAAGCAGGTTGCCTCCGCGCGGTTCGGCGTCACACCCGAGTACCTCGCCTATGCGGACGAGTTGCAGATCAAGATCGCCCAGGGCTCGAAGCCCGGCGAGGGCGGTCAGCTGCCCGGACACAAGGTCACTGCGGAGATCGCGCGCCTGCGGCACACACAGTCCGGCATCGAGCTCATCTCTCCGCCGCCGCACCACGACATCTATTCGATCGAAGATCTTGCCCAGCTCGTGTTCGACCTGAAGCAGGCGAACCCGGCTGCGGCTGTGTCCGTCAAGCTCGTTTCCTCCGCCGGTGTCGGCCTGGTCGCTGCAGGAGTCGCAAAAGCGCTGGCCGACGTCATCCACATCGCCGGCGCGGACGGCGGTACGGGCGCCAGCCCACTCGCCTCGATCAAGCATGCGGGCGCGCCGTGGGAGCTTGGTCTCGCCGAGACCCAGCGGACCCTCGTCGAAAGCGATCTGCGCGGACGCGTCCGCCTCCGGGCCGACGGAGGTCTCAAGACGGGCAGGGACGTCGTCGTCGCTGCGCTCCTCGGTGCTGACGAGGTCTCCTTCGGGACCGCCCTGCTGATCGCCGAAGGCTGCTTGATGGTCCGCTCCTGTCATCTCGACACCTGCCCGGTCGGAATCGCAACCCAGCGGCCAGAGCTGCGGGCGAAGTTCGCGGCGACCCCGGAGACGGTCGAGGCGTACCTCCTCTTCGTCGCCGAGGAGGTCCGCCGTCATCTGGCTTCGCTTGGCCTCCGCACGTTCGCCGATGCCGTCGGACGCGCCGACCTCCTGCGCCGGCGTGAGACAACGGAGCGGCGCGCGGCCTCGCTCGACGTGTCGGCCCTGCTGCGCTCGCGACCCGGCGGCTTCTCCGGCGAACTGCAGCTCGAGACTCAGGGCGGCAAGCTCGGCGAGCAGCTGCTTGCGGATGCAGCGCCAATCCTGGACGAGGAGCACATCGTTGAGCTGCGCTATCCGATCGACAGCCGCGACCGAGCCGTCGGCGCGCGCCTCGGCGTCGAGATCGGCCGCAAGTTCGGGCGTCGTCCTCCGCCCGGACAGCTGCGTGCTCGCTTCGAGGGGACGGCAGGGCAGAGCTTCGGCGCCTTCCTCGCGGCCGGGGCTGAGCTCGAGCTCGTCGGCGAGGCGAACGACTCCGTCGGCAAGGGCATGAGCGGCGGCCGAATCGTCGTCGTGCCTCCGCCCGCCGACGCCGGTGATCCGGTCCTGCTCGGTAACGCCGTCCTCTACGGCGCGACCGGCGGCGAGCTGTTCTGTCGCGGCCGCGCCGGGGAACGCTTCGCCGTCCGCAACTCCGGCGCGATCGCGGTCGTCGAAGGCGTCGGCGATCACGCCTGCGAGTACATGACGGGCGGAACGGTCGTCGTGCTCGGCGACGTCGGGCTCAACGTCGCTGCCGGCATGAGCGGAGGGGAGGTATACGTGCTGGACGGGGCCGCTCGACTGCCGCTGCGGCTGAATGCCGGGCTCGTCGTCGCCGAGCGTGCTGAAGGGGAGGGCCTCCGCATCTTGCTGGAACGCCACCTTCGCCACACCGGCTCGACACGGGCAGCCACGCTGCTCGAGCACTGGGACGAAAGCGCGCCGCTCTTCTGGCGCGTCGTCCCGCGAACGACGGAGGGCGCCGTCGTCGGCGACGGCGCCCTCCAGACCGCGTCCGTCTAACCCGCGGGCTCCGGCGCAGCGGTCGCAGGAACCGCCGCGGGTGCGCTGCGCGCGTGACCGTGCGAGAGCCCGAGATGGCCATGCGCTTCCGTGCCGTACCCGCCCGGCACGGGGATGTAGAACTCTGGATAGCCCCACATGCCGTGCTCGGAGACGTCGAGCCCGGCCGTCTCCGTCTCCGGCTCGACTCGGATCCCCCACAGCGCCTTCATCACCCACAGCGTCGCGAACGATGCCGTGAACGTGAACGCGCCGACGGCCGCGAGCCCGAGCGCCTGAACCCCGAGCTGGTGAAAGGACCCCGTGTAGACGAGGCCCCCCGTGCCGGTAGCGAGGTTCTTCGCCAGCGCGGGCACGGCGAACAGGCCGGTCGCCAGCGTCCCCCAGACACCGGCCATCCCGTGTACCGATACGGCGCCGATCGGGTCGTCGATGCCGATCCGCTCGACGAAGAGCACCCCGGCCACCGCGATGAGACCCGACACCAGTCCGATCACGACCGCAGCCCAGGGCGCCACGAAGCCGGAAGCGGCCGTGATCGCGACGAGCGCGGCGAGCACACCGTTCAGCATCATCGAGACGTCGGGCTTGCGCAGGATCACCCAGGCGCTCGCGATCCCGCCGACCGCACCTGCGGCTGCGGCGAGGTTCGTCGTCAGCGCGACGTAGCCGAAGTAACCGACCTTGTCGCCGGTGACGACGGCCAGCGTCGAGCCGGGGTTGAAGCCGAACCAGCCGAACCAGAGGATGAGCGTGCCGAGAACGGCATACGGCATGTTGTGCCCCGGAATCGGATTCGCGCGGCCGTCACGACCGAACTTGCCGATGCGAGGCCCCAGCAGCAACGCGCCTGCGAGCGCAGCGAGCGCGCCCTGGTAGTGCACCACCGTCGAGCCGGCGAAGTCCTGCATGCCCTTGCCGAACAGCCAGCCACCCGAATGCCAGATCCAGTGGGACGTGACCGAGTAGATGAGGGTGAAGACGGCGCCGAACGCGAAGTAGACCCACAGCTTGGCGCGCTCCGCCATGGCGCCCCAAACAATCGCGAGCGAGACACCTGCGAAGACGACCTCGAACAGATAGCCGGTTGCGCCGGGAATGCCGGCGAAGAAGGAGAACGGCGCCTGTCCGATCGATAGCAACGCATCGGTCGAAGGAAAGAATCCGTGCGTCCCGACGATGCTGTTGCCGTCGCCGAAGGCGATTGCGAAGCCGGCGGCCCAGTAGACGAGCGAGCAGACGCCGAAGATGAGGACGTTCTTGCCGGCGATATGCGCGGCGTTCTTCATCCGAGTCAGGCCCGCCTCGAGGAAGGCGAAGCCGGCCTGCATGAACATCACCAGCACGGCCGCGACCACGACCCAGATGGTGTTCGCGGCGATGAGAAGATCCTTGCTCGGCATCAGGTCCTCACCACCTTCTCGAGCCTCACGCCCGTTCGGTTGTGCGTGACGTTGTCCACGGGGGTCGTCCACACCAGTCCGTCACCCGACTCGTTGCCGCTTCGCGCTGCGTCGACGATGGCCTCGACGACGGCATCCGCCAGCTCGTCCTCGACGATGAACGTCAGCAGCGCCTTCGGTAGAAAGCGCGACTCGAAGATCCGACCGCGGTATTCGTGCGTCACACCACGTTGGCGTCCGTGGCCGATCGCCTCGGTCACGGTAACGCCCACGTGACCCGTCCCATGCTCGACCGCGTCGATCACCGTCTCGACGCGCTCACGGATCACAACCGTCTCGACCTTGATCACTTGATCACCCCACTCCTTCGTTCGAGAAACACCGTGTCTCTCCAGATCCCGTCGCGCTTCGCGATCTGCTCGCGCGTGCCGACGACGCGGAAGCCACAACGTTCGTGCAGCGCGAGCGACGCCCGGTTCTCCGGGAAGATCGTCGTCTGGATCATCCAGATGCCGGCCGACTCGCTGCGTTCGATCAGCGCGGCGAGCAACGCATGCCCGATACCGAAGCCGCGGGCGCAACGCGCGACGTAGACGCTGTTCTCTGCGACCCCGGCGTAGCAGCGCCGCTTCGACGCCGGTGCGAGCGCAGCCCAGCCGACGAGCTCTCCGAGCAGCTCCGCGACGAGGCGCTGCCCGGGCAGGTGGGCCGCATCCCACTGGTCCCAGGTCGGCACCTCGGTTTCGAACGTTGCAAGACCGTCCCGCATGCCGTCCCAGTAGATCTCCGCGACCGCCGGCCAGTCCTCCGGCTCCAAGGGGCGGAGCTCGGCGCACGGCGAGGCGGCAGTGCTGTCGCTGGTCCGTACGCCGAGCTCCAGCATCGCCGTCAGCAGTCGTAGTAGAGGGAGAACTCCGCAGGGTGCGGCCGCAGCCGCACGACATCGGCTTCGTTCTCGCGCTTGTAGTCGATCCAGGTGCGGATCAGCTCCTCGCTGAAGACGCCGCCCGCCGTCAGGAAGTCGTGGTCGGCTTCCAGGGCGTTGAGCGCCTCGTCGAGCGAGCCCGGCACCTGCGCGACCCCGCGGTCTTCCTCGAACAGATCCCAGTCGGCCGGCTCCCCGGCGTCGAGACCCTTCTGGATCCCGTCGATCCCGGCCATCAGCATCGCGGCGAACGCGAGATACGGATTCGCAGCTGCGTCGGGGCAGCGAAACTCGATCCGCTTCGCCTTCGGCGATTCGGAGTACATCGGGATGCGGATGCAGGCGCTGCGGTTCCGCTGCGAGTACACGAGGTTGACCGGCGCCTCGTAGCCAGGCACGAGCCGGCGGTACGAGTTCGTCGTCGGCGCACAGAAGGCGAGGAGCGCAGGTGCGTGGGAGAGCAGGCCGCCCACGTAGGCACGGGCGAGCTGTGACAGGCCGGCGTACCCGGACTTGTCCGCCATGAGCGGTGTGCCCTCTTTCCACAGGGACTGGTGCGTGTGCATCCCCGAGCCGTTGTCGCCGAAGATCGGCTTCGGCATGAACGTGACGCTCTTCCCGGCCGCACGCGCGACGTTCTTGACCACGTACTTGTAGGTCATGACCTGGTCGGCCATGCGCGTGAGGGGCGCGTAGCGCAGGTCGATCTCGCACTGACCCCCGGACGCGACCTCGTGGTGATGGAACTCGCACGGGATCCCGAGCCGTTCGAGCGTCAGCACCATGCGTGTGCGCAGGTCGTGCAGCGTGTCGTGAGGAGCAGGCGGGAAGTAGCCTTCCTTCTCTCGCACCGTGTACCCGAGCCCCGGCCTGCCAGAGTTCCAGTGGCCTTCGGCCGAGTCGACGGCGTAGTGAGCGTGGTTCGAGGCGAGGTCGTAGGAGACCTCGTCGAAAACGAAGAACTCGCACTCCGGCCCCATGTGGGACGTGTCGGCGATGCCCGTCGAGCGCAGGTACTCCTCCGCGCGCCTGGCGACTCGGCGTGGATCCTTCGCGTACGGGCTGCGGTTGACCGGATCGGCAATCTCGCAGATCAGCGAGAGAGTCGGCGCCTCCGTGAACGGGTCGAGGATTGCCGATGAGGCGTCGGGCATGAGCAGCATGTCCGACTCGGAGATCCCCTGCCAGCCGCGGATCGAGGAGCCGTCGAAGCCGAGTCCGTCGTCGAAGGCCGACTCGTCGAACGCAGCGATCGGGAGCGTCATGTGCTGCCAGGTTCCGAGCAGGTCGCAGAACTTGAGATCGACCATCTGCGCGGTCGTCTCGCGCGCCCATTCGAGTGCCTCGCGGGCATCCGGCGCGGTCGCATGACCGTTCGCCAGATAGTGC
>JBKPEC010000156.1:0-4738 GCA_046728195.1 Actinomycetota bacterium
CGCTTGCGGCGCCGACCATCGAGGCCGTGGTGGCTTTGCCACCGCGGCCGCCGTCTTGTTGGCTGAGTTGTCACACTGATGCGTAGTGGTGGGGCGTAGCCAAGTGCTGAGGCGCCGCTTGCGGCGCCGACCATCGAGGCCGTGGTGGCTTTGCCACCGCGGCCGCCGTCTTGTTGGCTGAGTTGTCACACTGATGCGTAGTGGTGGGGCGTAGCCAAGTGGTAAGGCAGCGGGTTTTGGTCCCGCGATCCCAGGTTCGAATCCTGGCGCCCCAGCCATCTTGGCCGATGAGTTCATCGACACAACCGGCCGAAAGTGCGCCGCGTAAGCGTGCCGCACTTTCGGCCGCAGAGCGGGTTTTGGTCCCGCGATCCCAGGTTCGAATCCTGGCGCCCCAGCTTTGACCTCGGGCGATCTCGCAGCCGTCGTGATGGCGGCAGGGCTCGGAACGCGGATGAAGTCCGCGTTGCCGAAGCATCTGCACCCGTTGCTGGGGCGGCGACTCGTGGACTGGGTGGTCGACGCCGTCCGTCAGCTCGATCCCGATCCGCTCGTCGTCGTGCTCTCGCCGGAGGCTGCAGGCCAGGTCGACGGCGTCTCGGTCGCCGTGCAGGAACGACCACTCGGTACTGGTGACTCGCTGCGCGCCGCACGTCCGAACGTGGGCCCCGCCGAGACCGTCCTCGTCGTGTCCGGCGACCACCCGCGAATCACGCCGGAGCTGCTCAGCGCTCTGGTTGCCGAGCACCGCTCGTCCGGCGCGACCGCCACGGTGCTGTCCTTCGAGCCCGACGACCCGCGCGCGTACGGGCGCATCATCCGGAACGAGAGCGGCCGTCTCGAGGCGATCGTCGAGGATGCCGATGCAAACGGTGTGCAGCGAGCCGTGCGCGAGGTGAACTCCTCGATCTATGTGTTCGAAGCTGACAAGCTGTGGCCGGTGCTCGAGCGGATCGAGCCCGTCAACGCACAAGGTGAGCTCTATCTGACGGACGCTGTGCGGTTGCTCGTCGAAGGCGGAGAGGAGGTTGGAGTGTTCAAGGCTCCCGATCCTGAGGATGTCGAAGGCGTGAACACGCGAGCCGAGTTGGCCGATGCAGCTGCTTACCTACGCGCGCGCGTGAACAACCAACACATGCTTGCCGGGGTGACGATCGTGGATCCGGCCACAACCTGGATCGAGCCCGACGTCGAGCTCGAGGCCGACTCGACCATCCATCCATTCACGGTGCTCCGGGGCCGCACGCGGGTCGCGGCCGGCGCGGAGGTCGGCCCGCACGCAGTGGTGGACGGCGCCGAGATCGGGCCCGGAGCCAAGGTCGGTCCGTTCTGCTACCTGCGACCCGGGACGAGGCTCGCCGAGGGCGCCAAGGCGGGCGCCTTCGTGGAGATCAAGAATTCCGAGATCGGCGCCCGCACGAAGGTGCCGCACCTCTCCTACATCGGCGACGCCGAGATCGGCGAGGACACGAACGTCGCCGCCGGCAACATCACGGCGAACTACCCGCACCAGGCGGGCCGCGAGAAGGGACGGACGAAGATCGGGAGGAACGTCAGGACCGGTATCCACAATGGCTTCGAAGCGCCCGTGGAGGTCGGGGACGATGCTTGGATTGCAGGCGGCTCGTACATCACAGAAGATGTCCCTCCCGAATCGCTTGCTGGGTTCCCGCCGAAGCAGACCACGAAAGAGGGCTATCTCCGTGGAAAGCGCAACGACTGAGCTGACTCGCCTGCCCGGCCTCGAGGTCGCCGAGACCAAGCCCGAGCTCCGGCCCGAGCACTGGATCGAGCGTGGGCCGTCGAAGCGGCTCATGCTGTTCTCCGGACGTTCCCACCCGGAGCTCGCGCAGAAGATCGCCGAGAAACTCGGGATCCAGGTCGGCGACGTGTCGCTGCGGACGTTCGCGAGCGGCGAGACGTACTGTCGCTACGAGGAATCGATTCGCGGCGCCGACATCTTCATCGTCCAGACGAGCTCGCCGCCCGTCGATCAGAACCTGATGGAGCTGCTGATCATGGTCGATGCCGCGAAGCTCGCCTCGGCGAAGCGGATCACCGTGGTGCTTCCGCTCTATCCCTACTCGCGCCAGGACAAGAAGTCACGTCCGCGGGAGCCGATCACGGCCAAGCTCGTCGCCGAGATGATCCAGTCTGCGGGAGCCGACCGGGTTCTGACCATGGATCTCCACGCCGGCCAGGTGCAGGGATTCTTCGAGGTGCCGGTCGATCACATGACGGCGCTGCCGATGCTTGCGCAGTATTTCCGCGACCTCGGCCTGCCGCAGGAGCTCGTCGCCGTCGCGCCAGACACGGGACGCACGCGTCTGGCGAGCAAGTTCGCGGAAATGATCGGTGGGGAGCTCGCGGTGCTGCAAAAGGATCGTCCCGCGCACAACGTCGCGCACATCACGAACGTGATCGGCAACGTCGAGGGCAAGTGCGCGGTGATGACCGACGACATGGTGGACACTGCGGGCACGCTGGTTGCCGGGGCCCAGTTCCTCAAAGAGCATGGTGCGGAGAAGGTCTACGCCTGCGCGACGCACGGCATCTTCTCGCCGCCGGCGATCGAGCGGATCGAGGAGAGCCCGCTCGACATGGTCGTCGTCACGGACACCGTCCCCATCGATCCCCTGCACAAGCCCGAGCGCGT
The DNA here is from genome assembly GCA_046728195.1 of Actinomycetota bacterium. Lineage (GTDB taxonomy): Bacteria > Actinomycetota > Thermoleophilia > Gaiellales > Gaiellaceae > 3-1-20CM-4-69-9. The sequence goes on from JBKPEC010000156.1 coordinate 2,657, forward strand.
CACTGTGCTGACGGTCGCCGACATCCTGGCCGAGACGATCCACAACGTCTTCGCCGACGACTCGGTCTCGGCGATCTTCGGCGACATGAACGCACTTTTCTAGCCGAACAGGACGACCGGCACGAACATGACGGCCTGCAGCACAGCAAGGCCGCCGCTCTCGGTCTGCCAGTTCGGCCTGCGCGACCTCCGGCTGTAGTAGCTACCATCATCCGCCGGAAATGGCGGGCGAACGAGTCAAGCTGCAGGTCTCCGAGCGCGAACGGCGTGGGTCCTCCGACGCTCGTCGCCTGCGCAAGCAGGGTTTGATCCCCGGCGTCCTGTACGGCAAGGGCAAGAAATCGCACGCGATCTTCGTGCCGGAGCGCGAGCTGCGACGGGTCCTGACCGGCGCCGGCGGCCTGCACGCGATTCTCGACGTCGTCCTCGAAGGACAATCGACGGCGCATGCGTCGATCCTCAAGGACTACCAGCAGGATCCCATCCGCGGTCACATCTCCCACATCGATCTGCAGGAGGTCCGGCTCGATCAGCCGATCCAGGCGAGTGTCACGGTACAGCTCATCGGTGAGCCGGCCGGCGCAAAGGAGGGTGGTGTCCTTTCGCAGGTGCAGCGCGAGATCAATGTCGAGGCGCTGCCGATGGAGATCCCGGAGCACATTGATCTCGACGTGAGCGGGATGGCGATCGGGGACACGCTTCGCCTTGCCGACCTGGCGCCGATCGACGGCGTCACCTACCTCGACGATCCCGAGGAGACGGTGCTCGCAACCGTCACGCTGCCGACGCGCGAAGTCGAGCCGGAGCCGGAAGAGGTGCCCGAGGGCGAGCTGCCGGAGGGCGAGGTACCCGAGGGCGAGGCGCCCGAAGGCGCCGCCGAGCAGCCTGCGGAAGGCGGCGACGCCGGCGCGGGCGAGCAGGGCGAGCCCGGCACCCCCGAGGGCTAGTACCTCATGCGACTGCCGTGGCGGCGAGGCGACCGTGCCTCGTCGCTCGACCTTCTCGTCGTCGGCCTCGGCAATCCCGGCCGCGACTACGCCGGTCACCGTCACAACGTCGGCTGGATGGTGGTCGAGGAGCTGGCGCGCCGGCACGGTGCGTCGTGGAAGGGAAAGTTCAACGGTCAGCTTGCCGAGCTGCGGCTCGACGGCCACCGCGTCGCGCTCCTGAAGCCGGAGACGTTCATGAACGAGTCGGGTCGTTCCGTCGGCGCGGCCGCGCGCTTCTTCAAGCTGGAGCCGGACGCGATCCTCGTCGTGCACGACGAGATCGACCTCGAGTCCGGCCGCCTGCAGGCGCGGAAGGGTGGCGGTCTCGCCGGACACAACGGGCTCCGCTCGATCGCAGCTCATCTGAACACTCCGGACTTTCTGCGCCTTCGGGTCGGCGTCGGGCGACCGGGTCGCGGCGATCCGCGCAAACCGGCGGATTACGTCCTGTCGAACTTCGAGCCGGAGGACGACCGCGAAAGCCTCGTGGCGCGGGCCGCTGACGCCGTCGAGACTCTCGACGCCGAAGGGCTCGACCAGGCCCAGGCGCTGTACAACTGACTACCATGACCGGCGCCGAACCCGCCCGGTTCGGCCATTTGCAGACAGTCGTCGCTTGCGATGCCGCCCAAGAGGCTGGGACGGCTTCGCCGGCACAGCCGTTTTCAATGGACCGGCCGATCCTGTACCCGTTCGTCGAGGAGCTCCGCAAAAGCGAGCGCCTCTCCGCCTTCGCGCGTGACTTTCCCGCGCCGGCGCGCGTGTCGGAGCCGGCCTTGCCGCTCCTGCTCGCGGCCCTCCACGAAGAGCTCGGCCGTCCGCTCGTCCTCCTGGCGCCCGAAGACCAGGACGCGCGCGATGCAGCCGAGGGCGCTTCCTGGTTCGTTGGTGAGGGCGGCGTGGCTTTTCTGCCGAGCCGCGGCGTTCATTGGGCCTCCGGGCTCGATCCCGCGCCGCACCTGGTCGGCGAACGGGCCCGCGCGCTCGACGTGCTTGCAGCCGGTGGGCTCGTCGTCGCGTCGGCATCCGCGCTCGCGGAGCCGCTCCCGCCTCCGGAAGCTCGTCCGGCCGCGATCCGCGTCGCGCTCGGCGA
>JBKPEC010000157.1:0-5304 GCA_046728195.1 Actinomycetota bacterium
GGATGGAGGAAGCTCGCGGCACTGTCGGGGAGACGCTGAAAACACTTGAGCGGCTCGTGAGCAACGAACTCGCCGAGCTCTGAGCCGCCTACTACTTACACGCGCGAGAGCGCGGCACTCGTAATGCGCGTTACGACTTCCGACCGGGTGCGCACCATCCGCGTACCATCCATCCCCGGGCAGGAGCGGTCTGTAGCGGTTGGGAGCCGTAAGGGCGATTTGCCCCGAGTCAGAGAAAAGCCCTGGTATCACCGCGTTTATGCTGCAAAGGAGGCAGCAGGGGCGGAGGGACTCGAACCCCCGGCCTACGGTTTTGGAGACCGCCGCTCTACCAACTGAGCTACGCCCCTGGGCTCGCCGCATTCTAGCCCTCGACTTTTCGCCGCCGGGACGGCGCCGCGCCCCGGCGCCGGACTTGCAAGCGTGTAGCGCATGAAGCAACGACCGGCGCTCGGGACGCTCTTCGCCCTACTCGCCATCGCCTTTGCGGGTGGAGCCTTCGCGGCCGGGTACGGGGCCGGGGGAGAGGTCGGGCGCTGGATCGTCGCCTTCGCGGCCGCCGCCCTGGCCGTCTGGCTCGCCACGATGGCGTTCCGGACGCTGAGGTAGGCCGAATCACCGCGTATCCTCTGCGCGTGGCCGAGGCCGCAGACACCCAGCACCTCTGGCGCCAGTACCGAACGAACAAAGGCGACAAGGCGCTACGCGACCGGCTCATCCTCACGTACGCGCCGCTCGTCAAGTACGTGGCCGGGCGTCTCGGCTCCGGATTGCCGGCGCACGTCGACGAGGGCGACCTCGTCTCGTACGGCCTGCTCGGGCTTATCGGCGCGATCGAGCGCTACGACCCCGAACGTGACGTCAAGTTCGAGACGTACGCCATCGCTCGGATCAAGGGGTCGATCATCGACGAGCTGCGCGCGATGGACTGGGTGCCCCGCTCCGTTCGCGCCCGCGCCCGCGACATCGAGCGCGCGATTGCCGAGCTCGAGCGCAAGCTGCACCGTGCGCCGAGCGACGAGGAGATCGCGGAGAAGCTCGGCCTCTCGATCGACGAGCTGGAGGAATCGCTCACCGACATCTCCCGCTCCTCGATCGCCGCGCTCGACGAGCTCTGGACGGTCAACACGGGCGGTGGCGACCAGGTCGCGCTCATCGACACGATCGAGGACACGGAAGCGCCCGACCCCCAGGGCTCGCTCTCGCAGACCGAGATGCGTGAGGCGATCGGCGAGGCCATCGCGCGCCTGCCCGAGCGCGAGAAGCTCGTCGTCACGCTCTACTACTACGAAGAGCTGACCCTCAGGGAGATCGGGGAGGTCCTGGGGGTGACCGAGTCACGCGTCTCGCAGCTGCACACGAAGGCGATCCTTCGGCTGAAGGCCCGGCTCTCCGGCTCCGCGACCAGAGCCTCGCTCGAGACCTGAACCCGCCGGTCGAGGCCAGGCACCGCGATAGCATGCGCGACGCAAACCGCGTCGCACGGAGGAGCCACCGCATGCCACTCGAGCCCGGGAAGATCCGCAACGTCGCCGTCGTCGGACACCGCGGGACGGGAAAGACGTCGCTCGTCGAAGCCCTGCTGTACCAGGCCGGGGCCACCAACCGGCTGGGAACGGTCGAGTCCGGTTCGACGGTCAGCGACTGGGACGACGACGAGCAGCGCCGGCAGATGTCGCTGTCCGCGTCGATCGCCAATCTCGAATGGCAGGGACGGAAGATCAATCTCATCGATACGCCGGGCGACGCCGGCTTCCAGGGCGATGCGATCGCGGCCCTGCGCGTCGTCGAAGGCGCGCTCTTCGCCGTTAGCGCCGTCATGGGTGTCGAGGTGCAGACGTCGCGCTACTGGGAGCGCGCAGAGGACGCCGGGCTCTCCCGCCTGGTCGTCGTCAACATGCTCGACCGGGAACGCGCGGACTTCTTTCGGGCGCTCGAGGCGCTCCGCTCGCAGCTGTCGGAGAAGTGCGTGGCCGTGCACATCCCGATCGGTGCAGAGCACGAGCTGAAGGGAATCGTCGATCTCCTGCACATGCAGGCGTACCTGGACCCGCAGGGACAGAAGGAGGCCGGCCCGGTCGAGATCCCCGCGGACGTTCAGGCGCAGGTGGAGGAGTACCGGGAGAAGCTCCTCGATGCGGTCGTCGAGACCGACGAGGCGTTGATGGAGCGCTACCTCGAGGGGCAGGAGCTCTCGCCGGAGGAGGTCGCGCACGCGCTCAAGGACGCCGTTACCCGCGGCGAGGTCTTCCCCGTCGCCTGCGCCGTGGCGTCGAAGAACCTCGGCACGACCGCGCTGCTCGACCTATTGGTGGAGGGAGTGCCCTCGCCTGCGAAGAAAGGGGCGCCGATTCAGGTGGACGGCGACGGCACCGCCGCGTTCGTCTTCAAGACGATCGCCGACCCCTTCGCCGGCCGCATCAACGTCTTCCGCGTGCTAAACGGGACGTTGAAGGGCGACTCCCCGGTGGTCAACGCGCGCGCACACTCGAAAGAGCGCATCGGGCAGCTGATGCAGCTGCAGGGAAAGGAGCATGTCCAGGTCGCCGAGCTCGGCGAGGGTGACATCGGCGCAGTCGCCAAGCTCAAGGAGACGCAGACCGGAGACGTCCTACTCGACGCCGAGCGGCAGGTGGAGCTGCCCGAGATCGGCTTCCCCGAACCGGTGATGAGCTTCGCCGTCACGCCGAAGTCGAAGGGCGACGAGGAGAAGATGGCGGCCGGGCTCCGACGGCTGAGCGAGGAGGATCCGACCATCCAGCTGCGGCGCGACCAGCAAACCGGCGAGCAATTGCTGACCGGGCTGTCGCAGATTCACGTCGAGGTCGCCGTCGACCGCCTGAGGAGTCGCTTCAACGTGGAGGTGGAGTTGCACCAGCCGCGCGTGCCGTATCTCGAGACGATCCGGAAGGAGGCCCGCGCCCAGGGTCGCTACAAGAAGCAGACCGGAGGACGCGGGCAGTTCGGCGACTGCGTGATCGTCCTCGAGCCGCTCGACGGCCATCAGGGCTACGAGTTCGTCGACAAGATCGTTGGCGGAGTCATTCCGCAGGGCTTCCGTCCCGCGGTGGACAAAGGGATCCAGGAGGCGATGATGCGCGGCGAGCTCGCCGGGGCACCCGTGCAGGGTGTTCGTGTCGTGCTCGTCGACGGGTCGTACCACACAGTCGACTCTTCGGAGATGGCGTTCAAGATCGCCGGCTCGATGGCGTTCAAGTCCGCGTACGAACAGGCCGATCCGGTCCTCCTCGAGCCGATCATGGAGCTCGAAGTAACCGCTCCCGACGAGTCGGTCGGGGCGGTGAACGGCGACCTGAACTCGCGACGCGGCCGCCTGCAGGGAATGGAGCCTCGCGGCGGGATGACCACGATCAAGGCCGAGGTCCCGATGGCAGAGATCCTTACGTACCCGCAGGCCCTGACCTCGATGACGGGTGGGCGCGGCGACTACCACATGCACTTCCTGCGCTACGAGGAAGTGCCCTCCCACATCGCACAGAAGGTGATCGACGAGGCGAAGAAGGAGAAGGAAGAGGCCAAGGTTTAACTTCGGGGTCTGACCCCTCGGGGTCAGACCCCAGCAGTTCGGTTTACACGCTCTGCGTTTGCGGCTGGCCCGGCGTCTCGCCGGCTCTGAGCCGTTCGATCAGATCCGAAACGTCCGCGAGCTCCTGCTCGAGGTCACGCTGGTAGTTCTCCAGCCTTTCGAGCACGTTGTCGCGGTCGTACCAGCGGCGGCCGAGGCCGCGGTAGTGTCGTCTGCGTCCGTGATGCATGGTCACCTCCCCTCGTAGCGCTCGAGAAAGGTGTCGACGCGGTCGCGCGAGCGGCGCAGCGCGGTCGCCCACTCATCCAGCAGGCGCGCGCCTTCCGCGGTCAACTCGTACGTTCGCTTCGCCGGGCCCGGCTCGCCCGATTCCCACCATGAGGTGACAAGCCCGTCCTCTTCGAGCGCACGCAGGACGCGGTACAGGTTTCCCATGTCGACGCGCGCCTCGCCGGTCAGGGCCGGCAATGCTTCGAGGAGCTCGTAACCGTGCGTGGGCCGCTCCCGCAGAAGCAGGAGCAATGCGGGCTCGCTGAATCGCTCCACGCGTGCGCGGACGGCCCAGTGCCCCGGGCGGACCATCCGCCGCGCACGGGCCCCGCGTCCGCCGCGAGACCTCATCGGTGACCTACATGTAAAACACACATGTGGAAAGACCTTAGCAACAGTTGCAGGCCCTGCAACGTGGGCTAGGGTGCACCTCGTGCGCCAACTGGCACGCCAATCGGTCAAGCGAATCTGTGCCGTCTGCGAGCGCACGTTGCTGACAGGCGAGCGGGCCGTCCGCTTCTCTCCGGACGGCGAGGACTTCGTCGACGTCTGTCCGCTCTGCACTGAGATCGCGATCGACTACGGCTGGATCAAGGAAGGCAGCCCGACCTCGCCGACGGTTCCGAACCAGCGCCGCCGACGGCGTCGCGGGCTCGCCTCGCTCTTCGACCCAAGGCGGCAGCCGCCCGACGAGCCTGTGATCGCGGAGCCCATCCTGCGGCGGCTCTCGGCACCGGAACAGCAGATGGTCGAGGCCGCCGACATCTTCAATTCGAGCGATTACCGCCGGACGGTCGGCGGGATCGCGAAAAGCCTGGGCGAGCCCCGTGCGAGCATCGTGCCGCTGTCGGGTGTGAGCGGCGAGCTCATCGTCACCGTCGCGTGGGACATCTCCTGGTACCAGTACCGGGTCACGCCGGAGTCGGCTCAGCCGGTCCGGCTCGCCGAGCGAGGCCACGAGCTGTCCGACCTCGATGGCGGCTATCAGCGCTGGAACGCACACATCGAGCGGGACGGCCGGCTCGTTCCGGAGATCTCGCCCCTCTGATCGGGCCGCGTTACGCGGTCCGCCGCCTCGAGGACATCCCGCGCATTCCCGCCGAGGAGGAAGGCGAGCCCGACTGGTATCCGCTCCAGCACTACTTCCGGCTGACCGCGTTCGGCGCGAACGTTTACGTTGCCGGCGAGGCAGGTGGAGACTTGCTCGGGACGCACGACGAGACCAAGAGCGGACAGGAGGAGCTCTATCTCGTGGTCGCCGGCGAGGCCACATTCACGCTTGACGGCGAGACGTACGACGCCCCGGCGGTGACCGTCGTGGCAGTGCCCGACCCGGCCGTCGTTCGCGGCGCCACGGCGAAGACCGCCGGCACGGCCGTCGTGGCCCTGGGCGGAGAAGGACGCGAGGCCTTTCGGTCGTCCTGGCAGGAGAAGTGGTTCGAGGGTGCTCCTCAGGTCTAGCGCCGACAGGGGACCCTCCTACAATC
>JBKPEC010000158.1:0-4944 GCA_046728195.1 Actinomycetota bacterium
TCGTCCACCTGATCCTGGCCTATCCGACCGGCCGGCTCCAGACCCGGCTCGACCGCCTCTTCGTCGCCTTTGCCTACGCCTTTGCCGCGGCCTACGGACTGCTCTTCCTCCTGTTCTTCGACACGCGCTATCCCGACGGTCGGTACTGGCTGGAGTGCGGCGACTGCGCATTGCCGATCACGCACATCGCGTGGTACGACGTCCACAGGATCAGCCACGTCTTCGACTGGCTGGCGCTGCCTCTGGCGCTGACTTTCCTGGCGCTGCTCGCCCGCAAGCTCGTGCGTGCGAGCCCGGGAGGACGGCGCATCGTGCTCCCGCTCTCGGCGGCGGCCTTCCTCGTCGCCGGGCAGTTCGTAGCGCAGATCGTGCTGTACGGCTCGTCGGGGGTGAACACCATGACGAACACCAAGTGGTTCTGGATCACGAGTGTCGCGGGTCTCCTCGTGCCGGTCGTCCTGGGCGTCGGCCTCCTCCGAGCCCGAAGCGGGCGTTCGGCCGTCGCCGACCTTGTCGTCGAGCTCGAGCGCACGCCACCCGGGCGAGTGCGGGAAGCGCTGGCACGGACGCTCGGCGACCCCTCGCTCGAGCTCGCGCTCTGGCTGCCCGAACGGAGCTCATACGTCGACAGTCACGGCCGACCGCTCGAGTTCCCGTCGTCGAGCGCCGAACGTGCGGTGACCGTGCTAGGCCCACCGGAGGCGCCGGTCGCAGCGCTCTTGCACGACCCCGTCCTCCTCGAGCGCCGAGGTCTCCTCGAAGCAGCGGGCGCTGCCGCCCGGCTCGCGTTGGAAAACGAACGCCTGCAGGCTGAGCTACGCGCGCAGCTCGCGGAGCTTCGAGCCTCGCGAACACGCATCGTGCAAGCCGGTGACGAGGAGAGGAAGCGCCTCGAGCGAAATCTTCACGACGGCGCCCAGCAGCGGCTCCTCAGCCTCGGGCTCGCGCTTCAAATCGCCCGCTCGCAGCTCGGCGCCGATGCGAACGGCACGTCGGAGCTTCTCGGCGAGGCCGAGGACGAGCTGCGGGCTGCCCTTGACGAGCTCCGGGAGCTCGCCCGTGGCATTCATCCGGCGATCCTCAGCGACCAGGGTCTCGGAGCAGCCCTGCGGTCGCTGGGCGAGCGCTCCTCGGTTCCCGTCACGATCGTCGTCGACCCCGACGAGCGGCTCGCCGAGTCGGTCGAGGCAGCGGCGTATTTCCTGGTCTCGGAGTCGCTCGCCAACTGTGTGAAGTACGCGCAGGCTTCCAAGGTCCGCGTGAGCATCACGCGCCAGGACGGAAACCTTGTCGTCGAGGTCGACGACAACGGCATCGGGGGCGCGACCCTCGAGCACGGATCCGGACTCCGCGGCCTAACAGACCGTGTTCAGGCACTCGACGGCAGGTTCGAGATCGAGAGCACGCCTGGCGACGGGACCCACATCCATGCGGAGATTCCATGCGGGTCGTGATCGCGGACGACTCGGTGCTGCTGCGAGAAGGGGTCGCGCGCGTGCTTGCGGACGAGGACCTCGAGGTGGTGGCCAAGGCCGCGTCGCCCGATGAGCTTTTGGGGTTGGTCGAAGCCGAGGCACCCGACGTGGCTGTCGTCGACATTCGCATGCCTCCGACCCACACCGACGAGGGCCTCGTCGCCGCCGAGACGATCCGCCGCCGCTGGCCGAGCGTCGGTGTGCTCGTCCTCTCGCAGTACACGGAGACGGAGTACGCGCTTCGGCTGCTGGAGGGCGGCGAGGAGCGGTGCGGCTATCTGCTCAAGGATCGCGTGCTCGACGCGGGTCAGCTGGCCGACGCGGTGCGCCGTGTCGGTGACGGCGGCGTCGTCGTCGACCCTGATCTGGTTACCCGGCTCGTCGGCCGCCCACGCTCGACCTCGCCGCTGGACGAGCTCACTGCACGGGAACGGGAAGTGCTCGCACTCATGGCCGAAGGATTGACCGATCGGGGAATCGGCCAGCGCCTGTTCGTGACTCCGAAGACGGTGGAGACGCACATCCGGCACATCTTCTTCAAGCTCCGGCTACCCGAGACCGCCGTGGACAACAAGCGCGTACACGCCGTTCTCACGTACCTACGGACCTAGCGTCGCGCGGCGGCGAGCCATCTCCCCGCCGCGCGCGCGAGGATTAGCCGACCGCCGTGCTCGGCCCGTCAGCCCTGCGGTAGCTGTACGCCAGCTCGACTGATGATTCGCCACCAGTCCGCATTCGGTTCAGCAGCCTCCTTCCCAGAAGTGGACTAGCCGGTCCGTTTCATGTTACGCTAACCGGACTGACCAGTCCAGATAACGGAGAGAGGCAGCCGCAGATGCGTGATTCAACGAACAAGTGGGTCGTTCTAGTCCTGATCTGCATAGCGCAGTTCATGGTCATCCTCGACGCGACGATCGTGAACGTCGCGCTCCCCTCCATTCAGAAGGATCTCAATCTCTCTGAGGGGAATCTTCAGTGGATCGTCAACGCCTACACCCTCGTGTTCGGCGGGTTCCTCCTCCTCGGCGGCCGCGCCGGCGATCTCCTCGGACGCAAGCGGATCTTCCTGGTTGGGCTCGTGATCTTCACGGTTGCCTCGCTGCTCGACGGGCTCGCCTCGAGCGAGGGCATGCTCATCGCGGCTCGGTCCTTGCAGGGCCTAGGTGCCGCCCTGGTCTCGCCGGCCGCGCTGTCGATCATCTCGACCACGTTCGAAGAGGGCGCGGAGCGCGCGAGGGCGCTGGGCGTCTGGGCGGCGATTGCGATCGGCGGGTCTGCGGTCGGCCTGATCCTCGGCGGTGTGCTGACGCAGTTCTTCTCCTGGCCGTGGATCTTCTTCGTCAACGTGCCGGTCGGCGTCGTCGCCTTCGTGCTCTCCCTCCGCCTCATTCCCGAGTCGCGGGACGAGCACGCAGAACGCAGCTACGACGTCGGGGGCGCAGTCACAGTCACCGGCGGACTGATGGCGCTGGTCTACGCAATCGTCGACGCGCAGTCGGCCGGGTGGGGCTCCGCGAAGACGCTGGGGTTCTTCGCCCTCGCGGCGGTCTTGCTCATTGCGTTCGTCCTGATCGAATTGCGCGCGAAGGCGCCGCTCGTCCGGCTCTCGATCTTCCGGATCCGCTCGCTCTTCACAGCCAACGTCGTGATGTTCCTCGCGGCGTCGGGCATGTTCGCGATGTTCTTCTTCAACACGCTCTACCTCCAGCGCGTCCTCGGCTACGGACCGCTCAAGGCCGGGCTGGCGTTTCTGCCGTTCACGGCCGGGATCATGGTCTCGGCTGGGCTCGCGTCCCAGTTCGCGCCGCGGATCGGCGTGCGCCCTGTCGCCGCCGCCGGCCTGTTGCTGACGACCGCGGGACTCCTCCTGCTGACGCAGCTGCCAGTGCACGGCTCGTACACCGCCGACGTGCTGCCGGCGATCATCCTTTCGTCGCTGGGCATGGGTGCGGTATTCATGCCGCTGACCCTGATCGCGACGACCGGACTCAAAGACGAGGATCAAGGGCTCGCTTCAGGGCTCTTCAACACCTCGCAGCAAGTCGGGGGCGCGCTGGGTCTCGCCGTGCTGTCGACCATCGCAACGAGCAAGACCGCTTCCGCAGGCGGACCGCCCTCGGCGGCTCTCGTCACAGGCTTCCACTGGGCGTTCGCGGGCGGCGCCGCCGTGATGATCGCCGCGCTCGTGGTGATGGTGTCTCTCTTGCGGAAGCGGCACGTCGCGCGGATCGAGGCTCAGGCTGCGTCCGACGAATCCGTGCTGCTCGAGGCCGCATGACGATTTTGAGGAGCGCCGTTCGATGAGCGTCCTCCGCGCTGACGCACAGCGCAACCTCGACCGCATCCTCAAGGCCGCTGCAGATGCCTACGCCGAGCTCGGCCCGGACGCGACGATCGACGAGATCGCGCGCCGGGCCGGCGTCGGCCACGGAACCGTTTTCCGCCGCTTCCCCACCAAGGACGCGCTTCGAGCGGCCGTTATCCGCATGCGCCTCGACGAGCTGCTGGCCCATGCGCGCGAGCTCCTCGGGAAGCCTGATGCGGCCGCCGCGCTCGAGGAGTTCATCTGGACCGCCGCTGATGTGTCCCGCCGCGACCGAGCCCTCTTCGAAGGCATCGAACAGTGCGAGGGCTTTCCAGATGTCCTGCAGGCGAAGGAGGAGCTCCACGACACCGTCGGGAGGCTCATCCATCGCGCACAGCGCGAAGGTGCGTTGCGGCGGGGCCTCGATGCCCGCGACATCGGGGCGCTCGTCGGCGCGGCCATCCAGGCCTCGATGCACGCCGAGCGGGATGACGCGTGGCGTCGCTATGTTCAGGTCGTCCTCGACGGCCTGCGGCCGTAAGGCGAAGGCGCTAGCGTACGAGGCGGTGGCTGCGATCTCGGCGCCGTTTGAGACCGTCCTCCTGTCGCAGGAAGGCGTCGTCGCGCGGATTACCTTGAACCGCCCCGAGAAGCGGAACGCACTGTCGCTCGAGCTCATGGAGGAGCTGATCAGCTCGCTCCAGACGCTCGGCGCCCAGCCCGACGTCCGGGTTATCGTGATCGAGGGGGCCGGCGTCGCCTTCTCGGCCGGACACGACCTGAGTGAGATGGTCGGGCGGGACGTTGGCTTCTACCAGCAGCTCTTCGACGTCTGTACCGAGCTCATGGAGCGGATCCATCGCGTCCCCCAGCCGGTCATTGCCAAGGTGCACGGTATCGCCACCGCGGCGGGGTGCCAGCTCGTTGCCGCCTGCGATCTCGCGGTTGCCGCAGACGATGCCTGGTTTGCGACGCCAGGGGTGAAGATCGGCCTCTTTTGCTCCACGCCGATGGTGCCACTCTCGCGCGCGATCGGCCGAAAGCGCGCACTCGAGATGCTCCTCACCGGCGACCCCATCACCGCGAGAACCGCGCTCGAGTGGGGCCTCGTCAACCGGGTTGTTCCAGCCGACCAGCTCGAGAATGCGGTTGCGGACCTCGTCG
>JBKPEC010000159.1:0-3721 GCA_046728195.1 Actinomycetota bacterium
GAACACCGACTCCGACTTCGACCGCGAGAAGCTCCAGGAGCGGCTCGCGAAGCTGGCCGGCGGCGTCGCCGTCGTCAAGGTCGGCGCTGCGACCGAGACCGAGATGAAGGAGAAGAAGCACCGCGTCGAGGACGCGCTCCAGGCGGCTCGCGCCGCGCTCGAGGAGGGCGTCGTTCCGGGCGGCGGTGTCGCGCTCCTGAACGCCGTCGAGGCGATCAAGGTCGACGAGTACGAGGGTGACGACCGCACCGGCGCCAAGATCGTCGTCCGCGCGCTCGAGGAGCCCATCCGCCAGCTCGCGGACAACGCGGGCCTGGAGGGCTCGATCGTCGTCGACAAGATCCGCCATTCGGCGAAGGGTCACGGTCTGAACGTCGAGACCGGCGAGTACGAGGACCTGATCAAGGCCGGTATCACCGACCCGACCATGGTCGTCCGCTCGGCCCTGCAGAACGCGGCTTCCATCGCGAAGAACATCCTCACGACCGAGGCCGTCGTCGCCGAGGCCCCCGAAAAGCAGCCGGCAGGCGCCGGCATGCCGGGCGGCATGGGCGGCATGGACATGATGTAAGCCTCCGGCTCCGACGAAAAGCTCACACTGTTCGTCGGGTTAGAGGTACGGCAGAAAGGGCCGGGGAAACCCCGGCCCTTTCTGCGCTATGGAGGGGTGGCGAGCGACGGGCGTGGTCCGCGGGCGGTGGCGGCTTCGCCTGCTCTTACCTCCGGCCTTGTGGTGTTTGTGGGGGGTCGTGTGGGCCATCATTCGATCCGTGAGCTTGCGAGTGCTCCTAGGCATCGCGCTTCTCAGCCTCGTCGGTCTGGGAAACGGTGCGGGTGCGGCCGTTCACACGAGTTCTGTGCCGGCCGGCTTTCAGCCCGTGTCGTTCACTGCGGTCAGCGAGCGGGACTTCTGGTTGCTCGGCACGGTCCCCTGTCACACCCGTCGGTGTACCGCCATCGTCCGGACGACCGACGGCGGGAGAAGCTTCGTCGCCGTCCATGCGCCTGCTCTGCCGACCTCGGGGACGACTCCGGAGCTTCGTTTCGCCGATCACCGAGACGGTTTCGCGTTCGTGCGCTGGCGCGGGCTGTTCTTTGCGACGCACGACGGCGGCGTCAGCTGGCGGCGTCTCGCGCTCGGGCGGATCCTCGGCTTCGCGACCGGGGCCGGGAGCGTTCACGTGGCCACGTCACGTCAACTGCTGCGCTCGCCGGTGGCAGTCGATGCGTGGCGCGCCGCGCCGCTCCCCTTCGCTTCCGACGGCTCCGCCTTGGATCTCGAGGCGCACCAGGCGAACCTGTGGCTGCTCGGCACCCGCCGCAGCACGACTTCATCTGCGGACGCGCTTGCGCGTTCCTCCGACGGCGGTCGAACCTTCCGGACTGGCACGGGGCCCTGCACTCCGGGCCTGGGAGGGGAGCTCGCGCCAACGTCGCCGCGCATCGTCTGGGCGGTCTGTCCGACGGGAATGTTGGCCGGTGCGTGGCGCTCGATCAACGGCGGCGTCAGCTTCGCCCGCCTGCGGACGCCCGAGCTCGCGAACTCGGCGCAGCTCGCGCCGGCATCAGCCGAGACGGCGGTGCTGGCGCGTGGTGGGAGCGCGCGGCTCCTTCGCACGACAGACGGAGGGAAGACCTGGCGGGCCGCGCGAACGCCGCGACGGCTCGCGAGCATCGTGTACGTCGGCTTCACCGATGCACGCGTCGGCGCCGCGTTGGTGGAGACCGGCGCCACATCGCAGCTTTGGCGGACAACCGACGGCGGCGCGAGCTGGTCGAGGGTGCGACTCCGTTGAACGGCTGGGGTCAGACCCCTTTGGGCTCGACCCAAGCAAAACGGCCCCGAAGGGCCGCTTTGCGAGGGGGATTAGGGGGAGGTGGTTCGCAAGAGATATCGGTCACTTCCGGCCGGCGGATGCTCCCTCGAACGGGGGAACGAAGAGCCGGGGTCTGACCCCAAGGGGTCAGACCCCAGCAGTGACGTTAGGGCGAGAGGTCCCCGTAGATGTTCTGGTCGAGGCCGCCCTCATGCGGACACTGGTCGCCGCTCCAGGCCTTGATCGTGTTGCCCTTCTTGTCCGTGGAGGTCAGCACGTTGCGGCACTGGTGGACGTCCGCGCTTCCCGCGTCCTCGTCTTCCGGCGTCTCGCGCGGGTCCGTGCCCTGAACCGTGTTACGCCAGTCCGTCCACGTCGCGTACGCGAAGCTGCCGAGGGACGTCACCCACAAGTAGTCGCCCGCGAACGGCACGGCGCGGTTGTCGAACTGTTCGAAGTTCGGGTTCGTCGACACGTCCGTGACGCGGGTCTTGCCCGTCCAGGTCGCGCCGTTGTCGCTGGACATCGCCGCGTAGACGTCGAGTGAGGCCACGGTCGACTTGTTGGCACAGTTGCCGATCGGCCGCTGGACGCTGTAGCAGCTGTCGTTGCGGCTGTCCCACCAGATCGCGTGGAGCAGGCCGCCGTCGGCCGAGATATCCGGGAACACCTGATGCCCCATCGGCTGATCGTCGATCACGATCGGCGACGTGTGGCTCCCGTTCGCGCCGTTGTAGCGCAGGAAGAACGTCGCCGCCTGACCGACCTTGCCGGTCGTCGCGCTCGAGTACGACGAGGTCGAGCTGACGACGCTGGCCGGCTTCGTGGCGTCGTAGACCATGTAGATCCATTCGTGCGCCGCGTCGAACTGATCGGCGGTGGAGCGGACCTGCGTGTCGCGGCGGAAGAACGTATAGCCGGACAGGCAGTGGTCTGCGAAGTCGCCGCAGTCGCGAGCGCGGGCGTTCGGAGAGTCACCCTCACCCTCGAAGCCCGGATCGTCAGGCTGAGCCTGCGGCATGGGAATCGGCTGCGGAGCGGTGACGTCCTGGGCATCCGACCGCGTGAACGTCGTCACGAGCGCCGGCGGGGAGAACGTCTGACCACAGTTCGTGGACTTGACGATCATGATCGCGTCGGTCTGCTGGCCGTCGGTGAACCGCCTGAACGTCACGTAGACGTGACCGTTGTGCGTGACCGAGATGTCCGGGAACTGCACGTCGTGGATCGACGCGGACAGCTTCATCGGGCTCGAGAAGGTCACGCCGTGGTCGGTCGAGCGTGAGAAGTAGATCGCCACGCCGCCGTTGCCCGTGAAGCGGGACCACGAGAAGTACACGTTCCCGTCACAGGTCGTGCCCGTGCGGTCCGCCTCGATCGACGTCTTGTCGTTGAACTTGCCGAGCAGGTTCGGCGCTGACGAGCCCTGTGCGACCACGGTCGTGCCGTAGTACTCGAGTCCATCCTTCGAGGTGTCGGTCGCACCTGGACCGCCCGGATTGCGGTAACGCGCGACGAAGACGTCACCGAACGTCTTCGGCGTGCCGGCCGGGTCGTCCGAGCTCTCCGAGCCGAAGAAGGCGCGGCCGTGTGCGTCCCAAGCGATCACCGGGTCGCCTGCGCTGGCCGTGCGGGCCTGCGACAGCGCCCTGAACGCCGAGTGATCGTCCGGATAGCCCGGCACAAGCGAGCTCGTGAAGCTCGCCCCTCCGTCGGTCGAGCGGTAGTAGCCCAGCCAGATCGGTCCGACCGCGCCTGCCGCGGCACCGCGGTTGTAGACACCGCAGTAGTCGTTCGAGCTGCCGAGCAGAACACTCGTGTTACGCGGGTCCACCACAACCGCCGGCTCGTTCTGACGGCCCTTCGAGATGCTGCACTCGTCGAGCGTCTGGTCGGTGTAAACG
>JBKPEC010000160.1:0-8784 GCA_046728195.1 Actinomycetota bacterium
ACCTTGCGGACCTCGGCAGCGGTCTGGCCGACCTGCTGCTTGTCGACGCCCTTGACGATGATCTCGGTCGGCGTGGGAACCTCGAAGGTAATCCCCTGACGTGCTTTGAGCACGACCGGATGCGAGTAACCGACGTCGAGCCTGAGGTCGGCGCCCTGCAGCGCAGCACGGTAGCCGACGCCCTGGAGCTCGAGCCGCTTCTCGAAGCCCTTCGTCACCCCCTCGACCATGTTGGCGATCAAGCTCCGGGTCAGACCGTGCAGCGCGCGATCCTCGCCGCGCTCGGTCGGGCGGGTGACCGTGATCGCGCCCTCGCCCTGCTCGATCTTCATGCGCGCGGGCACATCCTGCGTGAGCTCGCCCAGGGGCCCATTCACCATCACGCGCCCAGGCGAGATCGACACGCCGACGCCGGCAGGAAGCTCGATTGGTTGTCTACCGATTCGACTCATCTCACTACCAGACGAAGCACACGACTTCGCCGCCGATGCCTTTCTCCTCCGCAGTGCGAGAGGTGATCAGTCCAGTCGAAGTCGACAGGATGGCCACGCCCATTCCGCCGAGAACCCGCGGGAGACGATCTTTACCCGCGTAGACACGGCGGCCGGGCTTCGACACCCGCTTGAGGTCGGTGATGATCCTCTCGCGGCTCCGGCCGTACTTGAGCTGGACGACCAGGGTATCGAAGCTTTCGCCCCTCTTCACGTGGTAGTCCGAGATGTACCCCTCCTCCTTGAGGATGCGGGCGATGCCCTCCTTCAGGCGGGAGGTGGGCATCTCGGCGGTCTCGTGCAGCGCCTTGTTGGCGTTGCGGATGCGTGCCAGCATGTCGGCTACTGGGTCGGTGAGCATCTCGTCACCAGCTGCTTTTCGTCATGCCGGGGATCACGCCCTGATGGGCCAGCTCCCGCAAACAGATCCGGCAGAGGCCGAACTTGCGGAACACGGCGCGCGGGCGTCCGCAGCGGTTGCAACGCGCGTAGTTGCGGACCCGGTACTTCTGGGGACGCTGCTGCTTGATCCGGAGTGATTTCTTGGCCAATTAACTACTCCCTTTCTCTTCCGTCCTCCGCGAAGGGCATGCCGAGCCCGCGTAGGAGCGCGAGACCTTGCTCGTCCGTCTTTGCCGAGGTCGTCATCGCGACGTCGAGTCCGCGAACCTGCTGGATGTCGTCGTAGTTGATCTCCGGGAAGATGATCTGCTCCCGGATGCCGAGCGAATAGTTCCCACGCCCGTCGAAGGCCCGAGGGCTCAGCCCGCGGAAATCGCGGATGCGTGGGAGCGCGATGGCGATCAGGCGGTCGAGGAATTCGTACATCCGTGCGCCTCGCAGCGTCACGCGAGCGCCGATCGGCATCCCCTCGCGGATCTTGAACTGGGCGATCGACTTGCGCGCCCGCCGGACCTGCGCACGCTGGCCGGCGATGATCGTGAGCTCGTCGAGCGCAGAGTCGAGCTGCTTGGCGTCGGTCTTCGCCTCGCCAACGCCCATGTTGAGCGTGATCTTCTCGAGCCGCGGGACCTCCATCGTCGAGGAGAGACCGAGGTCCTCCTTCAGCCTCTCGCGCAGCTCCTCCTCGTAGAGCGTCTTGAGGCGCGGGGCGTACGACGCGCGCGCGGCCTCCTTCCTGACCTCACGTACGCGTGTGCTCACCTGTCGATTTCCTCGCCGCAGTCGGGGCGCTTACAAACGCGCACCTTGACCTGCTGGCCGTGCGATTCCTTGTCCTTCATCCCGACCCGCGTCGGCCTGTTGCACACCGGGCAGACGAGCATCACGTTTCCGACGGGAAGAGGCGCCGGCCTCTCGATTACGCCGCCCGGAGTCATCCCGGCCGCTCCCATCCGGCTCGTGTTCTGAATCGGTCGCGGTTTCGTGTGCCGCTTGGCGATGTTGAGGTTCTCGACAATGACCTTCCGCTCCTTCGGGCGAGCGTCGATGACGCGGCCCTGCTTGCCGCGGTCCTTGCCGCTCAGCACGTGGACGAGGTCACCCTTGCGTACCTTCATCGTCATTTCAAAAATCCTCCAAGTGAAGCGATGGACTAACCCTCATCCGTGGAAAATGCGCAGCATTTTTCACAGTCACAGCACCTCCGGGGCGAGCGAGACGATCTTCATGAAGTTCTTCTCCCGCAGCTCTCTGGCCACGGGGCCGAAGATGCGCGTGCCGCGCGGGTTTCGCTGGTTGTCGATGATGACGGCCGCGTTCTCGTCGAACGCGATCGTGGTGCCGTCGTCTCGCCCGAACGGCTTCCGCGTGCGGACGATCACAGCCTGGACGACCTCGCCCTTCTTGACGGCGCCCTGAGGAGCCGCCTGCTTGACGGTGCCGACGATGATGTCGCCGACCCGCGCGTAGCGGCGGCCGGTGCCGCCCTTGACGCGGATGCAGAGAAGCTCGCGGGCGCCCGTGTTGTCGGCAACACGCAGTCGTGACTCCTGCTGGATCACTTGGCGGCCTCCACCACCTCGACCAACCGCCAGTGCTTGGACTTGGAGATCGGACGCGTCTCGACGATGCGGACGACGTCGCCGACGTTGGCGGCGTTCTGCTCGTCATGCGCCTGGAACTTCACGCTGCGGCGGACAACCTTCTTGTACCTCGGATGCGATTTGATCGTGTCGACCTTCACGACGATGGTCTTGTCCATCGCACTCGAGACGACGACGCCGCGTCGTTCCTGCCGGCGTCCGCGCTCGGACTCGTGCCTGGGCAGGCGCGTGATCGGCTTGCGCTCGGCCGGCCGTTCCCGCTTCGGCTTCGGCCGCTGACGCCTCTCCGCACGCGGAACGTGCTTGCGCTTCTTCTTCTTTTCGGACACGGCGGCCGGTGCGGCCTCCTCGGCAGCGGCAGCCTCCTCGGCTGGGGCTGGCTCAGGCGCAGGCTTCTCGCCAGGAGGCTCGGCCGCGGCCTCCGTACCCGGAGCCTCCTCTGCAGCCGGAGGCTCAGGCGCGGGCTCCTCGGCGGGCGTCGCCTCGGCGAGGGGTTCGCTCGGAACGTCCTCGGCCGGGATCTCCGTTGCCTCTTCCGCGACGGGGGGCGTCTCCTCGGCGTTCTTCTTAGTCGCCGGCTTGCGCTTGGGCTTCTCCTCAGTCGTCCCTTCGGCCACCGCTTCGGGAGCCTCCTCGTCCTTCTTCTTACGTGTCGTCTTCTTCTCGTCAGCCATCTGTCGTCGTCAGCCTTCCTTCGCGCTCGTGGCGCACGGTGAGGATGCGCGCGATCTCGCGCTTGGCGAGTTTCAGACGCGCGCTGTTTTCGAGCGCGCCCGTCGCCGACTGGAAGCGGAGGTTGAAGAGCTCCTGCCGCCGATCGTGCAACGCGTTCTCCAGTTCCTCGTCTGTCATGTCCCTCAGGTCTCTAGCTTTCAAAGAGATCAGCCTCTCGTTTCACGAACTTCGTCTTGACGGAGAGCTTGCTGCCGGCGAGTCGAAGTGCTTCTTGAGCCAGCGGCTCGGGCACCCCCGCGAGCTCGAACATGACGCGCCCGGGCTTGACGACCGCGACCCAGTGCTCGGGCGATCCCTTGCCGGAGCCCATGCGAGTCTCGGCAGGCTTCTGCGTCGTCGGCTTGTCCGGAAAGACGTTGATCCACACTTTGCCGCCACGCTTGATCTTCCGCGTCATCGCGATGCGCGCAGCTTCGATCTGACGGTTCGTGACCCAGCCCGCCTCGAGCGCCTTGAGCCCGAAGTCTCCGAACTGCACGGTTGTTTGTCCCTTCGAGAAACCGCGCCGCCGTCCACGCTGGTACTTACGGAACTTCGTCTTCTTCGGCAGGAGCATTACTCGTCAGCCTTTTCCTGCTCGGTGGGATCCTCGGTCTGCTGCTTCGGCGCCGTGGTGTCGGGCGCATCGGCGACGGGAGGCGGAGTCGTCTCGACCTGCGGCTCGACCGGCGGCTGCGCCGCCTGCTCCGAACCTTCGGCCGAGGTCGGCGTCTCGTCGGTGCGCGGGCGCTCGACGTTGTCCTGCTGCGCAGAACGGCTCCGCGGTGCGGGCCTGCCGCGCCCCTGACCGCGACCGCCAGAGCCGCCACGGCCCTGTCCGCTGCGCTTCCGTCCGGGGCGCACGGGGCCAAGGCCCTCGCGGTCGCGCTGGCGATCGCGACCGCCCTCGCGCGACGCACCGAGACCCTCGACGTTCGCGCGACGGCGCCTGGCCTGGTCCTGCTCGCCGAGTCGAACGTCCTTCTCGGTGTCGAGACCGCCGTACCCCTCCGGCATGATCTCGCCCTTGTTGATCCAGACCTTCACGCCGATCCGGCCGAACGTCGTCTTGGCCTCGACAAACCCGTAGTCGATGTCTGCGCGAATCGTGTGCAGGGGCACGCGGCCTTCGGAGTACGCCTCGGAGCGGCTCATCTCCGTGCCGCCCAGGCGCCCACCGCACTGAATGCGAACGCCCTTCGCGCCCGAGCGAATCCCCGACGCAAGCGCACGCTTCATCGCACGGCGGAAGCTGACGCGGTTCTGCAGCTGCTCGGCGATCGACTGCGCCACGAGCTTTGCATCGAGCTCGGGGCGCTTGATCTCGTTGATGTTGATGTGGACGTTCTTCTTGGTGATCGCGTGCAGCTCCTTACGCAGCGCGTCGACCTCGACGCCCGACTTGCCAATGACGATGCCCGGCCGCGCGGTGTAGATGTCCACCGTGATCCGCTGCTTGTCCTTGCGGATCAGGATGTCGGACAGCCCCGCGTGTGAAAGCTTGTTCGTGATGTGATCCCGGATCTTGATGTCCTCGATCAGGTAGTCCGGGAACTCCTTCTTGCCCGTGTACCAGTTGGACTTCCAGTCGTGGATGACGCCGACGCGCATCCCGCCGGGATGAACTTTTTGACCCATTAGCTGGTCGTCTCCTTCTTCGTGGCAGGACGCTTCGTTGCGGTCTTCTTCTTCGAGGTAGCAGTCTTCTTCGCGGCAGCGGTCTTCTTCCTCGCGGGCGCACGCTCGGGTGCAGGCGTTTCTTCCGCGGCCTCGGCCTGCACCGGCTCTACGGTTGGTGCTGCTTGCGGCAGTTCGGCAAGCAGCACAGTGATGTGGCATGTGCGCTTGCGAATGCGCGCGACACGGCCGCGCGCCCGCGCGCGCCAGCGCTTCATCACGGGGCCGCTGTCGGCATACGCCGCTTTGACGTAGAGCCGCTCCTCGGCGATGCCGTGGTTGGACTCGGCGTTCGAGACGGCCGAGTGCAGCACCTTCTGGATCACCTGAGCCGCTTCTCGCGAGGTGAACGCGAGCACGGCGCGCGCCTCGGGGACGCTGCGGCCGCGGATGTGCTCCGTGACCAGCCGCGCCTTGCGTGGCGACATGCGAACGTACTTCGCCTCGGCGCGTACTTCGCGTGGTGTCTCGACGGTGCTCAAGTTCTCTTCTTCACCTCGGTCTTCCGATCGCCGGAGTGCCCGCGGAAGGTGCGCGTCGGCGCGAACTCGCCGAGCTTGTGACCGACCATCTGCTCGGAGATGAACACCGGCACGTGCTTGCGCCCATCGTGGACGGCGATCGTGTGTCCGACCATCTCCGGGAAGACGGTGGACGTGCGCGACCAGGTGCGGACCATCCGCTTCTCGTTCTTTTCGTTCATCGCCTCGATGCGGCCCATCAGCCGCTCCTCGACGAAAGGCCCTTTCTTGCTACTCCGACTCATCGTTTCTCCTTACCGCGCCGGCGGCCGCGGACGATCAACCTGTTGGATTCCTTGTGCTTGTGCCGCGTGCGCTTGCCGAGCGTCGGCACGCCCCAGGGTGTCACCGGATGCCGGCCGCCCTTCGACTTGCCCTCGCCTCCGCCGTGCGGATGGTCGACCGGGTTCATCGCCGAACCACGCACGGTCGGTCGCTTGCCCTTCCACCGGCTCCGTCCCGCCTTGCCGCCGGTGATGTTCTCGTGGTCCACGTTACCGACCTGTCCGATCGTGGCGCGGCACCTGAGCGGCACGCGGCGCATCTCGCCGGACGGGAGGCGGAGAACGCCGTAGCCCTCGTCCTTGGCGACCAACTGGACACCGGAGCCGGCGCTCCGGGCCAACTGGCCGCCCCGGCCGGGCTTGAGCTCGACGTTGTGGACGAGCGTGCCGGTCGGGATGTTCTCGAGCGGCAACGCGTTGCCGGGCTTGATGTCCGCCCCAGGACCGGACTCGACGGTCGCGCCGACCCTCAGCCGCGCGGGAGCGAGGATGTAACTCTTCGCTCCGTCCGCGTAGTGGAGCAGGGCGATGCGTGCCGAACGATTGGGGTCGTACTCGATTGCGGCCACCTTCGCGGGGACACCGTCCTTCGTCCGCTTGAAGTCGATCACGCGGTAGCGGCGCTTGTGCCCGCCGCCCTGGTGGCGGGTCGTGATACGGCCCTTGTTGTTGCGGCCGCCCTTCTTCGTCAGCTTCTCGGTCAGCGCCTTCTCGGGCTTCGACTTCGTGACCTCCTCGAAGGTCGAGACGGTCATGAAGCGGCGGCCGGGCGAAGTCGGCTTGTAGCGACGGATGGGCATGTCTACGCGTGAACTCCTTCGAAGATCTCGATCGAGTCGCCTGGACGGAGCTGGACGATTGCCTTCTTCCAACCGGGCTTCTTCCCGCGCTGGAGGCCGCGTCGCTTCGGTTTCGCCTGCACCTTCGCGACGTTCACGCGCACCACCTTGACGTCGAAGAGCTCCTCGACCGCCTGGCGGACCTGCGTCTTGTGCGCGTCCGGATGGACGCGGAACGAGTAGGTATTGCTCTCCTCGATCTGGGCGTAACTCTTTTCGGACACAACGGGGGCGAGCAGGACTTCGTTGGGATGGAGGCTCATGAGGCCTTCTCCTGCACCTTCTCGAGCGCGTCTCGCGTAACGAGGACGGAACGGGCCCACACCAACGCCGAGACCTCGAGCTGATCCGGCGTCGTGACGACGACCCGGTCGATGTTCCGGAACGACTGGGCGACGTTCTGCTCGTCGAGCGTGACCACGACGACGGGGGGCTCCTGACCCCAGGCGGCGAGCAGCTCCACCGCGGTCCGCGTCGACGGCTCGGAGAAGCTCGCGCCGTCCAGCACGCCGAACGTGCCGTCGGCCGCATGCTGCGACAGCACCCCGCGCAGCGCGGACCTGCGTGCCTTGCGGTTCACCTTGACCTCGAAGTCCCGCGTCGTCGGCGGGAACGCCACGCCTCCGCCGGTCCAGTGCGGCGCGCGGCTCGTGCCCGCACGCGCGCGACCGGTACCCTTCTGGCGCCACGGCTTGGCGCGACCCCCGCGGACGAGCCCACGGCTCTTCGCGGCGCGCGTTCCGGCTCGGTCGGCGTTCAGCTCGCCGCGCACTGTCTCGTGGACGATGTGCGGCTTCACCTCGGCGCCGAAGATCGATTCCTCCAGCGTGAGCTCCTGCGCCTTCTTTCCTGCCGAGTCGAGGAGCGGTGCCTTCGGCGCGGCCATCTAGCGGTTCTCCTGGCGGACTTCGACGAAGCTGTTCTTCGGTCCGGGCACCGAGCCCTTGACCAACAGGAGGTTCTCGTCGGGACGAACCTCCTGGACGACGAGGCCGACCTGGGTGACGCGCTTCCCGCCGAGCCGGCCCGCCATCTTCATGCCCTTGAACACGCGCGAAGGCGTTGCCGATGCGCCGATCGAGCCCGGCTTGCGGATGTTGTGCGACCCGTGCGTTTTCGGCCCGCGATGGAACTTGTGTCGCTTGATCGTGCCTGCGAACCCCTTGCCGTGCGAGATCCCCGTCACCTTTACTTTCTCGCCCGGCTCGAAGGCCTCAACGGTCACGTTCTCGCCCACCACGAGCGCGCTCTGTCCGCGCAGCTCGACAAGCCGCCGGTACCAGCCGTCGACGTTGTTCTTCTTCAGGTGTCCCAGCTCAGCCTTCGAGACCTTCCGCTCGGGCGCCTCGTCGAAGGCGATCTGGACCGCGTCGTAACCGTCCGCATCTGCAGTCTTGACCTGCACGACCGGACACGGCGCGGCCTCGATCACCGTCACTGGCGTGACGACACCCGTCTCCTCGTCGAAGACCCGCGTCATGCCAAGCTTCCTGCCCACAATCCCTTTCATCTCCCGCGTCACCTACAACTTGATCTCGATGTCCACGCCTGCCGGCAGGTCGAGCCTCATCAGCGAGTCGACCGTCTTCGGCGTCGGCGAGTGGATGTCGATCAGCCGCTTGTGCGTCCGCACCTCGAAGTGCTCCCGCGAGTCCTTGTCCTTGAAAGGCGAACGGATCACGCAGTAGACGTTCTTCTCAGTCGGCAGCGGCACGGGACCGGTGATGGTGGCGCCGGTTCGCTGAGCCGTTTCGACGATGGACTGAGCCGACTTGTCGAGCTGCTGGTGGTCGTAGCCCTTGAGCCGGATACGGATCTTCTGTGCCATAGCGAACCGGCGCCCCTACTACTTGATGACCTCGGTGACCACGCCCGCACCGACGGTGCGGCCGCCCTCGCGGACGGCGAAGCGCAGACCCTGGTCCATGGCGATCGGCTGAATCAGCTCGACCTCCATGTTCGTGTTGTCGCCCGGCATGACCATCTCCTGGCCCTCCGGGAGCTTGATCGCGCCCGTCACGTCCGTCGTGCGGAAGTAGAACTGCGGGCGGTAGTTGTTGAAGAACGGCGTGTGCCGGCCACCCTCGTCCTTCGAGAGCACGTACACCTCTGCCTTGAAGTGCGTGTGCGGCGTGATCGAGCCGGGCTTGGAGAGCACCTGCCCGCGCTCGACCTCCTCGCGCTTGACACCGCGCAGGAGCGCGCCGGCGTTGTCTCCCGCCTGCGCGAAGTCGAGGGTCTTCTGGAACATC
>JBKPEC010000161.1:0-22763 GCA_046728195.1 Actinomycetota bacterium
CACACGAGCACGAAGTCGAGGTGCTGCTTGTCCATCGCCTCGCGGACGTTCCGGTACCGGCGCTCGATCTCCTCGCGGCTCACCATGACCGCTCCAACCCTTTCACGAGCACCCAGATTGCGCGGTTCAACGGCGTCGGGACTCCGAGCTCGTCGCCAAAGCGGGCGATCCCGCCGTTCAGGTAGTCGATCTCCGTTGCACGCCGCGCCTCGACGTCCTGGAGCATCGAGGCTTTGTGGTCATAGGCGACCTCCGGCTTCGCCGCGTGGTCGATCAGCTCCTCCGGATCCGCATCGAGCTCGATCCGCTGTGCCGCGGCCACCGCCTTGCCCTCGTCCACGAGGCCGCTGACGAGCCGCCGAAGCGGCGGGTCCTCGCAGACCCGGCCGTGCGTCAGCCCCGTGAGTGCGCCGATTGGATTGGTCGATGCGTTGAAGATCACCTTCCGCCACTGCGGCCCACGCGCGTCCGCGACCGCCTGCGCGGGCATTCCCGCGCGGGTGCAGGCGCCTGCGAGGCGCTCGATCTCCTCGAGCGGCGCCGGCCGCGGTTCGAACGGGCCGAACGTCGTGTCCCCCTTGACGTCCCACTGCACGTGGCCCGGACCGACGAGCTTGCCGGCTGGAAACGTCGTGCCTCGAATCACACGCTCGACGTGCTCGGCGAGCGCCTCTTCGTTCCCGAGCCCGTTCTGAACGGTCGCGACGCAGCCGTTTGCAAAGGCCCCTGCCGTTGCCTCGATCGCCGACGACGTATGCATCGCCTTCGTCGCGACGATGCCGAAGTCGCACTCGGGAAGCTTCGCCGGATCGGACGTGGCCTGCAGCCGGCCCACGACCTCACCCGCCCCGCTGAGGCGCAGGCCGTGCTCGTTGATTGCGTCGACGTGCTCCCGCGCGAGGTCGTACGCCCAGACGTCGACGTCTTGCAGTCGAGCGAGGTTGGCCGCGAACAGCGACCCGACCGCCCCGCACCCGACGATGCAGATCCTCATCGGTACGACGCCTCCCTGGCCTTGACGAGCCGGTAGAGCGCCGTGTGCAGCGGCGCAGGAACGTGGCCTCGCTCCGCCTCGCGCACGAGGGCGCCGTTGATCAGCTCGACCTCCGTCGGCCTCCGCGCCTCCACGTCCTCGAGCATCGAGGGATAGTGCGCGCTGCCGCGCTGCGTGGCGAGGACGTTCATCTCCCAGGGATCGTCGTGCAACTCGACGCCCGCCGCCTCGGCTATGCGCTTCCCCTCGTCGACCAGGTCTCGGACGAGATGACCGAGGTCCGACACATCGTGTTCTTCGGCGAAGTGGGCGTCGTGGGGCAGGCCGGTCAGGGCGGACACGCCGTTCACGGTCGCGTTGAAGATGAGCTTCGACCACTGGGCCGGCCTCAGGTCCGGTAGCGCTTCGGCCCGGAGACCTGATTCGACCAGCAAGGCGGCGATCTCTTGGACGCGGTCGAACGGCGTGTCGCCGTACGGCCCGAGCCAGGTCGCCGTGTCGAGGATGTACTCGACATGCGTGTCGGAGTGCTTCGTTCCGCTCATGAAGGTCACGGCGGAGACGAGCGGCCAGTCGCCGTGACGACGGACGACCTCCTCGGCGCCCAGTCCGTTCTGGACGGTCATGATCGTCGCACCGGGAAAGCTTCGCTCGAGCGAGGCTGCGGCGGGCTCGAGCTCGGTCGCCTTCGTCGCGATGATGCCGAGGTCGAACTCCGCCAAGTCGCGGGCGGTAGTGGAAGCGGTCACCTGCGCAATGAACTCGTGCCGGCCGCTGACGCGGAGGCCGTGCTCGTTCAGGGCGCGCGCGTGGTCCTTGCGGCGCGTCAGCACGGCGACGTCGCTGACCTGTGCCAGATGCGCCGCGAACAGGCTCCCGATCGCGCCCGCGCCGACGACGCAGACCTTCACGCTTGGAACGGCGCCACGACGGTGAGGATCAAGCCGGTTGCGGAACGAGCTTGTCGCGCAGATAGCGCAGGTACGGCTTTGCGTCGATCTTTGTGCCCGTGACGCGCTCGATCGTGTCCTGGGGTGTGAACTTCCGCCCCAGGACGTAGAGGTGCTCCGTCAACCATTCGCGGAGGGCGCCGAACTCACCTCGTTCGAAGCTCTCGTCGAGGTCGGCGAGATCTTCTTTCAACCGCTCCCAGATCTGGACGGAGACGACGTTGCCGAGCGCGTACGTCGGGAAGTACCCGAAGCTACCGCCTGCCCAATGCATGTCCTGCAGTACGCCGTCTCCGTCGTTCGGGACCTCGACACCGAGGTAGTTGCGCATCCGCTCGTTCCATGCCTGCGGCAGATCCTCGACGGCGAGGCGGCCCTCGATCAAGTCCTGCTCGAGCTCGAAGCGGAGGATGATGTGCAGGTTGTAGGTCACCTCGTCGGCGTCGATCCGGATCAGTGAGGGCTGCACCTTGTTGATCGCGCGATAGAACCGCTCCTCGTCCACGGTGCCCAGCTGCTGCGGGAACGCCTCCCTCAGAGGCCCGTAGAAGAACCGCCAGAACGGCCGGCTGCGTCCGACCAGGTTTTCCCACGTCCGGCTCTGCGACTCGTGGAGGCCGAGCGAGACGCCGCTGCCGAGCGGCGTGCGCGCGAGGCTCGGGTCAACGCCCCACTCGTAGATGCCGTGGCCGAACTCGTGCATGGTCGCGAACAGCGAGGTGAGGTCGTCAGGCCGGAAGTTCGAGGTGAGCCTGATGTCGCCGTCCCCGGGCGTTGCCTGGAACGGGTGGGCGGTCTGGTCGAGCCGCCACCCTTCGTCGGTGTAACCGAACCGACTCAGGATCTGCAACGCGAAGTGGCGCTGTTTGGCCGGCTCGAAGGTCTGCTCGAGAAACGAGTCGTCGACTTCGCCGGCCTCGCCGATCTCCTGGATCAGCGGTATGAGCTCTTGCTTCAGCTGGTCGAAGATCTTGCGCACGTCGGCGGTCTTCATGTCCGGCTCGTAGTTGTCGAGCAGAACGTCGTATTTCTCCTCGGTTGGATCGAAGCAGGCGATGTACCGTTGCTTCAGCTCGAGATGCGTCTCGAGGTGCGGGCGGAGGAGCTCGAAGTTCGATTGCTCCCTCGCCGGGCCCCAGGCCGCGAGCGCGAGCGCGGCCGCCCTGGACATCTCGCCGACGAGCTCCGCAGGAACACGCGTGGCCTTTTCGTAGTCCCTCCGCGTCACCCGGATCAGGCTGGCCTCGAAGGAGTCGTAGTCCGAGCCCTCCTCCAGTGCGCGGAGATCCTCGAGCAGATCGCCGATGTCGGGCGCCACGAAGCGCTCCTGGGTGAGGCGGCTCAGTGTCGCGAGGGCTTCCGCCCGCGCGGCGGAGCCGCCCGGCGGCATCATCACCCGCTGGTCCCAGAAGAGCAGCGTCCCCGTCTTGGAGAGGTCCGTGACCTCCGCGAGCCTCGTCTTCAGCTGTTCGAGCTTTGGATCCGCGCTCATTGGTCGGGCCGTGTCATGCGCCGACCATGCTGAAGCCGCCGTCACAGAGCACGAAGTTGCCGGTCATGTGGCTCGACTCGTCGGAGGCGAGGAAGACGACCACGCCGACGAGCTCGTCCGGGCCGGGAATGCGCCCGAGCGGCGTCTTCGCGAGGACGTCCTCCCGACGGCCAGAGCGCCAGTCCTCGCGGTTCACGGTGGACTCCGTCTCGATGAAGCCTGGCCCGAGCGCGTTCACGCGCACCCGCGGCGCAAACGCACCCGCGTAGGACTTCGTCAAGCCCAGCACGCCGTACTTCGAGGCAGCGTACTGCGGCGCCCTCGGACTCCCTGTTACCA
Source organism: Actinomycetota bacterium (assembly GCA_046728195.1). GTDB lineage: Bacteria > Actinomycetota > Thermoleophilia > Gaiellales > Gaiellaceae > 3-1-20CM-4-69-9. The sequence goes on from JBKPEC010000161.1 coordinate 3,776, forward strand.
CCACGTTGGAGCACACATTGACGATTGTCCCGCCTCCCTGCTCGAGCATCCGGCTGCCGACCTCATGTGTCATCAGCATCGTGCCTTTGACGTCGACGGCGAGGACCCGGTCGATCAGGTCTTCGGTCACATCGCGCCAGGACATCTGCTCGGGAGCAACATCGCCCACGTTGTTGACCAGAATGTCGAGCCGAGGCACCTTCGCGAAGACCTCGTCGGCGAGCCTTCGGATCTCTTCCCAGCGGGTCACGTCGGCCTGGACGGCGAACGCCTCGCGGCCCTCGGCGCTGATCTCTTCCATCACGGCTTCCGCTCCGAGGGCGGAAGTGTTGTAGTGCACCGCCACGTTACACCCTTCCCGCGCGAGGCCGACCGCGATCGATCGGCCGAAGCCACGTCCTGCTCCCGTGACGAGCGCCCAGCGGTCATTGAGTCGCGGCACGAGTGCGCCTCCTCGCGAACAACCGAATCGATTCGTCGAGCTCGCGACGTCCCAGGATGCCCTCGCGCCGGAAGTACATGACCACGAGGATCATCAGCACGAGCGCGAACTGCGTCAGCCCCGTGAGGCGGTGCAGCTTGAGGATGCCGAGATCGACGCTTCGGTCCTCGTAGTTCCGCAGGCCTTCTTGCACGAGCGTCACGAGTGCCGCTCCGATCACTGCTCCGCCGACCGTGCGAGTGCCGCCCACGATGAACATGACGATGAGCGCGAAGGTGGGCTCTAGGAAGAAGTTCGCAGGAGTGACGGTTGTGATCCACCAGCCGAACAACGCCCCGCCTGCGCCCGCCAGCATGCCGCTGAGGATCCAGGCGCGAGCGCGGTACGGGCGCACGGCCACCCCAACCGAGGCAGCAGAGAAGGCGTCCTCTCGGCTGGCCTGGAGCAGCAGGCCCGTGCGCGAGTCCTTGAAGAGCCTCCCAATCACGACGGCAATGACCGCGATGACGAGAGTGTGGGTGACAGTCGCATAGCTCGGCAACGGATAGAGGCCGGCGGCACCGCGCGTCACCGCCGTCCACGCCGTGAAGACGATGTCGGCGATGAGCAAGAGCGCAAGGATCGCGATCACCGCGCTCGCACCGTCGAGACGCAGGATGGCGAGACTCGTCACCGCGGCGAGCACTCCGCCGGCTCCGGCTGCGGCGAGCAGAGCCGGAAGCCAACTCCAGTGCGGTGAGACGAGGAAGTGCGGCAGTCCTGCGAACGTGCTCTTCAGCGCCGGATCGATCGTCAGGAGGCCTGCGAGATACGCGCCGGTACCGACGAACGCCATCGTGCCGAAGGAGAGGATCCCCGAGTTCCCTGAGAACATCTGCAACGCGACGACGAGGATCACGTTGATGAAGAAGTGCGTGAACCTGCTCTGGTCCCCGCCCTGGACCCAGGCCCAGACCGCGATCAGGACCAGCCCGCCGACGATCGGCCAAGTGCCCAGGACGGACTCGACAGCCCAGTACCGCCAGACGCGGCTCACGTGAGCGCCTCGGACCGGCCGACGAGGCCCTGCGGCCGCAGCAGGAGGATTCCCACGACGATCGCCAGGGCGAACGCCTGACTGAACTGCGTATAGGTCCCGTGGAGGTTCGCGTCCAACAGGCTGGTGGCGAGGCCCAACACGAACCCTCCGAGGACTGCTCCGTAGAGGTTGCCGAGACCGCCGAGGATCACCGCGATGAAGGCATTGATCACGAGCGGTGTGCCCACCCCGGAGTCGACGCCCGGAGCGGAGGCGAAGAAGAGCAGCGCGGCGACGCCGGCCAGCAGGCCGGACAGCGCAAACGCAGTCACCACGACCACGTTCGCGCGAATGCCGAGGAGGCGCACCGCATTGAAGTCCTCCGCCGAGGCACGCATGGCGACACCGATCAGCGTCCGGCGCAGGAACACCATCAACAAGAGGACGGCGACGATCGTGACCGCAAACGTCACGACCTTCACCGCGGGGACGGCCACGCCCCCGATGTGCCAGACCGTGTCGGTCCAGTTCGGCACGGCGATCCCCTGCGGTTCCGCAGAGACGAAGATCTGGAGCGCCACCTGAATGAAGAAGCTCACCGCGAAGGACGTGATCAGGAGCGTGGAGATGCTCGCGCCGCGTAGCGGGCGGAACGCGATCCGCTCCATAGCGATTGCCGTAACCGTCGTCGCGACGAGCGTGAGCACGGCGACGGCAGGCCAGGGAACCCCGTGGTTGAAGAGCGTCCACATGGTGTAGCCGCCGATCGTGACCAGCTCGCCGTGGGCGAAATTGATCAGACCGAGAATCGAGAAGACCATCGCCAGGCCCAGGGCGAGCAGAGCGTACGTGGAACCGAGCGAGAGGCCGTTCACGAGCTCCTGAATCAGCTGCGTCATCTCACGCGACTCCGAGATAGGCGGCTTGCACCTCGCTGGAGCGCCGGAGCTCCTCCGGGAGGCCCGCGGCGGCGATCTCCCCGGTCCGCAGGATGTACGCCCGATCGCAAACGTCGAGTGCGTGGTGGACGTTCTGGTCGACAAGGAGCACGCTCAGGCCCTGCTCGTCCCGAAGCCTGCGAATCAGGTCGTAGACGAGGCTGACGAGGAGGGGCGCGAGGCCCAAGGTTGGTTCGTCCAACAAGAGGAGCCGCGGGTCCGACATGAGTGACCGCGCAATGGCGAGCTGCTGTTGCTCGCCGCCGGAGAGGAGTGCCGCCGGCAGCTTCAACCGCTCGCGCAGGATCGGAAAGAGGGTGAGCAGGTCGCCGTAGTCGTTACGGTGACGGCGGCCGCGGGCTGCACCGCCGAGCAAGAGATTCTCCTCCACCGTCAGCGCGGAAAAGAGGCGCCGCCCCTCAGGCGTGAGGCTGATGCCGCGCCTCAGCACTCGCTCCGGCGAGAGCCGCGAGATGTCCTGTCCGTCGAACCGAATCTGCCCGTGTCGCGAGCGGTGGAGCCCGGCGATGCAGGAGAGCGTCGTACTCTTCCCGGCACCGTTGGCGCCGAGCAGCGCGACGATCTCCCCCGCCCCGACCTCGAGCGACACGTCCCGGACGGCCATGACCGCGCCGTAGCGAGCCGTCAGGCTCTCTACCTCCAAGAGGCCTCGGGGCCCAACCTGGGCCCCGAGGCTGTCGTTCTGAGCGTCTGTCCGCAAGCTACGGGGCCGGAACCTTCTTCGGGACGCTCTTGATCACCTTGACGAACTTGCCGTTCCTGATCTGCAGGGCGGCGACGATGTTCGTCGGATTGTGTTGGTTCTTGCCCTTGTAGCGGATCGGCCCGAGAGCTCCGTGCACGGTCATCCCGTTGGCGAGGGCGGCCTGGATCACCTTCCCGTTCGTCGAGCCGGACTTGATCACGGCCGCCTCCAGGACCTTGATCGTGTCGTACCCGAGCGCCGGGTAGGTGCCGTCCGGCGAGGCACCGAACTTGCCCCTGAACTGCAGATAGAAGCGAGCCGTCGGTGACCCTCGGTCCGGATACCCGAACGTGGTAAAGCCGTAGCCGTTCACCGCGTCCTTACCGGTGGTCAGGTTCAGCTGCGTGTCCATCCCGTCCGTGCCGAGCACCGGGAGGTCCACGCCGGCCCGCCGAAGGTCACGCGCCAGGAAGTCCACGAACGGCGAGAACAGGCCCGTCATGATCGCCTGAGCGCCGTTCGACTCGTTCTTGATCTTCGTCGCGATCGCGGAATAGTCCTGCGGGAATCCGGTCGCCCCAAACGGAATGTCGTCGCTGCCCACGATCTGGATGCCGCGCGACGGCGCGGCTTTCCGGAAGTACTGCGCCATCAGATGGACGTAGAGCATCTGCGGCGCGTCGAGCACGTAGACCTTCTTGATCCCCCGGAGCTTGGCGTAATTTGCCAGCTGCGCGAGCTGCGCGTTTCCGGCCATCCCGACCGGCCAGTAGTTTCCGTACTTGGTCGCCACTGTCGGGTCGGCGTTGCACGACGAAAGCATGAACTGGCCGCGTGGATTCGCCACGACGGCCATCGCCACCTGGAAGTCCGTGTTGCACGGCAGCATCAGGACGTTGACCTTTGCATTCATGAGATCGCGCGCCACCTGGACCGATGTGTCCGCCCGGCTCTTCACGTCGCGCAAGATCAGCTTGATCTTTACCTTGCCGCCGATGCCGCCCTTGGCGTTGATCTGCTGGACTGCCAGCAGGGCGCCGTTCGAGATCAGGACATCGTGCGCGGCCAGGAACCCGGTGAGGTTGTTGCCGTAGCCGACGGTGATCGTCCCCTTCTTCAGGGTCACCGCGTGCGGTCCGCTGCCGCCGAAGCCAGTGGCCGCGAAGACGCCAAGCGCGACCAAGGCCACCGCGATCGCCCCCGTGGTCCTTCTCCTCCTCATTCCCCACTTCCTTTCGGATCGACGTCACGCTCCTCTTCGCCGATGTACGCGGCGATGACTGCCGGATCGGAGCGCACCTCCTCCGGCGTGCCGCGGCTGATCACCCCTCCCTCGCTGAGGACGTACACGGTGTCGCAGAGCCGCATGATCAGCCTCAGATCGTGCTCCACGATGAGGATTCCACATCCGAGCTCGGATCGGATTTGCTCGATCGATCTTCCGAGCTCCTCGGACTCGGTTTCGTTCATCCCCGCTGCGGGCTCGTCCAAGAGCAGGAAGCGCGGCACTCCAGCGAGGGCTCGCGCCACCTCGACGCGGCGCTGGTCTCCGTACGAGAGCGTCGAGGCCCAACGATCGGCCAGGTCGGCGATCCGGAGCTGCTCCAGCACTCCATTGGCGTAGTCGCGCGAGGCTGCCCGGCGAACCCGGCCGGCGCCGAGCGCCCCGACTTCAACGTTCTGGAGCGCCGTGAGCGCCCCGAAGAGGCGGATGTTCTGGAAGGTCCGGATGACGCCGGCGCGTGCGATGCGGTGGCCGCTTCGTCGGGCAATGCTCTCTCCGTCGAGCAGCACACGGCCCGAGGTCGGAGGAAAGACGCCCGAGATGCAGTTGAGCAACGTGGTCTTGCCCGACCCATTCGGTCCGATCAGCCCGACGATCTGGCGTTCCTCGAGCCCGAGCGACACGCCTCGGAGGGCCTCGACCCCGCCGAAGCGCTTCACGATGTCGACGGCCTCCAGGACTCCGGTGGCGACCTCCGTGCGAGCAGCCAGAGGGCTCACCAGGCGACTTTACGCAGTTTTGCGGGGACTTTCCAGGGAATCAGCGAGCCCGCGAAACTCGTCGTCGGTGACGAGGCCGCGCTTCTCCTCGCCCAGCTCCTTCACGCGCGCAAGCAGGTTGCGCTCGGCCTGGTCGTCCAGGTCCAGCCCGAGCTCCTCCGCCTTCAGCCGAATCGAGTCGATGCCGCTCTTCTTGCCGAGCACGATCCCACGTTCCGCCGCGACGAGGTCCGACGCGTATGGCTCGATCGCTTGCGGATCGTGGAATTGGCTCGCGACGGCGCCGGACTCCCGCCTGAACAGGTTGTCCCCGACGAGCGGCTTGTACGGCTCGAGCGCGTAGCCCGAGAGCTCCCGCAACCGCTCGGAGAATGAGCGCACCTGCTCGAGGCGAAGGTCCGTCTCGACCCCGTAGAGGCCGCGCAGGGCCAGCGCGATCTCTGGCAGATTCGCGTTGCCGGCGCGCTCGCCCATCCCGTTCACCGTGCCGTGGATCCAGCGCGCGCCCGCTCGGGCGGCGGCGAGCGCGCTCGCCGTCGCCAGACCGAAGTCGTTGTGGCCGTGGAAGTGCACGGGGACGTCCGGGCCCACCCACTCGCGTGTCCGCCCGACGAGGTCGGCGACGGCTTCAGGCGACGCGATCCCTAGCGTGTCGACGACGACGACCTCCTCCGCTCCGGCCTCGACCGCCGTCTTGTAGACCGTCTCGAAGTAGTCGAGCTCCGCGCGCGTGCCGTCGACGCCGAAGAAGGCGACGCGGATTCCCTCGGCGATTGCGAAGGAAACGGCGTAGACGATTCGCTCGAGCATCGCCTCACGGTCGACGCCCAGCGCCTCGAGCTTGAGCCGCGAGATCGGCGACTCGATCACGCTGGCGCCGACGCCGAGTTCGACAAGAACCTTCACGTCTGCTTCGACAGCGCGCGAGAACCCCCAGATCTCGGCGTCGAGTCGAGCGCCGAGGATGAGCTCCACCGCGCGACGATCGTCCTCGGACACGCGTGGGAAGCCCGCTTCGATGCGCTCGATCCCGAGCTCGTCGAGCCCGCGCGCCAGCTCGAGCTTGTCCTCGGGACTGAAGACGACGCCGACGGTCTGCTCGCCGTCCCGGAGCGTCGTGTCGTAGAAGCCCACGTTGGCCTCGAAGGCGTACGGGTCGTTCAGGTCGCCGGTCCAGAAGGTCATGGCGGGGTCACCTGAAGTCGTCCGGGTAGCTGGAGAGTTTTTCCGGACCGTTCGGGGTGATGAGGAAGTTGTCCTCGATGCGCAGGCCGCCGCCGCCCTCCCAGTACGCCCCGGGCTCGATCGCCAGCACCATGCCTTCCTCGATCTCGCCGAATCCCGCCTGGTGCGCGTACGGCGGCTCATGGGCACGCGCGCCGACGCCGTGGGCAACCGGGTGCGTCGGCTGACCGGGATAGCCGGCGGCGGCGATTCCCTCCCGCATGAGCCAGTCGAGCTCCGCGAGGCTCGCGCCGGGACGGCAGTGGTCGAGCGCGCGTTCGTAGACGCCGAGCAGTTGGTCGAGCAGCTCGTCGTAGCGCGCGTCGAGCTCACCGGGACAGATGTTCTTCGTGTGGTCGCACCAGTACCCGTCCGCGCACACCCAGATCTCGAAGAGCGTCGGCTCGTTCTCCTGGACCGGCCGATGCCCCGTCGCGGTGAAGGTACGGATGCCCGGGCCAGACCAGACGAGGGAGAAGCCGAGCGCCAGCTCTACTTGTCCCTTCCAGCCGGTCCCTTCGCCGTGGACGAATCCCTGCCACAGGGCGGCCGCCTCGCTCTCCTTCATCCCAGGGCGAAGCTCCTGCGCAACATGCTCCATCGCGGCGGCGGCGATCTCGTTCGCGAGCCGCATGCGCTCGAGCTCCTGCTCCGTCTTGACGGCGCGCGCCCGGTTGAGTAGGGGTGTCGCGTCGAGGGCCCCCGGAAAGGTGTCGAACCACGCCTTCGGATACGTCGTCGGCTCACCGACCATGCGGTCGGACGCCTGTGTGCCGAGGCTGAGCTCGAGCCCGATACGGCCGAATCCGCCCGCCGCTTCCCGCGCGGCGTCGAGCGCTCTCAGAGCGGGCGGACGCGAATCAGCGGCGTCGTAGCCCGGGACGAGCCGGATGTCATCGGTCCACGCGGTCTCGAACGCGTCGGCGGCCGAGGGCTCGATCGTGATCAGGATGGGGTCGCCCGCCTGCGGGAAGACGGCGGCGTCGAAACCCTTCATGCCCCAGAAGTTGGTCAGATAGACGACGTTGTCGGGGGCTCGCACGACCAGGGCGTCCAGCTCCTCCTCCTCCATGAGCGCGCGCGCTCGCTCGAGCTTGGCATCGTCGCGGGGCCAGGCGCCTACCACGACACGCGCGGCGGTGGAGGCTCGCCGTGGCCGTCCTGCCAGGAGATCACCGGATTGCGGAGCACGCCGATCTTTTCGATCTCGGCTTCGATCACGTCGCCGGGCTGGAGGTACAGCGACGCGGCGTCCTCGCTGAAGCCGGCGACGCCGCTCACCGTCCCGGTCGACACGACGTCGCCCGCGGAGTAGCCGAGCGCCGAATAGTGGGACAGGATCTCGGGAATCGTCACGGACATGTTGCGGCTGTGCGACTCCTGGCGTCTCTCGCCGTTCACGCGCAGCTCCATGCGCAGGTCGTGGGGATCGCCGAGCTCGTCGGGCGTCACGATCCACGGGCCCAGCGGGCAGAAGGTGTCGATCGCCTTGCAGAACGAGAACACGCCCGAGCGCATCTCGCGCCGCTGGATGTCGCGAGCCGTGATGTCGTTGAAGATCACGTAGCCGCCGATGTAGTCCTCGGCTTCGTCGGGGCTGAACCACTTGCCGCCCTTGGAGATCACGACCGCGAGCTCGAGCTCGTAGTCGAGCTCCTGGGTCAGGTGCTCCGGATAGATGATGGGCTCGTCCGGTCCGACGATCGCATCGACGTTCTGAAAGAAGACGATCCACGGCGCGATCTCGTGCGACCAGTCGACGCGCTTGGACTCCTCCTCGTGCTCGCGAAAGTTGCCGGCGGTGTGGAAGAACTTCTTCGGGACGATCGGCGCACGGAGCGTCACGTCTTCGAGCGCGTGTTCCGTGCGGGTCGGTCGCGCAGCCTCTCCACGCTCGAAGTACTCGCGCATCGACGGGACGTCCAGCTCGGTGATCGTCCCACCGACGAGGCTCCCGACGGCCAACTGCGGGGGTCTGACCCCTGCGGGGTCAGACTCCGGCCTCTCGAAGGTCACGAGCTTCAGCGGTTCGCCTCCAGCCAGTCGACGACGTCCTGCGCATTTCGATCCGGCGGAAAAACCGGATAGAACACCTTGACGATCCGTCCCCGCTCGGAGATCAGGGCGAGACGCTTGTAGAGCGTCAGCCCCTCGACCTCGAAGGTGGGCAGGCCCGGGTCGCGCGCGAGCTCGAGCCACTCGTCGCTGATGATCGGAAAAGGCATGTGGTTGCGCTCGGCGAACTCGAGCTGGTCGTCGAGGCTCTGGGCGCTTAGCCCCGCGACGGACGCGCCGAGCGCCGCCAGTTCAGCACTGTGGTCCCGAAACGCACATGACTGCGGCGTGCACCCGCGCGCTCCGGGAATGGCATCCCAGCCGAGGAGCATCGGCCGACCCGGCCGTCCCGTTTGCGGATAGACGTAGAGGACGGTGAAGTCCCGTACGTTGACGGCGCCCCGGGACGACGGGAGGAAGCGGTCGGGGAGCGGCGCGCCCGTGAGATGATCTGCGGCGCCGTCGTCGACCGGAACAGGCAAGTCGTGCGGAAGGGTGTAAGGATCGCTACGGCTCACGCGAGCCCGCAGACCTTCTGGGCGACGCGCGCGTAGACGTCGGCGACCTTGACCAAGCCCTCGATGTCGAGATTCTCGCCGAGCACGGGATCGGGCAGGCCGCTCGACGTGCCGTAGTTGACGCTTTCGATGCCGTAACGAGTCAAGGCGGACGCGTCCGAGAACCAGCGCACGGTGTCCCGCTCGGGGGTCGCACCGAACACCTCCGCATGTGCCTCATCGATCGCGCCGACGAGTGGATGGTCCTCCGCAATCTCGGAGCCCGGCGCCGTGACATAGATCTCCGACTCGATCCCATGCTCGGGAAAACGGTCGCGCAGCTCGCGGACGAAATCTCCGAGTGCCGCGCGTGCCTCTGCCATCGGCATCGTCGGCGGCACGCGGAAGTCGACGAACAGATCGGTGCGATGAGGCGTCCTGGACACCCGCCAGGCGAACCCACCGTTGATTGCGCCGACGTTCACGACTCCCGGCTTGCCGGCATACGACGTTCGCTCCTCCCATTCGGGAGCGAACTCGAGCACGGCGTCGAGCACGTCGCGCATGCGTACGATCGACGTCTCGTCCCGCCGGCCGGCACTGAAAGCCGTGTGGATGAAGGGACCGCTCGTCGAGATTCGCATCCAGATCGAGCCGTAGTGACCGAGGACGATCTTCTGCTCCGTGGGCTCGCCGAGGATGCACATGTCCGTCACCGCGCCGGACGAGACGAGGAAACGCGAGCCGGAGGCATACCCGCGGTACTCGCGGCCGACGAAATCCGGGTGCCACTGGGTCTTCTCGATCTCGCCCGAGACGCACGCGACCATCAGGTCACCCCGCAGCGGCACACCCGCGTCACGCAACGCGCGCACGGCTGCCATGTAGCAGGCGAGGGCGCCCTTCATGTTGGAGATGCCGAGGCCGTAGACCCGGCCGTCCTCGACGAAGCCGGCGGGCTGGAACCCCGGAATCCCGACGAGCCAGGGCTCCTCACCGGAGTAGGACGTGTCCATGTGGCCGTTGAACATCAGCGACTTCCCGCCGCCCTGGCCCTCCCTCAGGCCGACGACGTTGGGCCTGCCGTCCTCGACCTGCTGCCACTGCACCTGCAGCCCGAGGTCCGCGAGCTCGTCGCGAACCCGCTCCCCCATCGCCTGCTCGTCGCCGGTCGGGCTCGGCACCGAGACGAGGTCGACCGCCAGTGCGACGAGCCGGTCGCCGTCGATCTCAACGGAAATGCGGCAGCACCTCGCTTCCGAACAGCTCGATCTGCTCGTGGCGCCGATCGCCCCAGAGCTCGAGCATCACGTGCGTGCACCCCGCGTCGCGGTACTCCTCGATGGCCGCGATGCAATCGGCAGGCGTGCCCGCGATCGGCTTGCACTTGTCCAGGATCTCGTCCGTCACCTTCGCCTTCGCGGCGAGGCGCCCGCCCTGCTCCATGGCGTCGGCGACGGGCCGGATCTCGTCCTGGGTCAGCCCGGCCAGGTCCAGGAGCGTGTCTGCAGCTCCCTTGATGTTCTGCACCTTGTTGGCCAGGTACATGCCGGCGATCTCGCGAGCGCCGTCCCGCCCCGCGTTGCGATCGGATTCGTGAATGGACGCGACGACGGTGCAGCCGACGTCGATCTCCTCGCCGACGTTGTTGCGCGTGTAGCGGACGAAGGCCGGGGTCGTGATGGAGGGCGTGAGACAACCTTCGGCGATCTCGCCCGCGAGTGCCTGCATCTTCGGCGCGGTTGCGGCGACGTAGATGGGCGGGACGTCGCGCGGCGTCTCGGCTCCGTCCTGCAGCGCCGGGACGTCGGCGCTGAACGTCTCTCCCTCGTACTGGAACCGCCGGCCGGCAAGTACACCGCGGACGATCTCAACAGCCTCGCGCATCGGCCCGAGCGTCCGCTTGCCGTTGAGGCGCGCATTGTTGAGGAAGATCTTCGAGGTTCCGAAGCCGAGCAGGAACCGCCCCGGTCCCGCCGCCTCCTGCACCACCCTTGCATCCATCGCCACCTGGACCGGATGGCGAGTGAATGGCGAGATGATCCCCCAGCCGACGGCCAGCCGCTCCGTTTCGCGCGCGATCAGCGCGGAGGTCACCGTCGACGACCGGGCTTCCATACCGTGCTTGCGCCACCACGGGTACGCCTCGGCCAGCCAGATCGTGTCGAGGCCCGCCCGATCCATGACGCGCGCCGACTCGAGCATCTCCTCGAGCGGTTCCATCGTGAGCTGCATCACGCCGATGCGGAAAGGCGTCGCCATCAACGCGATCTTCTCACGCGGTCAGCTCCTTGAAGTAGAAAGCGCCGGGCGACAACGTTCCGTCCGGACGCCGGGAGTAGTTGGGCATCACGCCCAGCTTCGTGTAGCCGAGAGCCTCGTAGAACGCACACGCCTCGCTGCCGTCGTGCGTCGTCAACCACAGGAGCGTCAGACCCCGCCCTCGCGCCGTCGCTTCGACGGCCGCCATCAGGCGGCGGCCCACTCCCAGCCGGCGGACACCGGCTGCGACAGCGACCCGCTGGACCTCTGCCCGGTGCGCGGCGTTGGCCGCACGGCTCGGAGCTAGATGCGCCATTGCCACCACCTCGCCGTCCTGCTCCGAGACGAGCACGACGCGCGCCGAGTCGGTGATCGCCTCCAAGTGCAGCCGCTCGAGAGTCGCGGCGTAGGAACCGGGAGCAGCGCCCAGAGCCATTCCGGTCGCCATGGCTTCGACGTGCAACCTGCCGAGAGCCGCGGCATCCTCCGGCCTGGCGAGTCGAACGTCCACGAGCGCTAGGTCGCCCCGGCCCCGCCCTTCGCCTCGTTCACCTGCTTGTCGAGCGAGCCGAGCACCTGCGCCACCTGCTGGTTGACGATCGGCTGCAGCACTCGCTGGCCCATCGACGCAACGGGCCCGAGGATGTGCACCTCCGCCTCCCACTTCATGTGCGTCCCGCTATCTGCCTCGCTCAGGTGAAAGGAGGTGTTCATGTTCATGATCGCGCCGACGCCGTTGCCCTTGGCGCGAAGCTCCGCGAACTCCGGCTCGCGCTCCTCGCCCTTCTCGAAGTCGATCGACATCCGGAGCCCACCGAGTCCGAGCGGGATCTTCACGTTTGCGCGCCAATGCGAATCATCCTTGATGTCGATCGACTCGACCCCCGGGATGGTCTTCGCCATCTGTTCGGGATCGTTCAGGACGTGCCAGACCGTGTCGCGTGGCGCCTGGAAGTCGCGCTCGCCGCTGACCTTCACCGACTCTCCACGCTGACGAGCTTCCGCGTCGCGCCCGGATCCTGCACGAGCTCCCAGACTCGGTGATAGGGATTGCAGCTCCGCCACACGATCGGTCCCTCACCCCTTCGGCCGAGCGCGTTCTGCAGGGCCGCGCAGACGGCGTGGATGCCCGCTCCGCCGCCCTCGCCCATCCCTTTCGCCCCGAGCGGCGTGACTGGCGACTCGGACTCGATGTAGCCGGTCTTCATCGGCGGCATATCGAGCGCGTGCGGGACGTGGTAGTCGTAGAAGTTGGGCGTCAGCAGGTTTCCCTCCTCGTCGTAGCTGAAGATCTCGTGCGTCGCCGCACCGAGAGCCTGGGCGGTGGCGCCGTGCACCTGGCCCTCCACGATCTGCGGATGGATGCGCTTACCGCAGTCGTCGACGGCCGCGTAGTCGACGATCTCGTACACGCCCGTCTCGGGATCGACCTCGAGCGCACAGGCGTGCACCTGCGTCGCGTAGGTCAGCGTCAGGTTGCCGAACTTTCGCTCGAGGTCTGGCTTCTCGAACGGCGGCCGGTAGACGTGGCGGACGTTCAGGCTGATGTCGAGATCCGGCGGAAGCCCGGCGTTGTTGGCGTTCAGGATCGCGCCCAGCGCCATGAACGGCAGCGCCGCTTCCGGATTGCCCTTGATCCGCGCCTGGCTCTCGACGAGCTCGATGTCGTCAGGAGAGCAGCCGAACACAGCAGCCGCCAGCTGCTTCATCTCCGCGGCGAGCTTTTCCGTCGCGCCTTTGACAGCCCCGAGGCCGGTGACGGCAAACTGCGAGGCGTACGTCCCAGAGAAGCCGGCGGTCGAGTTCCAGTAGGTGTCGTGCCCGGCCCGGACGTTCACGTCGTCGGGTGTGCAGCCCAGGATGTCGGCGACGACCTGTGCGGTCGTCGTCTCGTGACCCTGTCCCTGGGGCACCGTCCCAAGCGTGACGACGATCTCGCCGAAGATGTCGAGCTTGACGGCCGCGACCTCGTTGTTGCCGGAGAACTGCAGCTCGGGATTCAGGATCATCGACTGTCCGAAGTTGTTCGTTCCCGAGTCGAGCGTCGAGCCGATCCCGATGCCGAACAGCTTGCCGCGCGACTCGGCGTCCGCGCGCTTCTCCTCGATCGTGTCGTAGCCGATCAGGTCGAGCGCAATGTCGAGGCAGCGCGCGTAGTCGCCCGAGTCGTAGACGCAGCCGTTCGGCGTCTCGTACGGGAACTCGTCGTGTTTGACGTAGTTCTTCTTCCGCACCTCGACCGGATCCAGCCCGAGCTCGTTCGCGACGAGGTCGACGATCCGCTCCGTCAGCCAGAGGTGCTGCATCCGCGAGTAGCCGCGATTCGGGGCAACCGGCGATTTGTTGGTCGTCACCTGCTTGAAGTCGACACGTACGTTGCGCCAGCGGTAACACCCGGGCGTCACCTGCGCCCAGATGATGCAGCCGAGCGGCTCATAGCGCGGAAACGCGCCGCAGTCGTCGATCGCGCGCACCGAGAAGCCGAGCATCGTCCCGTCGGCCTTGACCGGCACGGTGATGTCGAGGAACGCGCGCTCGTTGCCGTGGGAGTTGGCGGTGTGCTGGTCCGTCCGCCACTCGGTCCACTGAATGGGACGGTTCAGCTTGCGTGCGAGAAGACAGCACGCCGTGAATTGGGGGTGAAGTGTGATCTTGTTGCCGAAGCCGCCCCCGATGTCCTGGCTGACGAAGCGCAGCTTGTCGATCCCGACCCGCATCGCCGGAGCCATCCAGATCGCACCGATACCCGGCATCTGGTGGTTCCCGTAAATCGTCCACTGCCCGGTGCCGCGGTTGTATTCGACGAGGCAACCAGAACATTCGAGCGGAGTCGACGAAAAGCGGTCGAAGTGCAGGCGCTCGATCCGGATCACGTGGTCGGCTTCGGCGAGCGCCGCGTCGAAGTCACCCCAGTCGAAGACACCGGCCCATACGGTGTTCGAGCCGGCATCCTCGTGCACGAGAACTTCGTCCTTGGCAGCTTCCTCGCCGTCGAGAATGGGTTCCAGCGGCTCGTACTCGACCTCGACCAACTCGGAGGCGTCGCGCGCCAGCTCCCGAGTGCGGGCGACCACGGCCGCCACTGGATCGCCGACGTGCCGCACCTTCCCGACGGCGAGCGCGTAGTCCTTCATGTGCGCGCCCGGCGGCGTCGACAGCTGGAAGAACGGGTCGGTAAGAATGGCCACTTCGTCGCCGGTCAGGGTCCCGTAGACCCCGTCGAGCTCGAGGGCCTTGGAGACGTCCACTGCCTTGATGCGCGCGTGCGCATAGGGCGAGCGCACGAAGTGAACGAAGCCCATCTCGTGGCGCTTCATGTCGTCGAAGAACACGCCCTCGCCCTGGAGGAGCCGCTTGTCCTCCTTGCGCGGCACGTTCTGGCCGATGAATCCCGGCCTGACGTCGCCTTCCTCGACGACGAGCGGGCGTTCCGGAGTGACCGTGGTCTCGGTCATTGCGCGGCGGACTTGATCGCCTCGACGATGTTCACGTAACCGGTACACCGGCAGATGTTGCCCTGGATCGACCGACGGATCTCGTCGTCGCTCGGCGAGCCGTTCTCACGCAGGAGGGCGGTCGCGCTCATCAGCATCCCAGGCGTGCAATACCCGCACTGCAGGGCATGGTGGTCGGAGAATGCCTGCTGCAACGCGTTCAGCTCGCCGTCCTGGGCGAGACCCTCGACGGTCTCGACGCTCGCACCGTCGACCTGGACGGCGAGCATCATGCAGCTCTTCACCAGCACGCCGTCGACCATGATCGAACAGGCGCCGCAGTTCCCGGTGTCGCAGCCGATGTGGCTACCGGTCAAGTCGAGGTCGTCGCGCAGGAAGTGGATCAGGAGCTTCCGGGGCTCGACGTCCCGCTCGTAACGCTGGCCGTTGACGGTGACGTTGAGCTCCATCAGTGCTTTCCCTTTGCCTGCGCGACGGCACGCACGGCGACGACCTGCGCAAGATGCCGCCGGTAGTCGGCGGACGCGTGTACGTCGGCCGGCGGGTCGAGGTTCGCGTTCTGCACGGCCGCCCGCACCGCGTCGTGCTCGTCGGAATCCGTCTGCAGCAGCACGGGCACGGCATCGACACAGCCGATGGCAATCCGGGCGCCGCCGTTCACCGACGCGGCCGCGTTGACGATGCAGGTGCCGTCCTTCCCGATCGGCACTGAGGCGAAGCCGTCCTTTTTCCCCGGAGGTACGGAGATCTTGGTCAGCAGCTCGCCCGGCCCCACCGCCGTCAGGTAGACGCCGAGGAAGAAGTCCTCGGCCGGCACGCTCCGCTCGCCCTCGGCCCCCATGACGGTCATGGTCGCTCCGATCGCGGCGAGCAGCGGCGGGAGGTGGTTGGTCGGATCGTTCGAGCAGATGTTTCCGCCGATCGTCCCGCGGTTGCGAACCTGGACGTCGGCGATCTGCACGCAGACTTCCGCGAGGATGGGTCGCGCGCGCGCTTCCGCGGAGCCGATGATGTCCGCGTAGGTGGTCATTGCACCGAGCTCGAGCGTCCCGTCGGCGCCCAGCTCGATGCCGCGCAGCTCCTCGAGATCGTGAAGGTCGACGAGCATGTCGGGGGAGGCGGCCCGCGCTTTCATCACGTTGATCAGCGTCTGTCCGCCGGCCAGGGCGCGCGCGCCGTCGTTCTCCGCCAGCAGGCGCAGCGCTTCCTGAACGCTCGCCGGGCGAGCGTACTCGACCTCCCGCAGAAGCATGCGCTATTCAGTGCAGAAAGCCCTGCACAGGTCAAGAATCAACCGGAGCCTTCGTGCGCGGCTTGAGACAACGGTCACGGATGCCGATGATCTGGTGACATGGGCAGGCGACTTTCTCTCGTGCTGGCCGCTGCCACAGCCCTCGTCACCCTCGCGACTGGGGTCGCCGCCGCGACCGTGAACGTCGCCGCGCCCGCGCACCATGCGCCGGCCGCCGGCTGTCCGGCCGGCTCGAAGCGCGCCGTGATCGGCGGGAAGGTCAAGTGCCTCAGGGCAGGCCAGAGGTGCGCCGCGCGCCACAGGGCGGTGTACAAGAAACACGGCTTCACGTGCGTGAACGGCCACCTGCGCAAGCGCTCGGTCGCCCCTCCCCCGGAACCGACCCCCCCGCCAACGCCGCCTCCACCTCCTGCACCGCCGGCCCAACCCGGCCACTACAAGGGCACGACGTCACAGAACGAGATCATCGAATTCGACGTAACGGCCGACGGCCTCCGCGTGGTCGCGCTGCTCACCGGACAGATCAACGAGGGCTGCAACCCACCCGCGCACCTGTACGGAGGAAACCTGCACGACGGCACCGCCCCGATCGCAGCGGACGGAACGTTCAAGATCGACTTCGACTACACGAGCACCGTCGGCGGCGACCCGTCGAAAGGCCATTTCACCCTGACGGGCAAGTTCAGCGGCACAGGCGCCACCGGCACGCTGGAGGACAAGGTGAGCTTCACCGACGAAGGCACGCCGTACAGCTGCGGCTCCGGCACCCAGACCTGGACCGCGAACAGGTCGTAGGAAAGCGAGAGGCGAGGGTCCCCCTTGCCTCGTGTCGCATCACGAAACCACTCGAAAACAAGCGCGAAGCGCGTTTTCGGGCGGCAGAGGCTCCCCAGGTTGGACTCGAACCAACAACCCTCCGGTTAACAGCCGGATGCTCTGCCAATTGAGCTACTGGGGAAGGCAGCGCGGGCTAGTGTAGCTTCACCTTGAAAAGACCTGCGCAGAGGCCAATTCCTCCATCGCAGCGAGGATTCGGGCGAGAGCGGCTTGCAGCTCCAGCGTCCGCGCGGGATCGGCCTCGCTGAGCTCCCTGCGTATGCGCCGTTCCCTGAGACGCAGAAGCAACTCCTCGGCTGTCCGCTCGTCAATGCCTTCCGCAGCCGCCCGCGCGTCGAGCTCTGGGTCGATGTCGTCTTCACCGATGAGCTGCTCGCGGAGACGGCGATGCTCATCGGAGTCGAAATGCTCCGGACCGAGCTCGGTGAGCACCGGTACGAGCGAGCGATGCGCAGCGACGCCGGCCAGTGCGCTCCGCTCGAGCCGCTCGCCGGCGTCGAGCAGGCGCGGCGAGACACGACCGGTCGACGAGGCGGCGACGCGCGGCGCCAGCCCGGCCTGCGTCTCCTTCGGCAAGTCGAGCTTGTCGGCGGCGTACCGAATTGCATCCTGCCGTTCGGGCGAATCCTCGAAGCGGGACAGCACCTCGCGCACGCGCACGAAGCCCTCCTGACGATCCGCCGCTCGTTCGATCTCCAGGCGGACGCGGTAGCCGAGGTAGCTCTCTGCCCGCGCCAACCGCTGCTCGAAGCCGTCGGCGAGATCGGCCGGATCGAAGCCCACGGGGAGCGCGACGACACGAACGTCCAGCCCCTGCGCCGCGGCGAGCTCCATGCCGCGCAACGTGGCCGCCTCACCGGCGGCGTCCCCGTCGAAGCAGAGCCACACGCGCGTGGTCAGACGATTCAGCTCCTTGAGCTGGCGCTCGGTCAGCGCCGTGCCCATCGACGCCACGACCGGCTCAATGCCGGCCTGACTGAGCGCGAGCACGTCGGTGTTCCCCTCGACCACGACGGCGCGCTCCTGCTTCGCGATCGCCGCTCGCGCCCGGTCGAGCCCGTAGAGCAGATCCCCTTTGCGGAACAGCTCTCCCTCCGGCGAATTGACGTACTTGGGCCGCAGCGGGTCGTCCTCACGCAGCTTGCGGGCCTGGAACCCCAGCACCCGTCCGCGCGAATCGGCGAGCGGGAAGAGCAACCGGCCGGAGAAGTAGTCGTTGCCACGGCGGTTGACGAGACCCGCGGCGATCAGCTCATCGCGCGTGAACCCTTTCTCGTGTGCTTTGCGTGCGAGTGTCGTTCCGCCCAGCGCAAGGCCGAGGCGGTACTCCCGGCAGACGTCTTCACCGAGGCCGCGGCCGGCGAGGTAGTCCCGCGCGAGTGAGCCGGCCTGTGAGTCCCAGAGGTAGCGCTCGTAGAACGAGGTCGCCGCGTCCAGCAGCTCGAGGAGGCGTTCGCGACGACGGCGGCGTGCGTCCTGCTGGGGGCTCGTCTCCTCGTACTCGAGCTGGACGTTGAACCGGTCGGCGATCCATTCGACGGCACCGGCGAAGTCGAGCTGCTCGGTCTCTCGCACAAACGTGATCAGGTCGCCCTTCGCGCCACACCCGAAGCAGTAATAGAGCTTGTCGGTTGCGTTGACGGAGAAGCTGGGCGTCCGTTCTTCGTGGAACGGACACCGCCCCAGGTAACGCCCACCCGCCTTGCGAAGCTGTGTCCGCGCCGACACGACGGCGACCATGTCGGCGGCCGCCTTTACCTCGTCGACGGACGCGTCCTTGATCCGGGCCATCTAGCCGAGCTCCGCCACGTAGGCGAGCGCAAAGCGATCCGTCATGCCGGAGATGAACTCGACGATCTGCGCCGGCTCTTCCCCCCGATCGGCGAGCTGGACGAAGATGCGACGCACGGCCGCGCGAGCGCGCTCCTGCTCCAGGCGCGCATGTGGGCCCAGATACACGTTGTCGAACATGAATTGCCGCAGCGCGAGCATTGCCTCGCCGATGTCCTCGCTCTGCACGATGTCGCCCGCCTCCTTGGAGCTTTCGACCAAGTCGTGCACCAGTGTGTCGATCCGTCGCGAGCCGCGATCCCCGAGCAGTGCAACCTCGGCCTGCGGCAGCGTGGCGGGATCGAGGATCCCGAACCGGACGGCATCGTCGATGTCGTGGTTGATGTAGGCGACGCGGTCGACGATCCGGACGATCTTGCCCTCGAGGGTTCTCGGCTCCTGCGGGCCCGTATGCGTGAGGATCCCGTCCCGAACTTCGTCCGTGAGGTTGAGTGACTCGGCGATCCG
>JBKPEC010000162.1:0-7795 GCA_046728195.1 Actinomycetota bacterium
AGTCGAGTATCCGCCCGGCGCTCTGCCGATGTTCGCCTTGCCGGGTCTCGCCAAGCCGGGGCACGGCCAACAGGTGTCTCGAGGTTTCCGCCAGACCTTCCAGACGCTCATGTGGGCCTGTGGCGCACTCGCCATCGGTGCGATGGCTCTCGTCCTCCGCGCCCTTCGCCGAAGCGCGCCCGTCGTGTGGGCGGCGCTCATCTTCGCGGCCCTGGCGCCGCTTCTCCTCGGCTCCGTGATTCTCAGCCGGTTCGATCTGTGGCCGGCAGCGATCGTCGTCCTGGCGCTCGCCGCCCTCGTGTGGGGCCGCGTTCGCACGGGGCATGCGCTTCTGGGTCTCGGGATCACTGCGAAGCTCTATCCCGCGGTTCTCGTGCCCGTTGCACTTGCGTTCGTCTGGCGCCGACGTGGACGGCGGGAGGCGCTGATCTGTGCGGGCACGACGGCGGCGGTCGTCGTCGCAGTCTTCCTCCCGTTCGTGATCCTCTCGCCCTGCGGTGTCTGGGACAGTCTCCGCCTTCAGTTCGACAGGCCGCTGCAGGTCGAGAGTCTCGGCTCGGCCCTGCTCCTCGCCGGCCACTACCTGTTCGGCGTGGGTGTGACGGGAGAGACCAGCCACGGCTCCCAGAACCTCGCGGGCAGCGGCGCCGATGCGCTGGCAGTTGCGTCCGTCGTCGTGCAGGCGCTCGTGCTCGTGTGGATCTGGGCGTCCTTTGCGCGTGGCCCTGCAACTCCTGAGTCGCTGGTTCGCGCGAGTGCTGCGTCGCTGTGTGCGTTCGTCGCATTCGGCAAGGTGCTCTCGCCGCAGTTTCTGATCTGGTTGATCCCGGTCGTGCCGCTCGTGCGCGGACGCCGCGGGCTTGCCGCGAGCCTTCTGCTCGCCGTTGCGCTGGCTCTCACGCAGATCTGGTTTCCGTTCCGCTACTTCAGGCTCGCGCTCGACTTCGAGGCGGGCCTGTCGTGGCTGTTGCTCGCTCGCAACCTGACGCTGGTGGCGCTCGCCGTGCTGCTCGCGGTCAGCCTACGGACACGCGAACCGACTCACAGCTGACGGCGCGCCCGTCGGCGCCACACTCGACGAGCACGCCTTCGATGCGCACGTCGCCCGAGGCGGTCTCGAACCGGACGGGCATACCGGTGCGCATCTGACGGATGGCGAGCTCGGCCTCGACGCCGATGACGGAGTCGTGCGGACCGGTCATGCCGGCGTCGGTGATGGCTGCAGTCCCGCCGGGCTGAACGCGTGCGTCGTTTGTCTGGACGTGCGTGTGGGTTCCGATTACGGCGGTCACCTTCCCGTCGAGCCAGCGGGCCATTGCCACCTTCTCGCTCGTCGCCTCGGCATGCATGTCGATCACGATTACGGGAGTCCGCGCCCGTGCCGCCTCGACGAGGTCGTCGACGACTTCGAAGGGGCCGACGGGCGGTCCGATGAACAGCGACCCGAGCAGGTTCGCGACTGCGACCTCGATTCCGTTCGCAGCTTCGACGAAGGTGAGGCCCCGGCCAGGCGCCCGCCGCGACAAGTTCGCGGGCCTGATCACGCGCTCGCTCTCTTTCAGGTAGGGCACGATCTCGCCGCGCCGCCAGACGTGGTTGCCGAGCGTGATCGCGTCGACGCCGGCCGCGAGCATCTTGTCCGCGAGCTTCGGCGTGATGCCGACGCCGTCGGCGAGGTTCTCGCCATTCAGGATGCAGAGGTCGGCGCGCAGCTCCTCGCGGAGCGCAGGGAGACGTTCCTCAACTGCTCGACGGCCGGGAATGCCGACGGCGTCCGCGATGAACAGGATTCTCAGGGCAGCAGGTTCGCGGCGGCACGTAGCTCGATCGACACGTGGTTCCCCGCGTCCTGCGTGTAGTGCGAGAGCGCTTGCGTCTCGACGCCCGACAGGTCGACGATGCGACCGACCTTCGTGCTGGACGCCGCGACGGTCGAACCAACCGTGAGTGCCGGGTCCGGGCTGAGGTGCGTGAGTGAAACGACGAGCGAGGGTGCGGCCGACGGCTGGATGTCGATGCGCGAGCCATACGCCCGACCGTCGAGGATGTAGTCGGAGATCCCGACGATCGTGCCGTCGACGGGTGCGTAGACGTCGGTTCCCGGCAGCGCCCCGACGTCGAGCGACGCGGTCTCGCCGCCGCTCAGCTGGTAGTAGACGAAGCCGCCGCCCCCGCCCCCGAAGATCTTGTGTGCGAGACGCGAGAGGGCGCTTTCGTTCCCCTGCCGGCCGAGTGGCGTGAGAGGCAGCGCACCGTCGCCAGACGAGTGGTACCCGATTGCGGTCACGCGGCTCTGCGCGACGGGAAGCTGGATCCGCAGGCCGCTGTGGAGTGCGACCGTCAGCGGAGTGGGCGGTCCCACCGGGAGCAGCCGGCCCGCCGGACCGGGCAGCGCCTGCGAGGGCTCCCGAGTTGCTCCCTGGCCGAACGCGGTGATCAACAGTGTCCCGAGCAGCGCTCCGGTGACAACGGTCAGCACGATCAGGCGGCGTGCTCGATGTTGGTGCTGCGGGCGCGGACGGCTGTGCGCGCGCCGCGCGGGCACTCGGCGGGAGGGGGCCGACATCCGCGGCACCGTAACGAATCTCGACTCCTCCTTCAAACGCTTCGACGTCCGACTTTGTGACGATTGAACCCTCGGAACCGCCTCGTTTTCGCCCAACTGCTCGTTCCGATCGAGGGCGAGGTTCCCGTCTTCCACCCAGTTCCAGTCCCACGCCGGCGGTCGTAGCTGTACGACCTCGGCTGTACGATCACTGAGATGCCCGCTCGCGCGGCGAAACTCGAGATTCCGCGCTGGATCCAACTGGCCGGGCTCCCGGTTCTGTTGCTCCTTCTCTGGGTGGTGGCGGCGGCGGTCCGTCACGTCGTCTTCCTGTTCCTGGTCGCGATTCTGATCGCGCTGTTGCTCAGCCCGCTCGTGCGGGCAGTCCAGCGGGTCCGACTACCCCGCGGCTTCGCAGTCGCACTCGTGTACCTCGTCTTCGCGGTCACGTTGATCGCCGCCATCGGGGCGCTCGGGACCGTCGTCGTCAACGAGACGAAGACGGCCGCGAAACGGGTGGATTCCTACTTTACGCCCGCGAACGGACGAACCGGCCAGGTCGCCGCCGACCGTGACATCGACCGTCTCCAGGTGTGGCTGAACACGCATCGGCTGGGTGGCATCCACGTCCGGCAGCGCGGGCACCGCCTCGTGCGCGACATCCGCAGGCACGACATCGGCAAGTACACGAACAAGGTCGTGGACTTCCTCGAAGGCGCGGCGATCTCGCTCGGGAAGCTGCTGTTCAGCGCAATCGTCATCCTCGTCGTGTCGATCTACATGCTGCTCGACTTCCCGAAGCTCGATCGAAGGATCGACAAACGGTTCCCCCCGCATCCGGGCTCTGAGCCGCTGTTGCGACGAATGGAGCGCTCGCTGACGAGCTACGTCAAAGGGCAGGCACTCGTGTCGCTGATCATCGGAACAAGTGCCGGCGTCGGCCTGTGGCTACTGGGCGCGCTGGGCTGGCTTCCACACGGACAGAAGTACGCCTTGCTCTTCGGTGCCTGGGTTGCGATCACGGAGCTCATTCCCTATCTCGGGCCGTGGCTCGGTGCCATTCCGCCCGTGCTGTACGCGCTGGTCGTCCATCCGATCTCGGCGCTGTGGGTGATCCTGCTCTTCTTCGGGATCCATCAGATCGAAGGGCACGTCGTCGTGCCGAAGGTCATGGGCAGCGCGCTCCGCCTGCACCCCTTGCTCGTGATCTTCGGGCTGCTCGCGGGTGGCGAGATCTACGGTCTTGCCGGTGCGCTCGTCGCGCTGCCGCTGCTGGCTGCCGGCCGCGCGATGTGGGAGTTCTTCGCCGAGCGCATCGAGCTCGAGTCCTGGGAAGGGGGCGAGGTCGCCGTGCCCGTCGAGGTGGAGCTCGAGGAGGCTGAGCCGCCGCCACCCGCTGCAGCGAGCCGCTGACCGAAGGTTACGCTGTAGCCGTGAGCGTCGCTCGCTTACGGCAATGAGCACCTTCCCCGTGACGCGGCTGCGTCGGTTGCGGCGGACGTCCGGGCTGCGCCGCCTCGTGCGCGAGACGCGGCTCGATCTCGACGACTTCGTCATGCCGCTCTTCGTCGGCCCTGAGCCCATCGCGAACCCGGAGCTTCCCGGTCTCTCGCGCCACTCGGTCGAGACCCTCGGCGCCGAGGCGGACGAGCTCGAGAGGCTCGGGGTCAGAGGTGTGATCCTCTTCGGCATCCCGGACGAGAAGGACGAAGAAGGCTCCGGTGCATGGGACGACGACGGCGTCGTCCAGCGAGCGCTGCGCGAGCTGCAGGGGCGCGACCTCGTCCTGATCACCGACGTGTGTCTCTGCGAGTACACATCGCACGGTCACTGCGGCGTGCTCGACGGCGAGCATGTCGACAACGACGCGACGCTCGAGCTGCTCGCGAGAACTGCGCGCAGCCACCTCGAAGCCGGCGCCGACGTCGTGGCGCCGAGCGACATGATGGACGGTCGCGTCGGCGCGATCCGGGAGGAGCTTCCGGAGACGCCGATCATCGCGTACTCCGCGAAGTACGCGTCCGCGTTCTACGGCCCGTTCCGCGAAGCCGCCGAGTCAGCGCCCTCGTTCGGCGATCGACGGGGCTATCAGATGGATCCCGCGAACGTGCGGGAAGCGTTGCGCGAATGCGAGCAGGACGTCGCCGAAGGGGCGGACGTCCTGATGATCAAGCCCGCCTTGCCCTATCTCGACGTGATTCGCGCAGCGCGCGAGCGATTCGAGCTGCCGCTCGGTGCGTACAACGTCTCCGGGGAGTACGCGATGGTGAAAGCGGCCGCGGCGAAGGGGTTCCTCGACGAGGCTCCTGCCGCGCTCGAGTCGCTGGCGGCGATCAAGCGCGCCGGCGCCGACCTCGTCATCTCTTACTGGACCAAGGAGCTAGCGACCTGGCTCTGACTTCCCCGAGAAATGCTCTGCATTTTCCGGGGGTCGGGGTAACCCCTTCGCTCCGCTCGGAACGATGAAGAGCGACGCGAGCACGCGCGTCCCCCGGACACGAACTGATCTTTACGGCCGCGCGCTCGAGGTGATTCCCGGCGGTGTCAACTCGCCGGTTCGCGCGATGCGCGCGGTCGGGCTGGACGAGCCGCTCTTCGTCCGGCGCGGGGACGGCGCGTACCTCGAGGACGTGGACGGCAACCGCTTTCTCGACTGGGTCATGTCGTGGGGACCGCTCCTGTTCGGACACGCGGACCCCGAGACGCTCCAAGCCGTTCGTGCCGCAGCCACCCGAGGCACGAGCTTCGGCGCGCCGACGGAAGCGGAGGTGGAACTCGCGGCCGAGATCGTCGACGCAGTGCCGTCCGTGGAGAAGGTTCGGCTCGTGTCATCGGGGACGGAGGCGGCGATGAGCGCGGTTCGCCTCGCACGCGCGTTCACGGCGAGAGACCGGATCCTGAAGTTCACCGGCTGCTACCACGGCCACGTCGACGCGCTTCTCGCGAGCGCCGGCTCGGGCGTCGCGACGCTCGGGTTGCCGTCGAGCCCGGGCGTCCCGACGGCGGTTACGAGCGACACGATCGTATGCAGGTTCAACGACGTGGACGCAGTGGCCTCGACGGTGGCGGAGTACGGCGAGGGTCTCGCCGCGATCATCGTGGAGCCGGTAGCGGGAAACATGGGTGTGGTCCCCCCGGAGCCGGGCTTCCTGGAAGTGCTGCGGCGGCTCTGTGACGCGTCCGGCGCGCTGCTCGTCTTCGACGAGGTGATCACCGGGTTTCGCGTCGCACGCGGCGGAGCGCAGGAGCTCTTTTCCGTTGCGCCGGACCTGACCATCCTCGGCAAGATCGTCGGCGGAGGCCTCCCGCTGGCGGCCTTCGGCGGCCGGGCGGAAATCATGGACCGGCTGGCACCTGTCGGCGACGTCTACCAGGCCGGCACGTTGTCGGGAAACCCGCTCGCAACTTCGGCCGGTCTCTCCGTGTTGCGCCGACTGCGCGATCCCGGTGTGTACGAAGAGCTCGAGGAACGTGGAGCGCAGCTCGAAGCCGGACTGGCTGCGCACGGCAGGTTTCAGCGTGTCGGCGCAATGGCGACGCTCTTCATGTCCGACGGTCCCGTGCGCAACTTCGACGAGGCCGGGCGTTGTGATACCGAGCGGTACGGCGCCCTCTTCCGTCATCTTCTGGACCGTGGGATCTACATCGCCCCGAGCCAGTTCGAGGCGATGTTCGTTTCGCTCGCACATGGCGACGAGGAGATCGACAGGACGATCGAGGCCGTTGAACGCTTTGACGGCTGATCTGTGGGAGACGATCGCGGCCGACGCTCAGCGCGAGAGTCAGCTGTGGACCTCCGCGCTGCGTTCGCCTGACCAGCAGGAGCGCGAGCCGATCTTCTCTCGTCTCGGCGAGGAGCGGTACGCACTCGGAATCGAGACGATCTACGAGGGCTACCTCCTGCACTACGGACAGCCACGTCTCTTCGCTCCCGAAGACGACGACACGGCACTTTTGCTCGGCGACTACCTCTATGCGCACGGCCTCGTCCGCATCGAGGAGGTTGGGAGCGTGGACGCGGTCAGCGACCTCGCCGAGCTGATCGCGCTCTGCGCCTACCTTCGGGCCGAACGGATCGCCGGGGACGCCGCGGTCTGGGCGGCGACAGCGGCCGAACTTGGTCGCGGTGCGCTCGAGGAGGGACGATCGCGCCTCCGCCTGGACAACGACGCGAATCCCCTGGAGCGACTCGCTCGGGCCCGGGTCGGCGATGCCGCAGTCGACCAGGCGCTGGACACTCATCGTGGGCGGCTGAGGTAGAGTCGCCGGGATGCACGTTTTGCTCCAGTTGCTCGCCGTCCAGGACGCTGCGACCGAGGGCAAGAAGATCGTCACGGGCATGCTCGTCGTCGGCCTCATCTTCGCCGGCGTGATCGCGGTCGGGCAGACGCTGCACTGGGCGCGTCACCGGCGCCGCTAGACCTTTCCTCACCGTCGACAGCTCGGCGACCGCGTCGGGATTTCGTGGTATCTGAGCCAGTATTCGCTGGCCCTAGCGCGACAGGGGTGCACCGAGGACGCCGGCCGAGCGTGGGGCGCCGTGGAGGCCGGTGCCGCGTTCATCCCGGGCGGCCCCTGGCCGCGCGATGCCGAACGACTCGAGTGCGAGCTGATGCTCCTTGCTGACGATTCCTTTGAACGAGGACGCGAGGCGGGCAGATCTCTGACGCTCGAGGACGTTGCGCACTCGGTCTTCGACCTAGACTGACCAGCGTGCCGGCGCCCGCAGATCTCCGCGCGTGGATTGCGCTCCTCGAGCGGAAGGGCGAGCTCGTTCGCATCGAGGCCGAGGTGGACCCGGAGCTCGAGATCACAGAGATCAACGACCGCGTCGTGAAAGCGGAAGGCCCGGCCCTCCTCTTCGACAACGTCAAGGGCTCGCAGCATCCGCTCCTGATCAACCAGTTCGGGACCGAGCGGCGGATGTGCCTCGCCTTCGACGCGCCTTCGCTCGACGCCGTTGCGACGAAGCTCAGCGATGTGCTGAAGATGCAACCGCCCTCCGGTCTCGTCGACAAGGTGCGGGGCCTGCAGAAGCTGAAGTCGATCGCCGACTCACGCCCGAAGACGGTTCGACGCGCCGCCAGTCAGGAGATCGTGCTCGAAGGAGACCAGGCTTCCCTCGATGCGCTCCCGATCCAGAAGTGCTGGCCCGACGATGCTGCGCGATTCATCACCTTGCCGGCCGTCATCACGAAGGACCCGCGGACCGGGACGCGCAACGTCGGCATGTACCGGATGCAGAAGCTC
>JBKPEC010000163.1:0-11970 GCA_046728195.1 Actinomycetota bacterium
ACGGAGCCAGGGCGGGACGGACATCGGCCCTCGAAAGGGGGTTGCAGCCAGGAGAATCGGCACTCACGATTCGTACGTGGACGGTCGCCTGGGTCCGGCCATCGTTGCAGTCGCTGCCTGCCTCGGCTGCCTCACACTGTCGGGCGTGTTGAGTCTGCTCGACGGACGGCCGCGAAGCATCCTCCTCGTCCCATTGGCAATAGCTTTCTTCTGGGGATTCGTCGCGCTGATCGGCAGCGTCCTCGCCGTCATCTTCACCGAGGGCGACGAAGAACCGACACGCCTGAGGATGTTGTTTGCCGCTGCCTGTGCGGTGACGATTGCGCTGGCGTTTCTTGCCCTCGCGAGCTTGCTCGACGCGCATGTACATGCCGTTGCTTTCGGGTTGAGGTTTCTTGCCGCAGCCGGATTCTGGGTTTTCATTGGGTGCGTGCTCGGCGCGATCTTTGGGAAGCTTCCCGAAATCGGGATGGCCGAGGGCGACTAACCGCCGCCGGACCAGCAGTTCTCCCTGCCAGAAATCGTCTCCGCTCGACCCTAGTGCACCAACTCCGACCACCGCCCCAGCGGCGTCACCGATGACAAGCCAGGGCACGGCACGCGGACGGTTCCAGCGGGCGATCAACCGTCGGCACCTCCTGGCAGCCGAGATGGCCGCGCGAGAGATGGGCGGACTATCGCTCGCTGATGCGCTCTTACTCTGCGAGTTGCTCGCAAACGCTGACCCTCAGCGTTACGAGCGAGCCGCGCTGCGCTGGCTCGAGCGGTTCATCAACGAGCGGCTGCCACCGCTCACCGAAGTTGCGCTTGCAGCATCTGCGCTTGCCGAACTTCGGCACGGCCACCGTAACGTTGGAGGCGAGGCGCTAAGGCGCTTGCTCCGCAACGGGTAGCGCGTTACTCAGCCGCTTCCTTAGAGTCACCTTTCCTGCGCCTCTTGGGACGTGTCCTTGCGACGCATTGCCTCGTACACGGCGTCCCAGTGGCCAGAGATCTCCTGCAAGGCGCGCGCGGTCGTAAGTGCGGCGTCTTCCAGTCGCGCGTTCACCCTCTCGACCTCGGCCATTCGGCGTTCGAGCGCCCTGACCTGTTCAGCGATGGCGCTCACCTCCTCAGCGATGAGTTCATAGTCCTGCACTCCCGAACATCATTCAGACGCCCTCCGGCGCTAGTCAAGCCTCGCTGCCGCTCAGAGGTGAAGCCGCACGAAGAGAGCGCCAGCCTCGCCTACGCACGCCCCAGAGGTGGTCCCCAATCACCCGCGCAAACCCGGCAAAGCCGGCGACTACATCTTCGTACCAGCCACAGTAGTGGGAACTCGAGCCTTGGATCCCGACGCTGCGAACGGAACGACCGCAAAGAGCGGACGGCTGCCCCGGGGGAGAGGACGAACACCACCACTGGGGCGGTCGTGCTCGCAAGCATCCGCCCGCCCATCCAACCTACAGCGGACCCACCCTAATAACCATCAACACATTTGCGGAAACCGCTCCTAGCGGGAAAACCAGTCCAAAGAGCGAGCTTCCGCATGTGCGTCACCTCCGTCGATCAGACTGGGGACCTGCTTTCAACAGCACGTTCGACCACCTGTGGATTGCGGGGACGACACTCTCGATCTTTGCCGAGTTTGCGAACGGCGCCGTACGGTCTCTGTGGAAAAAAGACGAGATGTCCACTCGCATCGAGTAGTGATGCCTGTCTCGACAGCCGCCGCTCTCCCCCTCATTTCCCCGGCGGTTTGGCAGCGTGGCCTCGGAGCACACGGGGACGCCACAGCCCCTGTGCTCCGCCACGCTCAGACGTTCGTAGCTGCGGGCGTTACGGCACACAGGGTGGTGGGGGAGCGGCGCGCGCGCACCGGAGCCGCAATCTGGTGCGCGCGGCCTCTCCCCACCTCTCATTACCGGCAGCATCAGCGCTCACGCGCTGGACGAACGTCTAGATCGGCCAAACCGCGCGGACTAAAGGGTGCGCGCCGCCCGGCCCACAGCCGACGCAGCGGGCTCTCGTCTGAACGCTCAACTACTCGAACGTGACGGTCGGTACACGTCCACTGAGTTGCAGCTTGCGGACGACGCCTCCCAACGCGGGGATGAGATGGAAGAGAAAGGAGAGCGGTGAGGCTTTCAAGCCCTCCACCCTTCGTGGTTACGAACAAACGATGAAAGACCACGTTCCTGGAAGAACTTGGCTCGGCTCGTCTCAGCGCTATCCGCCGTCGCGACCTACAGCGATTGGTGAACGAGATGCTCGCCGTCGGCAAGGACGCCTCGACGATCAGGAACACAATCACGCCCATCAGGGTGCTCTACCGCCAAGCCGTAGACGACATTCCTGTCAATCCAACCGCTGGGCTCCAGCTCCCCAAACCCGAAGGACGACGTGACCGGATTGCTACTCCCGAGGAAGGGGCTCTGCTGATCGCTGCTCTGCAGGAGCGTGACCGAGGACTGTGGAGCACTGCGATGTATGCGGGATTGCGGCGGGGCGAGCTGTTGGACTTGGAGAACAAGTGCGGGCCAAGCGCGGGCCAGTCGGGTGGCCCACAAGGAAGTTTTTAGCGATTTCGGGCGGAGACTGAATGTGTACACGCCAGAGGGGAAGTCCCCGCACGATTGGGGTTTTTGGCCTCACTAGCGGGATGCCCCCGGCCGGAATCGAACCAGCGCACGCGGTTTAGGAAACCGCTGCTCTATCCACTGAGCTACGGGGGCTCGACCCGCCAGCGTAGCGCCGAGCGAGGCCACAGCAACAGGGCTAAGATTGCACGTGAAGAGGAGAGGAGGCACGATGGCGAACAGCGTTCGCGACGCGATGACCGAGGATCCTCGCTCGATCGGCGCATCGGCGTCGGTGGTCGAGGCCGCACGACTGATGCGAGAGGAGCACATCGGCTCGCTCCCGATAACCGACGACGAGCAGCTTGTCGGGATGATCACCGACCGAGACATCACGACGAGAGTGGTCGCGGAGGCGGCCGACCCAAAGATAACGTCGGTCGGAGACGTCTACTCTCGGGACCTCATCAGTATCGAGGTCGACAAAGACCTCGCAGAGGCGCTCAAACTCATGGCCCGCCACCAAGTTCGGCGACTGCCCGTTGTCGAGAACGGCAGGCTCGTCGGCATCGTTGCCCAGGCCGACATCGCCCTCAGCGAGAACGAAAAGAAGACCGGTGAGCTCGTCGAGGCGATCTCTGAGCCCTCAGAGGGGGAGCGAAGGTAGCGTCGCCCTTCAGAACGCGCTCCCGACCGACTTCCACTCCCGGAGCCGCTGCTCGATGAGCAGGGCGCGCTCCTCCTCGCCCCCGCTCTGAAGCACCTGGAGGTCTGAGGGGTCGGCTCGAAGGAAGACGCCGGCGGTTCGGTAGTTCAGCCCGGCGTCGCGATCCGACCGTGTCGTCCAGAACCCCGTGGCGCGGTCGCGGTCGGCGCTCTCCAGCCTGATCTCGCCGGTGCCCTCGAGCTGCGGGGCATTCGGCTGCCGCGGGCGCTCGCCCTTCCAGAAGAAGAAGATGCCGGCCGGATCCCTGCGCTCCTTCGCAGCCTCGCTCCAGTAGCGGGCCGACAGGGTGCCGTCCTCCTGCCAGGACCGGCCGATCACGTTCAAGGCACCGTCGCGGTCCCGCGAGATGCGCAGAAGGCTCACCGCCGACGGTTCTTCCTCGCTCCGCTCGGTAAGCGAGAGCTGCCACCACAGCCCTTCGATCGGGCCGCGGCGACCCTCAGTCTCGATCGCCTTGCGGAGCTTCTGGTTGATCGCGCGAACCTCGGCCGGACTGGTGGCCGGGTCGTAGCGGACGGAGGTTAGTCCGAGCAGGTCGCTCGGCAGCTTCGACCCTTGTGCGTGGAGGATGAACGTGCGCCTGATCCCGAGTGCGCCGCCGAACAGCCCGGCCTCGAACACGACGTTGTCGCGCGGCGACGCCTCGCCCGAAGGGGACGCATCCGTCGTGGTCCAGTCGTCCTGGGCGAACACGAACGCAGCGAAATCGACCTCCTGGGAGAGCTCCACGAGCCGGTCGAGGGTGGATCGCCCCGGGTTGAACGTTGTCGTCCAGGGCTCGACGTCGGCGACGTCCTCGAGCCCGCGCGTGATCGCCTGGAGCAGTTTGGCCTGCTTGCCCGACGACCCGAGGAAGATGCGCGGCTTGTTCATGCGCGATTCATGATGACGGACATGGCGCACACGCTACGCCGCGCGCGGCGGCGCGCGAGCCAGGCCGCTCCTAGGAATCGAGCCGCGAATGACCGCGCACTCGTCTCCACCGGCGCACCATTCCGCCAAGTCCTCCGACGCAGGCGAGGTAAGCGCCAACTTCGGATCGCTGCTCTATCCACTGGGCTACCGGCGCTCAGGCGCGAGTCAGAGTAGACGAAACATGGAAACGCGGTTTCCCGCTCTGCATGCGGGCTTTGGAGGCCACGGTGCTCTTCGGCGGCGACGGGCCGGATGGCTTGGCAGAGCTTCGCTTCCGCCCGCTCCGTCTCCGCGGACGGACTCGATGCGCAACATGACTACTACGAGCGAGACCTCTGGCCGGCCTGACGGACACGGCCAGGGAATGGCGACGACGACTGCGGCGGCGCCGCCGCCTTATGTGGATCCCTGGGCTCTGGTGATCTTCACCTTTGCGGGCACCAGTCCTCCCGTCATCGCCCATCGGATCCATGCGCTGATGGTCTTTGGTCTTACCGGCCTTCCTGACGGGTCAGGCCTGGCGCGCCGCTCGCGCGCCGGCCACCGGCGCCGGCGCGGTCGCCTTGTAACGAACTGACGATGATGGGCTAGGGGCCGAGGCTACCGCTCGTACTTTCGGCGGGGCTTCCGATCTCCCATTCGTGGCCAAACGGGTCCACGATCCTGCCGACTCGCCAGCCGTGCTCTTGGCCCACAGGCGACGACTCTGTTGCGCCCGCGGCAACTGACTGACGCACGACGCTGTCGGGATCGTCGACGACCAGCAGCGTACGACTGGTCGCGCCGTCGATCGCACGCGGGCTGAGCCGCTTCATGGCGCGCGATGCCGGGGCGACCCAGAACGCCGCCTCGCCCACGCCGAGCTGGGCGACGATGTCGTCACCCTCACCAACCTGGTGAAGGACCGTCGCGCCGAACGCGGCCATGTAAAAGGAGACAGCTTCGCCGGCGCTTTCGACCCACAGCTCAGGCTGGATACTCGTCATGGCAGTGGGGGTAGGACGTGGAAAGTCGAGGCCGGCGCAGAGGGGGAGGTTCTTGCACGCGGGGGCCGGGCGTGAGTACGCCGACCCCGTCGTGAGAAGCGCAGCGGCGAGTATTGCCGGTTCAGCGAGCTCAGGTCAAATCGGCTCGCCGAGGATCTCCTGTAGCGTCGTCAGGACGTCCCGAGCGGTCTCGTCCGTGGGGGTCTCTTGCTCCAGCGCGTGCATGAGATGCGTCGCGTGCGCTACGAGTCCTTCATCGCTCATCGATATGAGCGATTGCGGATCGGCGTAGTCATCCGGCCGGGCCTCGTGCGCCCGTGTGAGCACGGTCACAAGTGCGAAACGATCCTGGTGTATGTCCTCTGGCATGCCGATGACTGCGGCGAAGTTTGCTGGCGACGGCAGGTGCTCGGAACGTTCGACGACTTCGCTCCGCACCGGAATGGGTCTCTCGGCCCACTCAACGCTGATCTCTCTCAACGCCGCGACGTCCCGTCACGGCTAACGTGAGGGCTGTGACTTCGAAGCGGACCGGGACAGACGTGAACCTCGCTGAGGTCACGCGACGGCTTCGGCTTCGCCGCTAGGCGAGCGACTAGGCCTCCTCGGCGAGCTCCTCTTCGATCTGAGCGGCCTGAGCCCGGACCCACGCTGCGTACTCGGGCTGCTGTGCATGGACAGACAGGTCGTTCTCTGTTCTGATGGCCTCGATCAATGCGACATCGAGAATCCTGTTGCGTGATTCGCTTGATCCGCATTTGACGATCCACGAGTCGCGCTCACGAATTACGACGAGCTCGCGACCGTCAGGGGTGTAGCCGTGCCAGGTGTTCATCGACCGCTAGGAGGTCATCTTTTGATTGACCGTTCAGTCGGTCTCCAAACCTGCCCCTTTTTTCCGGGCCAACGCAGCCATTAGTCAAGGGGACACGCGGGGGCCACGCTGTTTTGCGCGAAGGCGGCGTATTTCAATAACGCCGTTGCCCTGCGGCGAATCGTTCGCAACGGACGGATTCGCCTGCAGATAGCGCCCTAACCGCCAGGCCGTGCTCGCGTCTGAGCCTGTGTGCGCGGGCTGGCCCTCCTCGTCGTGCTGCTCCTGGCGACCCTGGGTGCGAAGGCCGACGCAGCGTCCGACCTCGCGGCGCTGAGTGACGAGTTCGACACTCCCTCCACCCTGGCGAACTGGCACGTCATGCAAGGTGACGTGATCGACGGCGCGCCGACGCGGTACGGAATCGAGAGCGGTGAGCTGGTCGTACATGCTGCCCACACGAAGTGGATCGACGATCAGCACGCGTTCTACCTCTGGAAGGAAGTCAAGGGCGATTTCGTCGCCACTGCGCGTCTCTTCGTGACCGGCGAACACGGGCCCATCCCGACCGCCGATTGGTCCCTCGCCGGACTGCTCGTGCGCTCGCCGCAGACGTCGACAGAGAACTGGATCAACTTCACGGTTGGACACGCTCGCGGGAAGAGCGTTTTCGAGCGGAAGTCCACGCGGTCGACCCGCTCGATCCTCGTGCTGAACCCGGCGCCGGCCGGCTGGCTGGAGCTCCGGCAGGTGCGCATCGGCAACCGCTTCTATCTCCTGCGACGGGCCGACGGCGGCAAGTGGATCGTGCACTGGACGTACGTCCGGCGCGATCTGCCCGTGACGCTTCAGGTCGGCTTCGATGCGCAGAGCGGCTCGGGCGACGATCACGCCGACTTGCTGGCACAGGTCGACTACGTGCACTACGCACCGACCAACCTCCCCGCTCGGCTCCGGGCCCGGGTGCTCCGCGGTCGCGCCTCCATGAAGGCGTTGCGGCCGTACCTCACGCGCTGATGCGTTAGAAGTCTCTCGTGGACATCGCTGAACGGCTTTCCCAGCTCGCGCTCTTCGCCGACTTGACGCCGATGCAGCTCGAGGCAATCGCCCACTCCTTCGAGGAGGGCGTCTTCCAGACGGACGAGCGCGTTCTCCGCCGCGGGCTGAGCGGGGGGAACTTCTATGTCATCCTCGAGGGCGAAGCGCGGGTCGTGGTCGGCGACCAGGTTCTTCGCAGCCTCGGTCGCGGCGACTTCTTCGGAGAGATCGCCGCGCTGACCGGAGAGACACCGAGCGCAGACGTGGTCGCGGAGACCATGCTGCGCTGCCTCGTGATCCCGCCTCAGGAGCTCGAGCGGCTGCTACTCGAGCGCCCGCAGATGATGCTGCGGCTCCTGCGAATGGAAGCGCGGCGCCTTCAGACCTCCGGGCAATGGCAGACATAGCGCGCCCGTTCCCACCGGGGGACTACGACGTCACCGTCGTCGGCAGCGGTCCGGGTGGGCTGCAGACGAGCTACTGGTTGCGGCGTTTCGGTGTCCGGCACGCGGTGCTCTCACGTGACGAGGCGCCCGCCGGGATGTTCCAGCGCTTCCCGATCTTCCAGAGGCTGATCACCTGGACGAAGCCGGATGCGCCCGTCGCCAAGACGTCACGCGAGTACGAGTGGTACGACCACAACAGCCTGATCGCAGAGGAGCCTGAGCTGAAGGCGCTGGTGCCGGGCTTCATGGACCGGGCCTTCGACCTGCCGTCCCGCGCAGAGATGGAGGCCGGCATTGCGGCGTTCGCGGACCGGGCTCGACTGCGGATCCGGTACGGCTGCGTCTGGGAGTCGACGCGCTACGACAGTGACCGGCTCGTCCTGGAGACCACCGATGGTGATTACCGAAGTCGTGCCGTCGTGTTCGCCGTTGGCGTGACGGAGCCGTGGTTCGCAGACGTCCCGGGGCTCGAGCACGCGACGCACTATGTGGATGCCTTGGACCCGGCGCTGTATGCCGACCGCACCGTCTTCATCGTCGGCAAGCGGAACTCCGGCTTCGAGCTCGCGCAGGGCTTGCTTCCGTGGGCGCGGAGTCTCTATCTCGCCTCGCCGCGTCCTGTTCAGACGGATGCACTCGCGCTCTCGCCGCTGCGGGTTCGCTACCTCCATCCGTACGACGAATACGCCAGAGGCGGTCCCGGAACGTATGTTCTCGACGTCGCGATCGAACGCATCGACCGCAACGCCGACGGCTTCAAGGTGATTGCGCACGGGACGACCTGGGAGGGAAGGCTCGTCCTGCGGGTCGACGAGGTGATCGCCGCGACTGGCTTCCAAACGCCGCTGGGCGACCTCCCCCAGCTCGGGCTCGTTACGGTCAGCGACGGCCGTGTCCCTGCACTGACCGCGTTCTGGGAGAGCGTGTCGCTTCCCGGCGTCTATTTCGCCGGGAACGCATCGCAGGGAGCGAGGGGACTGGCCAAACGTGGGGCCGGAGCGAGCTCGACTGCGGTGAACGGTTTCCGCTACAACGCGCGCGTTCTCGCGGAGCACATCGCGCGAACGCTAGGTGTCCGTATCTCCGAGCGTCCCCCTGTTGCGGACCTGATCCCGTTTCTGCTGCAGGAGCTGAGCACGGCTCCTGAGCTCTGGGTTCAGAAGGGCTATCTCTGTCGAGTCGTCGGGAAGGGCAAGACAGGGCTGGTCGACCAGGGATTGCAGCCGCTCTCGCACTTCCTGGATGAACGCGACGGCGACGCGGTGGCCGTCAGCGTGGAGGTCGACGAGCGCGGCGCGATAGTGCCGACGATCTACGTGCGAAGCGTCGGCGAGGTCACCGAGCACACCTTTGACCCGCATCCGCTGCACGACTATGCGAGCGAGACCTACTCCAGGCAGCTCGAACACCTGTTGCGGCCGCTCGCGGCCTGAGTTGTCGCTCTCATCGTGATCTCATTCGGCGTGGTTATGAAGAGAGCGACATGCCCGTGAAAGTGCTCGTGCTCGTTCTCTCTGCGCTCGTGCTCGGGATGACCGCGTGCGGCTCAGGCGGGGAAAAGAGCGCTACGTCGACGCCCGCTTCAACGCAGTCCACGTCAAGCCTTGCGCCGATCCACGGAAAGTACGCGCCCAAGATCGACCCCTCGAACTTCGTCGCCGTGGTCGACAACCCGTACTTCCCGCTCAAGCCGGGCACCGCCTTCCACTTCGAGGGCGTACGCGGGAAGACTCCGCAGCTCGATGACGCTGTCGTCACCAGCCGCATCGTGACGATCCTCGGGGTCAAGTGCACGGCCGTGCGCGACACGGTGTCCGAGCACGGCAAGCCGATCGAGCGCACATACGACTTCTACGCCCAGGACAAGCAGGGCAACGTCTGGTACATGGGCGAGGACTCGTTCGAGCTGAAGAACGGGAAGTTCGCCAAGGCGAGCGATTCGTGGCGCGGCGGCGTCGGTGGCGCCAAGCCGGGCATCATCATGCTCGCGCATCCACGCTCCGGCGACAGTTATCGGCAGGAGTACTACCCCGCCGGTGAGGCGCTCGACGAGGGCCGCGTGCTCGGCTACAGCCCGAGCGTCAAGGTTCCATACGGCACGTTCAAGCACGTCCTCGTGACGAGCGACTTCAGCCCGCTCGAGCCGCAGACCGAGCACAAGTTCTACGCGACGGGAATCGGTGAGATCTCGGAAGAGGTCGTCAAGGGACACCACGAGGCCTTCCAGCTCGTCAGCGTGACGCACTGAGCTGCGGCTGAACGCACGCCTTATGCAGCCGCTCTGATCTCCTCCGACTGTGCGCCTTCGATCAGTGTGCGGCCCTCAGGCGCCGAGAGCTGACGGATGTCCGCCGCGATCAGTTGCCGAGCAGCGCGAGCACTGCGA
This sequence comes from Actinomycetota bacterium, assembly GCA_046728195.1. GTDB lineage: Bacteria > Actinomycetota > Thermoleophilia > Gaiellales > Gaiellaceae > 3-1-20CM-4-69-9. The sequence continues at coordinate 9,871 of JBKPEC010000163.1, forward strand.
GAACCCGCCGGTTGTCGTCCTCGGATTCCGGGAGCCTTAGCTTCTGGAAGATGCCCTGGACGTGCCGTTCGACCGCCCGCGGGCTCAGGTAGAGCTGCTTCGCGATCGCGCGGTTGGAGCGTCCCTCGGCGATCAGGCCGAGGACGGTCCGCTCACGCTCCGTCAGTTCGTCCAGAGCGGAGCGGCGATGACCGGTGACGAGGCTCTTCACGACCTCCGGGTCGAAGGCCGTTCCACCCGCCGCGACACGCTCGACGGCGTCGACGAACTCTCCCACGTCACGCACCCGATCCTTCAGGAGGTAGCCGATGCCAGAGGCGTTGTCGCCTGCCAGCTCGAGCATCACCGCCGGCTCGAGATGCTGGGACAGCACGAGCACCCTGACGTCGGGATGAGACTGCCTGATCTCGGCGGCCGCGACGAGACCCCCGTCCTCCACGTCTCCTGCAGGCATGCGCACGTCGACGATCGCGATGTTGGGGCTGTACGAGCGCACCTTCAGGAGGAGGTCGTCCGCATTGGGCGACCGGCCGACGACCTCGTGACCCGCTTCCTCGAGCAGCGACGCGATGCCCTCGCGTAGCAAGGCGTTGTCGTCAGCGACGGCGATCCGAAGGGGCGGCGGCGGTGTGTTCACCGAGCCCTCGTCGGTGTAGCGTCACCGGTAACCATGTCGGACATCCAGGGGACGGAGCGGTTCGCCGACTCGCGCGAGCTGCAGCGTGTCGAGCATGCGGTCGCCCGGATCCTGGCGGAAAACGATCGTCCTGTCGAGGTCTACGGCGCGACTCTGGAGGCGATCGGCCGCCCACTCGAGTGGGAGCTCGGTGCGGTCTGGGAGATCGACGCTCGAAATTTCTGCCTCCGCTGTGTCTCTACTTGGCGCGCTGCGGAAGGCGCCCCCGAATTCGAAGCGTTGAGCCAACGGATCACGCTTGGGCCCGGCGAAGGCCTGCCGGGCCAGGTGGTCTCTGCGGGAGGGCCGATCTGGATGGTGGATGCTCCGGAGGACGCGAACTTCCCACGCGCCGAGGCTGCGCGGAGGAGCGGGCTGCATGCGGCCTTCGGTTTTCCCCTCACGAGCCCGCGCGGCGTCGTCGGAGTGATGGAGTTCTTCTCGCGCGACTTGCGCCAGCCCGACGAGCGTCTTCTCCAGACCATGCGGGTCGTGGGCAGCCAGGTCGGCCAGTTCGTGGCGCGCCGTCAGGCCGAAGCGGGGGTTCGTGCCAGCGAGTCCCGGTTGCGGGCGATGCTCGAGGCGGCGCTCGACGCGGTGGTCTCGATGGGCCACGACGGACGCGTCGTCGAGTGGAACCATGCGGCCGAGTCGATCTTCGGCTACAGCGCCGACGAGGCAGTCGGCCGGGAGATGGCGGAGTTGATCGTCCCGCCCTCACTTCGATCTGCACATAGGAAGGGTCTCGCCCGCTTTCTCGAAACGGAGGAGGGAGTCGTGCTCGACCAGCGGCTCGAGCTGGCCGGCATGCGCAAGGACGGCAGCGAGTTTCCTGTCGAACTGACGATCACGCGCATCGGCGTGCCCGGCCCGCCGACGTTTACGGGATACGTCCGTGACATCAGCGATCGCAAGCGGTCGGAGACGGAGCTTCGCGCCTCGCGTGCGCGGCTGGTCGAGGTCGCCGACGCGGAGCGGCGCCGGATCCAGCGCAACCTCCACGACGGTGCTCAGCAGAGGCTCACTGCCGTTCTGCTCAATCTCGCCCGGATTCGCGAGGCACCCGAGAAGTCGGGTGCGCTGCTCGCACTGTCGATCGACGAGCTCGCGGCCAGCTTGCAGGAGATCCGCGAGCTGGCGAGCGGGCTGCATCCTGCGCTGCTTTCCGAACGAGGGCTCGGCCCGGCGTTGCAAGCGCTCGCGCTGCGGACGCCGATCGACGTGGAGGTCGCAGCCCTGCCCGAGCAGCGCCTCCCCGGGCGAGTCGAGGCCGCCGCGTATTACGTCGTCGCCGAGTCACTCGCCAACGTGCAAAAGCACGCGGGTGCACACAAGGTCAGCGTGCGGGCGACCCCGCACGACGGCAAGCTGTTGGTGGAAGTCGTAGACGACGGCGCCGGCGGGGCGGACGCGCAGGGCAGCGG
>JBKPEC010000164.1:0-3663 GCA_046728195.1 Actinomycetota bacterium
GGAGCAGCGGTGACTCGCCGAGCTCGTCGCTCGACAAGAAAGCCTGCCGGACTCGGGTACTTCCCGAGAAGCGGCTGTGCATCGAGACGCGCAGATTACTGCAGTTGGGTGGTCAGTCCTCCCGGTGCCGCCAAAACCACCAGCAGATCACGGCCAGAATCGCCAGGGGTACGACGATCGACCCAAGGATCACGAGTTGAACCGCGAAGTCACCTGATGCAGTCACGATGGGGAAGGTCAGGCGGCTCTTCGGAGCGACGCGCCGCGCGCGTACGTCGGCTTCGCGGGCGCCGACAAGCTCGTGTGCGCGCCCCACCTCCGCACTGAGAAGCGGCTGTTTCTGGCTCAGCCGTAACGCCTCTCCCCCGCCTTGTCAAGGCGGTCCTAAGCCGCAGTCACGTGTCGCGGCGTACGAGCAAGACCGCGGCGATTGCGAGCGTCAGCGCGCAATAGCCGACAAAGAGCAGACCGCCGGGCCACGGGGCGAGGCTGTGCGCGCCGTGTGTGAGCGAGAAGATCTGGCGGCCCGCTTCACTCGGGAGGTACTGGCTGATTGCGTTGTTCCAGCTCGTCGGGAGGATGTTCATCAGCGGCGGAATGACGAAAAAGATGGCCGCGAAGGTCGCGATTCCTCCTGCGGTGTTGCGGACGATCGCTCCAATTCCCAGGGCGAAGATGCCGACGAGCATCAAGTAGATCGCTCCGCCGATCACCGACCGCGCGACTCCCGGATGCGAGAACGAGATCTGGAGGAGGTGATGCCTCGAGAGAATCGCCTGACTCGCAAAGAAGGCGATCAGGACCGGCGGCAGCATGAGGAGGAACGAGACGACGCCGAAGACGGCGGTCTTTGCCCACAACACCGGCAGTCGTTTCGGGACGGCGGTGAAGCTCGCCCGGATCATCCCGGTCGAGTACTCGCCGGTGATCACGAGCACACCGAGGACTGCGATCGCGAGCTGAGAGACGTTGACGCCCGCGAGCGCGATGTCGAGCGGGTGTCGGTCGGCCCGTTCGTGAGCGCTCATCGTTCCCCAATGGGAAGAGGTCACGGCGGCGAAGAGGACGGGGAACGCAATCGTCAAGAGAATGCCGGCGAACAGCGACCATCTCGTGGAGCGCAGCGAGTGCAGCTTCGTCCACTCTGAAAGGACGACCCGGAACTGGGTGACGCGGCCGGTGTGAGCGGCTCGCGGGAGGCGCTGGATACTGGCCAAGGTGCTCACGCCACGGCCTCCTCGGGCTCGAGCTCGGCAGCTTTGAACTCGATCTCCTCCCGGGTGAGATCCATGAAGGCCTCTTCGAGCGATGCCTGTCGCGGCGTCAACTCGTGCAGGGCGATCCCGTTCGCCGCGGCGACGTCGCCGATCTGGACGGCGGTGAGGCCATGGACCTCGAGATATCCGGGCTCGAGAGCCTCGACGGTGACGTCCGGGGCGATGAGCAGCCGACTCAGCTCGTCCGCTTGCGGCGAGCGAAGACGGACGACGTTTCCGGACGCCGCGCTCAGAAATTCCGACGTGCTCGTGTCCGCGATCTTCCTGCCGCGCCCGATCACGATCAGGTGGTCAGCCGTCAAGGACATCTCGCTCATCAGGTGCGACGAAACGAAGACGGTCCGACCCTCCGCCGCAAGCCCCTTCAACAACGAGCGCATCCAGTGGATCCCCTCCGGATCGAGCCCGTTCACGGGCTCGTCGAGCATGACAGTCGACGGATCACCGAGCAGGGCTGCTGCAATGCCAAGCCGCTGCCCCATCCCCAGCGAGAACTTCCCCGCCCGCTGCTTGGCAACCTCGCGCAGACCGACGAGGTCGATGAGCTCCTCAACGCGACTAGGCGGGATGCCGTGCGTTCGCGCCAACGCGAGCAAGTGGTTGTACGCAGAACGTCCCGTGTGAACCGACCGCGCCTCGAGTAACGCGCCAACCTCGTGCAGCGGCGCCTCGTGATCCCGATAGTGCTTGCCGTTTACGGTTACGTCGCCGTCGGTCGGCGCGTCCAGCCCGAGGATCAACCTCATCGTCGTCGACTTACCCGACCCGTTCGGCCCGAGGAAGCCCGTCACGACACCGGGCCGAACCGAGAATGTCAGGCCGTCGACGGCACGCTTGTCACCGTAATCCTTTGTCAGGCCCCGCGCCTCGACCACTTGCTCAATTTAGCCCGCGTTCTATGAGAATCCTCTGAGATCGGGGAGCACAACCTGCGCTTAACACTCGAGCCATCGAACGAAGCCCGGGGAAAGTAGGGTAGCGACGATCGGCTCTATCGGTAGCGCAAACATCGGCGGAACGGTCGCGCCGTTGTCGGTCGCGACCTAGGTTGCGGTCCGGCACTTAGTTCATTTGCGTGCGAGCGCGGCGCGCGCGGCGCCCGCAATGTCGGCGTTCGTGTTGGCGTGTCCGCCGATCCCCCAACCCCCTTCCGGCGACTCGGACAGCAGCACCCAGGTGCGCTCGCGGAGGCTCGGATCGCCCGCGGCATTCGCGACGATGTCGGTGAGCTCCTTGACGACACCGAGTTGCTTGTCGCGGTCGAGCACTCCCACAGGGGTGAGTACCTGGACTCGCACGTAGTTGCTCTCCCCCGCGACGTTGGAGATCGTGGCCGCATCCATGCCGTGAATGAACGCGGCCGTGTTCTGCGCGAACAGCGGCAGGTCGGGGACCTGCTCCCAACGCATGACTGCGGCCGCGAGGTCACGTGCAAGTACGTGCGGATCCGGGAAGGTTCCTTCGGCGGCGTAGACGTCGATCATCGGCATCAGCCGGCCTCCCTCAGGAAGGCAAGCACGTCGGCGGCGAACTGGCTGTGGTGCTGGAAGAGGAAGCCGTGCGCCGAGTCGGCGTAGATCGTGATGCGCGCGTTCGGAAGCAGCCCGGCCAACAGGTACGAGTAGCGGGGGAGGATCATTGGGTCGCTGTCGCCGTTGGCGACGAAGACCGGGTGCTCGATCGCCGCGACCCGCTGGAGCAGCGCATGGTTGGGTATACCCCACGCGCACACGGCGTCGTACTGCGCCTGGCGGGTCTGCCAGGTCGTCGGTTCGTCGCGGTTGCTCGTCCGCCCGAAGACGCGCCCGGCGGCCTGTTGGCCCGCTTCCCGACTCGTGGGCGTCGGGGCGAAGAAGACGTCCAGGTATCCCTGCGGGCTCGGTTCCGGCGCGCCCACCGCGGCGATCACCTCCGGCGCCCAGCCGTGCATCCCCGCCGCCCCCTGCGGCGCCGAGGACGCGAGCACGACGCGCCGCAACAGGTCGGGGCGGATGAGCGCGATCTCCTGCGCCACGAAGCTACCGATCGAGAAGCCGAGCAGATCGACCTTTTGCAAGTCCATCGCCTCCAGGAAGGCGATCGCGTCGTGCGCCATCGCTTCGACGGTGCTCGGCGTCCTGCCGCTCGTGGCGCCGACGCCGACGTTGTCGAACGTGACCACGCGCCGACCCGCGGCGAGCGCGTCGACGAGAGCCGGGTCCCAGTTGTCGAGATTGCCGCGAAAGTGCTGCAACAGGACAAGCGGCACCTCACCCTCACCGACGTCGCGATACGCGTACTCGATCGCGTTGGCCGTAACTCGTTGAGTCGAAGCGTCGGCGTATTCCGTTCGTGTTTCGGCCCGCGTCTGTTCGTCTGTGATTGCCATTTGACGAGTCCCTTCTTC
>JBKPEC010000165.1:0-6409 GCA_046728195.1 Actinomycetota bacterium
CTCGACGTGGCTCGGCTATCTCGGCGGGATGGTCGCGGGAACCCTCGGTGCGTGTGTAATGGTGGTGCTCTGCGTCTGGCTCGGCCTCGACCAGATCGTGGTCGGCATCGCCATCACGCTCGCGGGCGAGGGCATAACGAGCGTCCTCTACCAGTCCCAGTTCAGCTCGACCCAGCCGCGGCTCGGCAGCGTATCGACGGTGCCGATCCCGCTGCTCGACCGGATCCCGATTCTGGGCCAGACGCTCAACGGCCAGTCCCCGCTCTTCAACCAGCCGCTCATCGTCTATCTCGGCCTCGCGTTCGCGGTCTTCCTCGGCTGGCTGTTCCGCTCGACGAACATCGGCTTGAATCTGCGGGCCGCCGGGGAGAAACCGGAAGCGCTCGACGCGGCCGGCGTCAGCGTCGTCGCGACGCGGAGCTATGCCGCCTTGTCCACGGGCGCGCTCGCAGGGCTCGGCGGGGCTTATCTCGCAATCGCCGGCACAGGCGGCTTCCAGGACTTCCTCACGCAGGGCCAGGGGTTCATCGCGATCGTGATCGCGATGCTCGCGCGCGGCCGGCCGCTCGCCGTCGTCTTTTTCTCCCTCATGTTCGGGGTCGCGCTGTCGCTCTCGAACCTACTTCAGATCGCCGGCGTCAACCTCTCGCCGGAGATCGTCCACACGATCCCGTTCGCGGCGATCATCGTCGCGCTGATCCTGTTCGCGCGCCGGGCATATCTGCCGCCGGCGCTCGCCCTGCCCTACGTCCGCGGCGCCCGCTGAAAGGAGAACTCATGCGTGACCCGGATTTCACTCTCTCCGCCGGCCCTGTGACGGCGCCGCCGCGCGTGCTCGCCGCGCTCGGCTCGCCGATCACCTATCACTACGACCCCGTTTTCCTCGAAGCCTTTCGGCGCACGGAGCGCAAGCTCGCCGAGATCTTCCTGACCGACAACGACGTGCTGCTGATGCAGGGTGAAGCGGTGCTCGGGCTGGAGGCCGCCGCGCGCGGCCTCGTTCGGCCCGGAACACAGGTGCTGAACCTCGTGCAGGGCGTGTTCGGCAAAGGAATGGGCTACTGGCTGAAGGATTTCGGCGCCGAGCTGCACGAGATCGAGGTGCCGTACAACGACGCGGTCGACGCCTCGGACGTCGAGCTCTACCTCGACGAGCACCCCGGAATCGAGCTCGTCACGGTCGTGCACTCGGAAACGCCGTCCGGCACGATCTGCGACCTCGCCGCGATCGGACCGATCGCGCACGCGCACGGGGCGCTGACTCTGATCGACTGTGTGTCGTCGCTGGGCGGCATCCCCCTGCACACGGACGAGTGGCAGCTGGACGTCTGCGTCGCCGGCGCGCAGAAGTGCCTCGCCGGGCCGCCGGGGATTTCGTTGATGACGGTCGGCGACGCCGCGTGGGAGCGGATCCGCGCCAACCCGCAGGCGCCGCGTGCCTCCTACCTCTCGATGCTCGACTGGAAGGAGCAGTGGATCGACGGCGACAAGTTCCCCTACACACCGTCGGTGTCGGACGTCCACGGCGTCGAGGCGGCCTGCGACGAGCTGCTCGAGGAAGGCCTCGAGGCGTCGATCGAGCGCCACGAGCGTTCGGCGGCGGCGTGCCGCGCCGGGGCGCGGGCGATGGGCCTCGAGCTCTGGCCGCGAAGCGACGAGATCGCCGCCGCGTGCGTCACCGCGATCGCAGTCCCCGACTCGCTGACGGACGTTCAGCTGCGAGCGCACTGCCGGGAGCGGTACGGAGTCATGATCTCGGGTGGGCAAGGCGCCGGCAATCTCGTCCGCATCGGCCACATGGGCCCGTCGGCGCGGTCGCTTTACCCGGCGGTGGGGCTTGCCGCGGTCGGGCAGGCGCTCGCCGACCTCGGTGTCGAGGTGGAGATCGGAGCCGGCCTGGAAGCTGTGCTCAGCGAACTCTCCAAGGCAAGCACGCCCATCGCCAGCACTTGATCTTCGACTCCCACATGCACGTCGGCTCGTTCGAGTCGATGTTCGGGGTTGCCATCGACCGCGACGGGATCGACCAGCTTATGCGGGAGCACGAGATCGAAAACGGCGTTGTCTTCCATCCGGACAACGCCTACGTCGCCGAGGTCGTCGAATCGGTGCCGGGCCTCTACGGCCTGGTCTGGGCGAATCCGCGCCTTCCCGGCTATCTCGACGTGGCGACGGAATTCCTCGCCCACCCGAAGTTCCTGGGCATGAAGATGCACCCGCTGCTCGACGGCTTCCACCCGAACGATCCATTGGTGCATCCGCTGATCGAGCTGCTCGTCGAGCGCGACATGCCGGCGCTCATCCACTGTGGGCACCCGATCTTCACGCTGCCGTGGAGCATCGAGGAGCTGGCCGTCGGCTTCCCGGCCGCGAAGATCATCCTCGGCCACATGGGGCACGGGAACGTCGTCTACATCAACGGCTCGATCGAGGTCGCGCTGCGCAATTCAAATGTCTATCTCGAGACGTCGGGCATGCCGATGCACACGAAGATCCGCGAGGCGTACGAGCGCGTCGGCGAGACGCGCGTCCTCTTCGGGAGCGACATTCCGTTCCACCATCCGATCGTCGAGATCAAGAAGGTCGAGCTGAGCGGGCTGTCGCCGAAAGGCGTCGAGCGCGTGCTCAGCCGCAACGGCCGCCGCCTCTTTTTCGGCGACGAAGGGGCGACGGCGCCGGTCGGAAGATGACGCTACCGCCCTTCGACCTCCACCGCGCGACGTCTGTGGACGAGGCGAGGGAGCTGCTCGTCCGTTATGGCGAGGATGCCGCGGTCATCTGCGGCGGCACGGAGCTTCTGCTGTTGTTGAAGCTCCGCTTCGCTGCGTACGGGCATCTGGTCGACATCAGGGGCATCACGGAGCTCGGCGGCATCCGCGCAGAGGGGAATGCCCTCGTGGTCGGGTCCACCGTGACACATCGAGAGATCGAACGCTCGCCGCTCGTGCTCGAGCGACTGCCGTCGCTGGCCGCGATGGAGCGCCGCGTCGCGAACATCCGCGTGCGGAACGTCGGCACGCTCGGCGGCAACCTCTGCTTCTCCGACCCACATTCCGACCCCGCCACCTACCTCCTCGCGCTCGACGCGGAGGCGGAACTCGACGGGCGCCGCTTGCCGTTCTCCGAGTTCATCCGCGGGCCGTATCAGACAGCGCTCGCTCCAGGCCAGCTGCTCGCGTCGGTGCGGATTCCCGTTCCGGCGCCCGGCACTGCGATCGCGCATCGGAAGTTCGCGTTCCACGAGCGGCCGACGGCGACGGTGACCTGCGCCGTTCGTCTCGAGGACGGCGCCGTCGGCGGGGCGCGGATTGCGGTCGGCGCGGTCGGCGTGAAGGCGGTGCGGGCGACCGCCGCCGAGCGTGTGCTAGGCGGAAGATCCGCCGCCGATGCGTCTGCCCTCGCGGAGGCGGCGGAGCTCGCGGCCGAGGCGGCCGGCGCCGTCGACGACGCGAACGGCTCGGCCGAGTACAAACAGCAGCTCGTGCGAGTACTAGTTCAGCGCTGCTTCGCAGAAGCAACCACGTCCGGCTGAGCCCTTGCCCTCGGTGGCATCGGTCGTCGACAAGTGCGGCCAGCCGCGCGGCGTGCGTCGTTGCCTTCCCGATGTAAGCAGGCTTAGGACTGCTCACCTGCAACCGTGACATTGCGGAAGAGGACGTACAGGCCGACGTCGTAGACGCTCTTGAGCGTTCCGGCGATCAAGAATGGTGCGCCGAGGGCGCCGCGGAGCGTGGCGCCGGCGATCAGCGGGGCGATCGGCCGCGTCACGTAGCGAGCGGTGTTGGTGTAGGCGGCCGCCGCAGTGCGCTCGCTCGGCTCGACGACCGCCATCACGTAGGCCTGCCGGGTCGGCACGTCCATCTGCGAGAGTGCGAAGCGGGCGAGCAATAGAAGGATCGCGAGGTCGAGGTTGGGCGCGAACGCGACCGCGGCGAGGAGCAGGTTGGAAGGCAGGTGGCTGAAAACCATCGTGCGCAGTAGGCCGATCCGGCCGGCGATCTGCACGGCAGTCTGGAACGAGAGCGCCTGCAGAATGCCGATCGCGAAGAATACGATCGCGAGCGTGTGCGGCGAGGCGTCGTACTTGCGCACGAACAGGTAGGCGATGAACGTCTGCGGGACGAAGCCGCCGCCGAAGCTATCGAGCGCGAATAGCCCTGAGAGGCGCATGACGATGCCGCGCGAGCGGTGCAGTGGCGGTCGCGGTTCTTGCTCGAGTTCATGGCCGAGTTCGACGGCCGGTGAGAGCCGGGCGGACGCGAGCAGTCCGAGGGCAGCGGCGACCGGGTAGGTCAGCAGCCAGCGGGGAGAGGAGCCGACCAACGCGATCAAGGCCCCGAACGACCCGGCGAGCGTCGCGACCGTGTTGTAAGTACCGAAGAGCCGGGTCGAATCGTGCTGGCGGGCCGCGTGGGGAAGCATCGCCTGTTCGAGCGAGGTAAACGGTCCCGACTCCACGACGTCGGTCGAGACTGTCCCGGTCAGACCGGCGAGGATCAGCGCCGGCAGCCAGCCAGTGAAGGCGAAGACGGTGCCAGCGAATGCCATGCCAACGAACAGCAGCCGGTAGCAACGCCGCCGTCCGACGCGATCGCCGTGGCGGGCGATCAGCACCGAGACGAGCGCGCTCCCGGCAAGCAGCGAGGCGAGCACGACACCGACCGCCGCGTTGGAGAGGCCACGGTCCGCGAGGGTGAGCCCGATCAGCACCGAGCCGAGCCCGTAGGCGAGCGCACGTGCGCCCTGGGCGGCGACGATCTTGCGCGCGTCCGCGCTCAGCCGCGCTCCTCGTACACGGCCGCACCGCCGCTGCCCGGGCAGAACACGTACAGGCAGCGGCCGATCGGATCCCAGCCGCTCGTGTGCGCGCCCCCTTCGGTCTCAACCGTCTCCAGCTGCTCAAGCCGATCGCTGTCGAAGCTGCACACGACACCCGGCTCGCCGATCGCCACGAAGAGGCGCCGCAGGTCGGGGTCGTGCATGACGACGTCCGGTACACCGGGCAACGGCAGGTTCGAGATCACCTCCCCGCTGTCGCGGTTGACCACGACAAGCGCGCCGCCGTCGGCCGCGCAGAAGAGGCGGCCGGCGTCGAGCCAGAGGCCGTGCGGGCCCTCGCTCGGAACATCGAGTGTTCGCGTGATCGCCCCCCGCTCGCAGTCGATCACGGCGATCTGCGCCGGCCGCTGGATGTTCGCGTAGACGACGTCCCGCTCGGGGTCGTACACGGCCCAGCGCGGCCGACCCGGCAGCGGCAGCTCCGCGAGTACGCGCATCGAATCAACTTCGACGACGGAGGCGGTGCAGTGCTCGCCGAGCGGCTCGCCGAGGTTGAAGCTGTACGCGCGCCGCCGCCGAGGGTCATAGGCGAGCCCGTTCGGATGCGGGCGGACCTCGACCTGGCCGAGCAGCTGTTCGTCGGAACAGCGGAAGACGCTGACGCGTGCGGCGGCACGGTCGCTCGAGAAGAGCAGATTGTGCTCCTGATCGATCAGCACGCCGGCGACGCCGGGCAGATCCGCGGAGAGCGCCCGTAGATAGCTCCTCGTCTCGCAGTCGAGCACCTCTATCCGATCGGCGCCCGTGTGCGCCACGTACATTCGGCGCCGCGCGATGAAGACGTCGGCGTGATCGAACCCTGGCTTGGCGCCCGGCGGGATCGGAATGAAGCCGGCGCGGACGAGGCTCATGCGTTCTCGCCGGACGCAACCTCGTTCTTGCACCAGGCGTAGAGCGCGTCGTAGACCGGCAGCGACAGCTCGAGCTGGCGATGGTCACCCAGATTTAGTAGGTGGAAACCCTCGGCGACCGCGAGCAGCCCGCGCGATTGCGGCGTCGCGTCGCGGTTCTCGGCGACGTCGGCGCCGTGCACGATCCGCGCCAACAACTGCAGAGCCGGGTCGGCGAGCTTGTACTCCTCGAGCAGAACCTCGAACGAGCAGAGCCCGTCACGGTGCGTGTACTCCGCGCCGGGGGCGTCGTAGGAGTGCGCACCTTCGCGTCCCGCGACCTCGAGCACCTGGTCGGCGGGGACGTAGAGGAACTCCGCCTGAGGATCGATGAAGTTCTTGATCAGCCATGGGCAGGCGATCCGGTCGGTCTTCGGACGCTCTCTCGTCACCCATTTCATCTGCTTACTCCCTTCGCTGGTGAACAAGGTCAGGCGGGCTCGCGGCCCAGAAGCAGCGCTCGTTTGCGGTACTCGTACAGGCCGTCAAACAAGGGACCGGCAAGGCCGAGCAGCTCCTCGTCCTCGCGCACCATCGACAGCCCGCGCAGCAGCACGTCGAGTCCCGCCGCTTCGGGCGCGTCGTAGCGCTCGTCGGCGAGGTCGGCCTCGTGCACGATCTTCGCGATCTCCCACAGCACCGGATCGGCGAGTTCGTAGCGGCGCAGGAAGGTCTCGAAA
>JBKPEC010000166.1:0-5683 GCA_046728195.1 Actinomycetota bacterium
GGATCGCGTTCGCATCGCCGCCCTCGTCGCCAGGCTGCCGCGGCTTGCGCCACGTCGCGAGACCTTCGGCGACTTCCTGCGCCGGCACGGCCAGAGCCAGACGGCGATCGACCGCTTCTGGGACGTCTTCATCCGTCCGGCCCTCAACCTCCGCACGGACGAGGCGGACGCGGGGGCGGCCGTCTTCACGGTGCTGACCGCGATGCGCTCCGGTCGCGAGGCAAGCGACCTGATCCTTCCGGCTGCACCGCTTGGCGACATGCACGGCGGGGCCGCGCTTCGCGCGCTCGACGAGGCCGGTGCGGAGCTTCGCGCCGATGAGCGCGTGACCGACCTGCACGAGGTCGAGGCGGACGCGATCGTCGTCGCCGTTCCTCCCGACGAGGCCTCGCGCTTGCTCGAGGAGGACTGGAGCCTGGAGCCGTCGCCAATCGTCAGCGTGCACCTGCTGTTCGATCGCCCGCTGCTCGACCGGCATGCCGCGCTCCTGCAATCACCGGTGCACTGGATCTTCGACCGCGGCCGGTTGACGGGTCACGAGCCGGAGCGTGGTCAGTACCTGACGGTCATCTCCAGCGGCGTCCCGGAGCTGATGAAGCTACGCGGACGGGAGCTCGTCGATGTCATGGTGCAAGAGGTGAAGGGTCGCCTTGGCGAAGCGGAGGTGCTCTGGTCGCGCGTGAGCCGCGAGCCCGAGGCGACGATTGCGCTTCGGCCGGGAGTTGTGCGCCCCGCGCCCGGACTCGTGCGCGAACGAGTCGCGCTTGCCGGCGCCTGGACCGAGACCGGCTGGCCGGCGACGATGGAGGGTGCGGTCCGGTCCGGTCGTTTGGCGGTAAGGGCTCTGTTGTCCGATATGACAACTAAGGTCGCTGCATGACTCTCGTTCGGGAACTGACGGCTCTCGACAACGCCGTGGAGCGCGGAGCCCAGCGACTGCTCTCGCTCCAGCATCCCGACGGTTGGTGGAAGGGCGAGCTCGAGTCGAACGCGACGATGATCGCCGAGCACCTCTTCCTCCTCCACGTCCTCGGCTTGCGCGACGACGAGACCGATCGTCTGCTCGCCAACGAACTGCTGGCACGCCGACGTGGCGACGGGACGTGGTCGATCTGGTACGAGGGGCCCCCGGACCTCTCGGTGACGGTCGAGGCCTACACCGCGCTCAAGCTGGCGGGCGTCGATCCGGGCGAGCAGACGAGGGAGTACATCCGCCGGGCCGGGGGCGTTCCGCGCGCGCGCATCTTCACCAGGGCGTTTCTCGCTTTGATCGGCCAGTGGCCTTGGAGCCGGCTCGCGCACGTGCCGGTCGAGCTGATCCTGCTGCCTCCCTCGGGTCCGCTTTCGGTCTACGACTTCGCGTGCTGGGCGCGCCAGACGATGGTGGCGCTCTCCGTGGTCGAGGCGCTGCGTCCCGTGCGCCCCAGCTCGGTCGAGCTCGGCGAGATCGGCGCAAGGAAGACGGAGCCCGGTGGAAGGCCGCAGTTGTCGAGGATGCGTCGACACGCAATCGCCGTTGCGGAGCGCTGGGTGCGCGAGCGGCAGGAGGCGGACGGGTCGTGGGGCGGGATCCAGCCGCCATGGGTCTGGTCGCTGATCATGCTGGCCGCGCTCGGGCACGGGCCCGAAGACGAGACGTTCGCGCGCGGGCTGGCCGGCTGGGAGCGCTTCCTGGTCCGCGACGGCGACCGGCTGCGCCCCGAGGCGTGCCAGTCGCCGGTCTGGGACACGGCGCTGGCGGTGCTCGCCCTCCGTGCCGCGGGAATCCCGGCCGACGATCCCCGGCTGCAGGCCGCGGGCACGTGGTTGCTGGATGAGGAAGTGACGGTCCGCGGCGACTGGTCGATCCGCCGACCCCGCCTCGCGCCTGGTGGCTGGGCGTTCGAGTTCGACAACGACCTCTATCCGGACGTCGACGACACAGCCGTGGTGGTGCTCGCGCTGCGAGAGCTGGGAATCGGAGACGCTGCGGTTCGCCGCGGCCTGGACTGGATGGTCGGGATGCAGTCCCGGAGCGGCGGGTGGGGCGCCTTCGACGTCGACAACGAGGCCCTGTGGCTCTACAAGCTCCCGATCTGCGACTTCGGCAAGGTCACCGACGAGCCGAGCGCCGATGTCACCGCCCACGCGCTCGAGGCGCTCGGGCACGAGGAAGGGTTCGACTCGGAGCTGGCCTCGGGGCTCGACTGGCTGCTCGCAGAGCAGGAACGCGACGGCTCCTGGTTCGGCCGCTGGGGCGTGAATCACCTCTACGGCACGGGTGCAGCGGTGCCCGCGCTCGAAGCCTGCGGCATCTCTTCAGACCATCCCGCCGTCAAGGCTGGTTTGGGCTGGCTGGATTCCGTGCAGCAACCCAGCGGTGCCTTCGGGGAGGACATCCGCTCTTACTCGGATGAAGCGCAGCGCGGCCGGGGCGCCGCGACGCCTTCACAGACGGCGTGGGCCCTGCTGGCGTATGTCTCCGGCGGCGGGTCGCGGGGCTTGTCTGCGCGGCGCGCAGCCGAGTATCTTTGCGAGTTCCAGCGTCCGGACGGCGACTGGGATGAGCAGCACTACACGGGAACCGGCTTTCCCCTGGACTTCATGATTCGCTACCACCTCTACCGCCTGACGTTTCCCGTTCTCGCCCTCGGGCGACTGAGAGAAAGGCTCAACGAATGAAGTTCCCCCTCCGTTCGACCGTGCAGATCGGCCGCTACGTGGCCAGCCAGCAGCGGAAGGGGGAGCGGTATCCGCTCGTCCTGATGCTCGAGCCGACGCTCGCGTGCAACATCGCCTGCATCGGTTGCGGAAAGATCCGCGAGTACGAGTCGAACAAGGCGCGGCTCACGGTGGACGAATGCGTCGACGCCGGCGCCCAGTGTCCGGCGCCGGTCGTGTCGATCTGCGGCGGCGAGCCGCTCGTCTACAAGGGGATCGAGGACGTCGTCGCCGGCATGCTCGAGCTCGGCAAGAACATCGATCTGTGCACGAACGCGTTGCGGCTCGAGCAGTACCTCGACGTCTTCAAGCCGAGCCACAAGCTCACCTTCGTCGTCCATCTCGACGGGATGCGCGAGATCCACGACTACATCTGCGATTACCCGGGGCTCTGGGACATCGCAGTCGACGCGATCAAGAAGGCGCGCGAGGCGGGCTTCCGCGTCAGCACGAACACGACCATCTTCAAGGAGACCTCTGTCGACGACGTCCTCGAGATGATGGGCTACCTGACGAACGAGGTCGGCATCGACGGCATGCTGATCGCCCCGGGCTACCAGTACTCGCAGATCGATCCCGCGCTGACGATGACGCGCGCCGAGCACGAGGAGAAGTTCCGCATCATCCG
The DNA here is from genome assembly GCA_046728195.1 of Actinomycetota bacterium. GTDB lineage: Bacteria > Actinomycetota > Thermoleophilia > Gaiellales > Gaiellaceae > 3-1-20CM-4-69-9. Next base: position 3,329 of record JBKPEC010000166.1, read on the forward strand.
CAAGGTCGCGCGGCAGCGGAACTATCGCTGGCTCGCGAGCCCGATCTACCAGGAGTTCCTCACCGGCGAGCGCAAGCTGAAATGCGCGCCGTGGGGATCGATCACGCGTAACCCCTATGGCTGGAAGGGCCCGTGCTACCTGCTGACGGACGGGATCTTTCCGACCTACGACGCGCTGCTCGAGGGGATCGAGTGGGAGGAGTACGGCCCGGGGAACGATCCCCGCTGCGAGCACTGCGCCATTCACTCCGGCTTCGAGCCGTCAGCCGCCTACGAGGCGGCGGGGTCCCTCAAGGAGAGCGCCAGGAGCATGGCTTGGACGCTGACGGGCTGACATTCGCCTGCGCGATGACGGTCGAGGAGCGCATCGCGCGGCGACTCGGCCGCACGGCGATCGTCGGGCTCGGTGCGTCGAAGGGGATCCCGCAGGGACGGCTCGTGTCGTTTGGCATCGCGGGAGCCTTGTCGAGCGAGTTGCCGATCGGCACCGTGATCGACGCGACGCGTGTCGTCGACGAGTCGGGTGCGGTGCTGTGGGAAGGCGGCCCGCTCGGGGCCAAGGCGGCGCGCACCGGAACGATTCTCGGCGCCAGCCGGATCGTCGACGATCCGGCTGAGCGTGCTCGTCTCCACGAGCGCACCGGAGCGGACGCTGTCGACATGGAATCGGGTCCGCTGGCACGGAGCGGCCGGCTGGTCGGCTGCCTTCGTGCGATCAGCGACACGCCGACGCGCCGTCTCGGCGGCGTCGCCGAGGGGGCGAAGCCGAGCGGCGAGGTCGACGTGCTCGGGTTCCTGCGCGGGTTCGTGCGCCAGCCGCTCGTGACCTTACGCGCGGCCTTCGGCGCGCGCCGGGCGCTCCGGAGCCTGGAGGCGCTTGCATGAAGCGTGTGTTGCTGGCCGCACGTCGCGAAAGGCCGGGGTCTGACCCCGCATGGGTCAGACCCCAGAAGTCGGCGCAGGTGGTCGAATGAGCAAGCGGGTCCTCCTGGCCGCCCCTCGGTCGTTCTGCGCGGGCGTCGATCGCGCGATCGAGATCGTCGAGCGCCTGCTTGCCGATCACGGTCCTCCGATCTACGTCCGGCACCAGATCGTCCACAACGACCATGTCGTGCGCCGGCTCGAGCGCATGGGCGCCGTGTTCGTGGACGACGAGAGCGAGATTCCGGCGGGCGAGATCTGTGTGTTGTCGGCGCACGGCGTCGCGCCGGCCGTGCGTGAGAACTGCGAGCGGCGTGGCCTGCGCGTCGTGGATGCGGTCTGCCCCCTTGTCTCGAAGGTGCATGCGGAGGCGCGGCGCTACGCCGACTCGGGCCACCTGGTGGCGCTCGTCGGGCACGCCGACCATGTCGAGGTGATCGGGACGCGCGGCGAGCGCCCGGAGGCGACCGTGGTAGTCGAGTCCCCGGAGGAGGCGGCGAGGCTCGACTCGCACGGCAGGCCGGTTGCCGTGATCAGCCAGACGACCCTGTCCCTCGACGATGTGCGGTCGACGGTGGATGCCCTCGAGCAGCGCTTCGGTACGCTCACGCGGCCCGGTGCCGACGACATCTGCTACGCCACCCAGAACCGGCAGGACGCGGTCAAGCGTCTCGCAGAGGAGGCGACGCTGATCCTGGTCATCGGCTCCGAGACGAGCTCGAACGCTCAGCGCCTCGTGGAGGTCGCGGGGCTCGCGGGCGCGGAGGCCGAGCTGATCGACGGCGAGAGCAAGCTTCCCCCCGAGTTGTTCGAGGGCCACGAAGTGGTGGGCCTGACAGCGGGCGCCTCGACTCCCGGGGAGCTCGTCGATGCGACCATCGCGGATCTTGCAACGCGTGGTTACGACGAGGTCGTCGAGGTGACGGTCGCGAGGGAGGACGTGCACTTCCGTCTGCCGCGGGAGGTGGCGTCCGCGTGACCTCCGTCGAGATTCCCGTCTCGATTGCAGCGGCGCTGCCGAATCTCACCGTCCTGGACATCACGAACGACATCCGACGCGAGATCGCGTCGACTGGTGGCAGCGGGATTGCGTACGTCTCGCCGAACGGCGATCCCTCTGTGATTCGCGTGCAGGAACGCGAGACGGGCTTCTTCGAGGACCTCGAGGGTCTGCTCGAGCGTCTGGTTCCGCTCGAGCTGGAGGAGCGCGCGCGCCTCGTTTCCATGCTGCTCGGGCCGCGAACGGAGCAGATCCCGTTCAGCGACGGTTCGCTGCACCTCGGGAAGTACCAGCGCATCTTCCTCGTCGGCTTTGAAGATCGCTGTAGCGACGAGTGGATGCTCACCATCGTCGCGTAGACCTCGAAGTAACCCTTCCCGCCGCTTCGAGTTGACCTGGCCGCGCTGCAGGGCGCACACTTTCCTCGGGATGGA
>JBKPEC010000167.1:0-23065 GCA_046728195.1 Actinomycetota bacterium
CCAGATCACCGCTTCCGCGATCCCATTCAACGGTCGGCGCTGACGATCAAGGGACTGACGTACATGCCGACCGGCGGGACGGTCGCCGCCCTGACGACGTCGCTACCCGAGACGCCTGGCGGCGAGCGGAACTGGGATTACCGCTACTCCTGGATCCGCGACTCGACCTTCACGCTGCAGGCCCTCCACTACCTGAACCTCGACTGGGAAGCCGACGAGTTCATGCAGTTCATCGCCGAGGTCGAGCCGACCGCAGATGGGTCGTTGCAGATCATGTATGGGATAGACGGCCGCAGCGACCTGACGGAGTCGACGCGCGACGACCTCTCAGGCTATGCGGGAGCGAGGCCGGTGCGGATCGGAAACGGGGCGTTCGATCAGCGGCAGAACGACGTCTTCGGCGCGGCGCTCGATTCGATCCTCCTTCACACACGACGCAGCCAGCGGCTACCACGGGGGCTCTGGCCGATCGTGGAGACGCAGGCAGAGTGCGCGACCCGCGTCTGGCGCGAGCCCGACCAGGGAATCTGGGAGGCGCGCGGCGCTCCGCAGCACTACGTCTCCTCGAAGCTGATGTGCTGGGTTGCCCTCGACCGGGCCAGCCAGCTTGCGGCCATCCGCGGTGATGCTGAGAAGCAGACGGCGTGGAGCGAGACGGCAGAGGAGATCCGCGAGGACATCCTCGGCAACGGCGTCAGGGACAACGTGCTGAGGCAGCACTACGCGACCGAATCCCTCGATGCGTCCACGCTCCTGGCCGCGATCTTCGGCTTCCTGCCGCCGGACGACAAGCGCCTCGAGGCAAGCGTGCTCGCGATCGCAGAGGACCTGACGGAAAACGGCTTCGTGCTCCGTTACCGCACGGACGAGACAGATGACGGCTTGTCGGGCAAGGAGGGAACGTTCCTCATCTGCTCGTTTTGGCTCGTCTCGGCGCTTGCGATCATCGGAGAGCTCCAGCGCGCGCGCGATCTCATGGAGCGGCTGCTCCGCGTCGCCTCGCCGCTCGGCCTCTACGCCGAGGAGTTCGACGTCGAAACAGGGCGGCACCTCGGCAACTTCCCTCAGGCGTTCTCGCATCTCGCGCTGATCGAGGCTGCGGCGCGGATCATCGTCTTCGAGAGACTGGCCGAGATCGGCGCCGGCGCCAGACCGTGACGTGACGCCGACCGGCCCGGCCGCGACGCCCGCACCCGTCGCTGGCTCGATGGCCCGGAGCGCAGCGCGGGCGCTGGTCATCCCACTCGCGCTCGCTCAGTTCATCTGCAGCTACGCCGGGTCGAACATGAACGTCGCCATCAGCACGATCGCGGACGACATCGGAACCTCGGTGTCCGGCGTGCAGACCGCGATCACGTTGTTCACGCTGACGATGGCGGCGCTGATGATTCCCGGAAGCAAGCTGACGGACATCTTCGGGCGCAAACGGTGCTTCGTCGTCGGGCTCGTCGTCTACGGCAGCGGGGCATTGCTCGCCTCGTTCGCCCAGCACCTTGGGCTGTTGATCGTCGGCTACTCGCTGCTGCAGGGCGTCGGCTCCGCGCTCCTGGTCCCGCCGATCTACATCCTGATCACGGTGACCTTCGAGGACGTCAAGACGCGGGCGAGGTACTTCGGGGTCGTGAGCGCGGCGGCAGGGCTCGGGGCCGCGGCCGGGCCGCTCATCGGCGGGCTCGTGACGAGCGCGATCAGCTGGCGCGCCTCTTTCATCCTCCAGGTGCTGGTCGTGGCCGCCATCGTCTGGCTGGCCCGCCGCGTTGCCGATCCACCGCGAAAGGGGGCCCGGCCGTCGTTCGACGTGGTCGGGGCCGTTCTGTCTGCCGCCGGACTGTTCTTTGTCGTCTTCGGGATTCTGCAGTCGGGGAAGTACGGCTGGCTGAAGGCGAAGAAGGATTTCTCGATCGGCGACACCGTCCTGATCTCGAAGGGTGGGATCTCGCCGGTCTGGCTGTACGTCGCGATCGGCTTCGTCATCCTGATCGGATTCGTCCTCTACACCCGGTCGCGCGAGAGGGCCGGTCGTGAGCCGCTCGTCTCTCTGGAGCTCTTCCGCAACCGCACGTCGAACCTCGGGCTCACTACCCAGACGGTGCAGTGGCTGATTCTCCAAGGCACCTTCTTCGTCGTCTCCGTCTTCATTCAGGAGGTGCGGGGGTACAGCGCGATCGAGACGGGTCTGCTGCTGACCCCCGCCACTCTCGGCATCCTCGCGGCTTCAGCGCTGGCGCAACGGATGGCGACCAGGCACTCTCAGCGCTGGCTCGTGATCGCCGGATTCCTGGTCACGCTCGCCGGCATGCTCCTGCTCCTCGCCTTGGTGCGAGAACACTCGAGCAACCTCACCTTCGTGCCGGGGCTCCTGTTCATGGGGCTCGGAATCGGCGTGATGCTGACAGCGTCGGTGAACGTTGTGCAGTCGAGTTTCCCGGAGGAGAAGCAGGGCGATATCTCCGGCGTGTCGCGCAGCGTCTCGAACCTGGGCTCGTCACTCGGGACGGCACTGGTGGGCTCGATCCTCGTCTCCGAGGTGTTCCCCGGCAACGGGCCCTTTGCCGCCGCCGTGGGGGTCCTCGCCGGCATCGCATTCCTCGGCCTTGTCGCGGCGTACTTCATTCCCCGCGGATCTCGAGCGGACACCGTGCCGACTGCTTGAGCTTTCGGCAGCTCGTGGTGAAGAAGACGATCGCGCAGCAGAGAGGACGTTTTGCATGCCGGCCACGTTGGCGACTCGCGCTCATGGCCCTGACGGTCGTCTTGCTGGTCGCCTCGTCCGCGCAAGCTGCGCCGGCGCCGAACGAGCCGATTCCACGTGGTCCGCTGGCCCTCGCACGGGCGCTGGAGGCAACGACCAACGAGCTGCGCGCCGCAATCGAGCGCTGGCGCCCGAAGTCGTCCACGGCACCCGACGACGTTGTTCTGCTTGCCCTCTACGAGCAGAGGATCTATCGCCTGCTTGCCGGCAACGCGCGCTTGTCGCGCGCGACGGTCGAGCGGCTGCCGCCGGACCTCGCGCCGGTTGCCGCAGATCTTCTTGCAGCTCACCGCGAGCTCCACCGGCTGACACCGCCTCTTGCGACCCACAAGATCAAGGTCGGTCAGGCGTTACCTGCGTCCACCCTGCTCGACCACTACCGGGAAGCACAGAGGCGCTTCAAGGTGCCGTGGAATGTTCTGGCGGCGGTGAACTTCGTCGAGTCGAAGTTCGGCAAGCTCCGCAACGCGAGCGCCGCCGGTGCGCAGGGGCCGATGCAGTTCATACCGGCGACATGGCGTCGCTACGGGCTCGGCGGAAACGTGCACGACGCCCACGATGCGATCCTCGGCGCTGCGAACTACCTCCATGCAAGCGGCGCGCCGCACGACTTGCGACGTGCCCTTCATCACTACAACCCTTCGCCGTCGTATGTCGATGCGGTCCTTCGCTACGCCCGACGCATTGCGGCCGACCGAACCATGTTCTTCGCGCTCTACAACTGGCAGGTCTTCGTGAAGACTGGGCATGGCGACCGCCGCGTTACGGGACCGGGTCTGCCGTAAGGCGTCAAGGGCTCCAGATGGTCAGCTCGCCGACGGGTGAGAAACCGAGCTCGGCGTAGAGCGGCGCGCCGTCGGGGCTCGGTGCCAGGACGCACGGCAGGCCGCTGTCGGTCAGCATCGCTGCGCAAGTGAGCGCCGTGCCGTAGCCGCGGCGTCGTGCGGAGGCGACGACTGCGACGCCAAACACGCCGACGGCATCGGCTGTCCGGTAACCCATGGCCGCTCCGATCGCCCGTCCGCCGACGCGACCGAGGAACATCTCCATGTTCGGGTCGTCGAGGATGGCAGCTGGATGAATCGCGCCCTGAGGGATCGTCGCGTCCTCCTGCTCGAACCCGCGCACGCTGACGGCCTCGAACTCCGCGACCTCGTCAGGCGTCGACACGTGAATCAGCTCGAGTTCGGCGGGACGCTCGAAGAAGACTGGACCATGCGGACGGAGAAACCACGGCTCCATCCGGAAGACCCTCATCCCGTGCGATTCGAGCGACAGCACCTGCCAGTTGTCGCACACGCTGCCGGGAACGCCGGCGACCTCCGGGCCCGTGACGTCGGGCCGCAACGTGATTGCCGCGAAGTACATGGCCGGCGGCCGGTCCAGCGCTCGCCAGACGCGGGCGTCCCGTTCGCAGCGAAGGCCGAGCGCTTTCAGCCACGCCGTATGCCACGCGGCGACCGTATCAGCGCAAAGGGCGACGGGATCCTGCACGCCTGCAGAGTAAGAGCCTCTGACGGAATGAACACGCGCCGGCAGGCGCGTCTCGGCGGCCCGTGCTTCGTTTCGTTAGAGGCTCGGGCTCCAAGACGCTAGGTGCGAAGCACGACTTCGAGCGCGGTCCCGAAGCCCGGCTGCGAGGTGAGCGTGAAGCCGCCTTCGATGCTCTTCGTCCGCGCGCGAATGTTCTTGAGGCCCTGACCCGCGGCGTTGGACTCTCCGTCGAAGCCTGAGCCGTCGTCTCGCACCGACACGAAGCGCTCACCCTCGCGCACGCCGATCACGACCTCGGCGCGCTCTGCGTTGGCGTGCTTGCGCACGTTTGCCAGCCCTTCCTGCACGATCCGGAAGACCTCGATCTGCTCGTCCGGAGCCAACCGCACTGCGGGATCGATCTCCAGATCCACTTCGAGGAGTCCGTCGGCGGTCAGGAACTCGATATAGCGGTGAAGCGCCGCGTCGAAGGGAGCGTTCCCTGCGGCGGTCGACAGCGCGAGGATGGCGAACCGGGCCTCCTGCTGCGCGGCGTCTGCGGCCTCCTTCAGCTTCCGGACCGTCGCTTCGGGCGCAGCGCCCTGCTGCAGCATCGCCGCATGAGTGGAGACCGCAAAGAGGTACTGCGCAAGCCCGTCGTGAATCTCGCGCGCGACACGCGCTCGCTCGTCGGCGACCGCGCGCCCGAACTCGGCGTAGCTGATCGCGCGCCAGACGCCGACGAGCAGCAGCCCGTAGGCGAGCAAGCGCAGGAAGTCACCGCGCGAGACCGACGCGGGTGCGAGGACCGGCGTGAACATGTAATGCAGCGACGCGAAGAGCATGAGTGTCGAACCGAGAGCCAGCCAGCGGTCGAGGTCCTCGCGCCGTTCGTAGAAGCGCTTACCGAAGCCGACGAGCGCCAGGAGGTTGAGCAGCGCAAGCGCCGAGAGCGCGCCGACCAAAAGTCCCGGCGTATCCGAAGACGGGTCGAGGGAGGGAAGGCCGGAGGCCCACGACCGCAGGGCCAGCCAAGCGAGGACGAGCACGAGGCACGAGGCCAAGATCGTGTTCGCGAGCGCTTTCGGCCCCGAGCGGCCGCGGACGAAGGGAGCGGCCGCGATCAGCGCCCAGGCCAGTAGCCTGCCGACGACGGCTGCCCAGGCCTCCGGGCCGTGCACGACGTCGCCATCCAGGACCGGCACGATCGAGAACGCGGTGATGGAGACAGCGGCAATGAGGAACCCAGCGCAGAGGAAGAGCTCGATGCGTCGTCCTTCGACCGCGTAGCGGATGCCCGCCAGCAGGGCGATGATCCCTCCCGCGAATGCGCTGACCGTGTGCAGGACGAGCCCCAACTCGGGAAGCGAGACCTTCGTCTGCAGCTCGTGGTTCGTGACGAAGAGGGCCAGCGAAGATCCGAGCAGGCCGACGAGGAGGATCTCGCCCCAGAGCCAGGCCTGGAAATCGTCTCTGCCGTCTTCCCGCATCGTCAGTCTTGTCGGCAGATCTCAGCCCGCCGATAAGGGCTGAGAAGCCCATGGCTGAGCGAATCCTCCTAGTTGACGACCATCCGCTGACCCGTTCCGCACTGGCCGGGTTGCTCGCCCAGCACGGGTTCGATGTGGTCGGCGAGGCCTCGGACGGGGAGGAGGCCGTCGAGAGCGCCGAGCAGCTCCGGCCGGACCTCGTGCTGCTCGACCTCTCGATGCCAGGAGTGGACGGGCTGACGGCGCTTCCGCAGTTGCGCGAGGCGGCGCCCGAATGTGAGGTCGTCGTCCTGACCGCGTCGGGCACCGAAGAGAACCTGCTTGGCGCGATCCGCGCCGGTGCCGCCGGCTACCTGCTGAAGAGCGAGCCGCCGGAGCGGATCGTCGACTTCCTTCGCGGGGTTGCACGCGGAGAGGCAGCCTTGTCGGGAGCCGTGGCGCGCCGCCTCCTCGAGCAGGTGCGCGCGGCAGGAGGGAAGAGCTCGGCGGTCCCGGACGAGATCGCGGCGGCATTGTCGGCACGGGAGCTCGAAGTGCTGCTGCTCCTCGACGAGCACCTCGCAACGGACGAGATTGCAAGGCGTCTGTACATCTCCGAGCACACGGTTCGCTCGCATGTGAAAAGCCTCTTGCGCAAGCTCGGCGTCTCGTCTCGGCGCGAAGCACTCGAGGCGCTCTCGACCGCGCGCCGCTGACTCACGCACCGTGGGTGACGGCGCTCACCCAGCGCGGACGATGACGCGCAGCTTTGAAGCCGCGATACTGAGCCCAGTTTCGAAGCAACGCGCTCCGACTTGGAGGGTGCTAGGCGGGCGAATCGGACTGTGGCGTACGACGGTGACGGCCGGCTCAGCCGGCCGTCACTCGTTTTTCGCGAAGCCTCCGAGCGCTGCGCGCACCAGGCGCGGCAGCGTGGCGAGGTTGTAGCCGCCCTCGAGTACGGCCGCGACCCGCGGTGCGAGCCGAGCACAGCATTCTGCGAGCTCCCGGAACCCCGCTTCGGTCACGCGCATGTCCACCAGGTAGAGGTCCTCCTCCTCGTGCGCGTCGAAGCCCGCGGAGACGAGCACGAGTTCGGGCTCGAAGTGCGCGACGGCCGGCTGCACGTGTCGCGCAAAGGCCTCGAGCCATTCCGCGTCTCCCGATCCGGCTCGCAGCGGAACGTTCACGGTGGTTGCCCCTCCCTCGCCGACCGCGCCCGTGCCTGGATAGATGCCGGCCTGATGCAGGGATGCGTACAGGACGGAATCGTCGCCGGCGAATGCATCCTGCGTTCCGTTGCCGTGGTGTACGTCGAAGTCGACGATTGCGACCCGATCGACGCCGTGCTCTGCCTGCATGTGCCTCGCGGCCACCGCGACGTGGTTGACGAGGCAGAAGCCCATTCCTCGCCGCGGTGTTGCGTGGTGACCGGGCGGCCGCAGGAGTGCGAAGCCGCCCGTTTCGGCGGCCTCGATCGCACAGCCGGCGGCAAGGAGCGCGGCCTCCCAGCTCGTCTCCGAGGCAATCGTGTCACCGTCGATCCACACGGGCGCGCTCAGAGAGGCGAGCGCATCGAGATACTCGGGCGCGTGTACACGTTCCAACGCCGCGCGCTCCGCCGGGCGGCCCTCACGTGCATCGGGGAACGCGCGGAGGAGCACCTCGATGCGCTCGGGAGACTCGGGATGGCCGAAGGTCGGATGGAGGCGCGCGAGCGCCGGATGAGTCAGGACGTCGATCGGACTGCTTGCGCGAGCCGGTCGAGCGTGTGCGTCCCGTGCGCGCGGCCGACCGCGTCGCCTGCCTGCGCGAGCCGGGCCTCCATGCGCCGATCCTACGCGCCGAGCGCGGCGACCCTGTCCGCGAGAGCGTTCAGCCCGAGGTTCCGAACGAAGGTCGACGCCTCTGCCCAGGTTGGTGTCTGATCTGCGAGGGGAGGGAGGGGGGCAGAGGCGTCGAGAGTCGCCATTCGCCGGTACATCCGCAATTCCTCCTCCTGGGCTTCGAATCGTCCCTGCTCCAGCATCGCCTCCAGGCTCCCGTACTGGGACAGCAGGTTCGCCGCCGTCTTGGGACCCACCCCTTTCGCTCCGGGCAGGCGATCGGAAGGGTCTCCTCGCAGCGCGATGAAGTCGGGCACCTGTAGCGGCTCGACGCCGTACTTCTCGCGAACCTCCGCCGGCCCGATCCGGGCGAGCTCGCTGACTCCACGGATCGGCTGAAGAATCGTCGTGCGGTCGCTGGCCAGTTGGAAGGAATCGCGGTCGGAGGTGGCGACGAGTGCCGTGCCGCCGCGCTCCTCCTCCTGTCGGACCGCCGCGGCGAGGAAGTCGTCCGCCTCGTAGCCGGCGCCCTTCGCCGCGACGAACCCGAACGCGCGCACGAGCTCCGGAAGCAGGTCGAGTTGGTCCAACAGGTCGTCGTCGAACTCGCGACCCGCCTGGTAGCCGGCAAAGAGCTCGTGCCGGTAGGTCGGGTGCTCCAGGGAATCCCAGCCGACGAGGACGGCCCGCGGCTGCTCGCTGTCCCACAGGCGCAGGAGGAAGTTGGAGAAGCCGAGGAGCGCGTTGCCGGGCTTGCCCTCGGCGCGCCGGAACGTTTTCGGGAGAGCGTGATAGGCGCGATGGGCGAGGGAGTCGCCGTCGATCACGAGCAGCGGCTTGCTCAGCTCAGAGATCCTTCTCGAGACGAGCGATCTCGGCCATCAGGCGCTCGGTCGCCTCACGGGCCGCAACCGAGGGCTCCTTGCCGTTGAGGTCGTCCAGGTCAAGCGGCCGACCGTAACGGACACGCAGCGGCCCGAGCCGGGAAAGGCGGTCGGTGCCGCCGATCGCCGCGGGCACGAGGGGCACGCCGGCCTCGAGGGCGATCCGCGCGGCGCCCGTGTGCGCCTTCGGCTGGTAACGCTTGACGAGGCCCTTTCGCCGGCGGGTGCCGTGGGGGAACATCGCCACGACGTGGCCCTCGCGTGCGAGCTCGACTGCCCGTTTCATGGCCTCGACGTCCCGCTCGCCGCGGCGAACCGGAAAGCCGCCGCCGGCATTGATGATGTGCTTCAGCGGCCACCAGTACAGCTCCGACTTGGCCATGAACCGGAGGAATCGGTCCGGCCAGAGCGGCAGCCCTAGAGGCCACGGATCGAAGTTGGAGTTGTGGTTTGCCGCCAGCACATAGCCGCCCTTCTTGGGGAGGTTCTCCTCCCCTTCGGCACGTAGGCGGAACAGTGTTTTGAGCACAGGCCAGGAAACGGCTCCGACGAAGAGATAGAAGGGGCTCGGCCGCACGTGGCCAAGTATCCCCGGCCGGGCACGGCTCCCGAGGGCCGCTATGGTGTTTCGCATGGCCAAGACGCTCGTTATTGCCGAGAAACCTTCTGTCGGCCGCGACCTCGCGGGCGCGCTTGACGGACCCTTTCAGCGCCGCAAGCTCGATGACATCAAGCCGAAGCGGACCAGGAAGAAGGCCGAAGAACCGACCAACGAAGAGGTCGTCGATGCCGCGAAGTCCAAGACGAAGTCGCGGACAACCCGGGACGAGGCGGTCTTCCTCGAGTCCGACGACTACGTCATCACGTGGGCAGTCGGACATCTCGTGCAGCTCGCAGAGCCCGAGGAGTACGACGAGAAGTGGAAGAGATGGAAGATGGCCGACCTTCCGATCGTCCCGCCGAACGGCTTCAAGCTCGTCCCTCGCGACGCAAAGTCGAAGAAACAGCTGAAGCTGATCGAGACGCTGCTCAAGCGAGACGACGTCGACAGGATCATCAACGCTTGCGACGCGGGCCGCGAAGGCGAGTTGATCTTCGCGTACGTCTACGAATCAGTCTTCGGAGAATCCGCCACGAACCCCAACGCTCCGAAGCCCGTCGAACGCCTCTGGATCTCGTCGATGACGAAGCAGGCGATCCGCGAGGGCTTCGAGAAGCTCCGGCCCGGAACGCAGATGCAGCACCTCGAAGATGCTGCGCGCTCACGCTCGGAGGCCGACTGGCTGGTCGGCATGAACGCGACGCGCGCCGCGACGATTCGCGGACGCGCCTGGGTCGGCGGAGTCGTGTCCCTCGGCCGCGTGCAGACACCGACGCTCGGCATGATCGTCAAGCGGGAGCGCGAGATCCAGGCGTTCGTCCCCGAGCCCTATCGCCTCGTCCACGCGACGTTCCAGCCCCCGTACCAGGGGCTCTGGTTCGAAGGCGACGAGACGCGCATCTTCGGCAACCTCGAGCGTGCCGACGAGATCGTCGCGAAGGTCTCGGGCCAGGACGGCACCATCGAGAAGGTCGAGCGGAAGGAACAGTCCGAGCGCGCACCGCTGCTCTACGACCTGACCTCGCTGCAGCGCGACGCAAACAGGCGCTACGGATTCTCGGCGCGCCGCACGCTTCAGGCCGCTCAGTCGCTCTATGAGGGCAAGAAGGCGATCACGTATCCGCGGACGTCGTCCCGCTACCTGTCGGGCGACATGGTCGCGCAGCTGAAGCCGACGGCCGCCACCCTCCAGCCCGTCAGCGAGTATCGCGCCGCCGCGGAGTACGTCCTGGGTCTCGACCAGCTGCCGCTCCAGCGCGTCGTCAACGACGCGAAGGTCGACGATCACCACGCGATCATTCCGACGGACGCGGAGAAGGACATGGACGCACTGACGCCGGACGAGCGCCGCGTCTTCGACCTCATTGCGAAGCGCTTCCTCGCCGTGTTCCATCCGCCGGCCCGGTACGCGCGGACGACGGTGATCACGGTCGTCGAGGAGGAGCGCTTCCGGACGCGCGGCAAGGTCACGCTCGAGGCCGGCTGGCGTGCCGTGTACGGAGTCGAGCCCGACCAGGAGCGGCAGTCGGAGGACGAGACCGAGGGCGGTGAGATCCCAGTCCTGCAAGAGGGACGGACGGTCCGGTGCGTCGCGGCCGAGATCGAGGAGAAGATGACGAAGCCGCCGCCTCGCTATACGGAGGCCACGCTGCTCTCGGCGATGGAGACCGCGGGCAAGCTGATCGACGACGAGGAGCTGCGCGAGGCGATGAAGGAGTCAGGGCTGGGCACGCCGGCTACACGGGCCGAGACGATCGAGACCCTGATCCGGCGCGAGTACATCGAACGGGTCGGCAAGGACCTCCAGGCGACGCCGAAGGGTATTCAGGTCATCACGATGCTGGAGGAGCACAAGCTGACCTCACCCGAGCTCACAGGTGACTGGGAGCACAAGCTCTCGGACATCGAGCACGGCCGCGGAGATCGCAAGGCCTTCATGAAGGGCATCGCCGACTTCACCAAGGAGACGGTCGAGCAGATCGCCGCCCTGGACAAGGAGAAGCTCCGCCCGCAGCGCGTCGAGCTGGGCCTCTGCCCCCGTTGCGGGGCCGAGACCGGTGAGATCATCCGGGAGAACTCAAAGGCGTACGGTTGCACGAGCTGGAAGAGCCGGGAGGAGGTCGGCTGCGGGTTCGTGATCTGGAAGCGGGTCGCGGGCCGGACGCTCACACCGGAAATTGCGAGGCAGCTGATCGAGGAACGTCGGACCCGGGAAGTACTCTCTGGCTTCCGCTCCCGAAACGGCAAACCTTTTCGTGCGCGGCTCGTCTTGAACGACGAGGACAAGATCGAGTTCGAGTTTCCCGTGCGCGCGCAGACGAAAGAACCGGCGGCGACGGAATAACAAAGGGCACGGTCTCGTTTCACGGTCGGAGCGCCCTATTAGGGCGGGTTGTCCCTGGAACAAAGAGGGAATCCGGCCTACAGTGCAGAAGGTTGGCCGCGAATCACAAAGTGGGACTGGAAAGGGACACTTGACACAAAATCAGCTGCACGAACTGCTTGATTCCGACCAGGCCAAGGCGCTCGTCGAGGGAGCCGAGGAGCGTGGTCACCTCGAGGCTGCAGAGCTCGAGGCGTTCGCCCTCGAGCACGATCTGAACGAGGCCGAGGTCGAGGAGCTGACCCGCGAGCTCGAGCGCATCGGGCTCGAGATCCGCCAGCCCGAGGCCGAGGCCAAGGCCAAGGAGATCGAGCTCGAAGAGAAGATCGCCGCTGAGGCTGCCCAGCCCCACGTGCTCTCGGGCTCCGCCGACAGCCTCCAGCTCTTCCTGGCCGACGTGGGCCGGCACAAGCTGCTGACCGCCGCTGAGGAAGTGACCCTCGCCAAGGCGATCGAGCGGGGCGATCCCGTCGCGAAGCGCCGGATGATCGAGTCGAACCTCCGGCTGGTCGTCTCGATCGCCAAGGGCTACCGCGGGCTGGGCGTCCCCTTCCTGGATCTGATCCAGGAGGGCACCCTTGGCCTCAACCGCGCCGTCGAGAAGTTCGACTGGCGGCGTGGGTACAAGTTCTCCACGTACGCGACGTGGTGGATCCGCCAGTCGGTCCAGCGCGCCGTGGCGAATCACGCCCGCACCATCCGCGTCCCCGTCCACGTCGTCGAGCGCCAGCAGAAGCTGTCGCGGGCGGCCCGCCGGCTCGAGGTCGAGCTAGGCCGCGAGGCGACCAAGGACGAGCTCGCGGAGGCCACCGGTCTGCCGATCCAGCACGTCGACGAGGCGCTCGGCGCGGCGCAGGCGTCGGTCTCGCTGAACCAGACGGTCGGCGCGGACGACGAGGGCGAGCTCGGCGACCTGTTCGCAGATCGCGAGGCCGCCGACCCCTTCGACGAGGCGGAAGAGTCGCTCCGGCGCCAGGGCGTTCGGCGCGCGCTCGACGCACTCCCCGAAAGGGAACGCCGCATCCTCGAGCTCCGCTTCGGCTTCGAAGGTGAGCCGTGGACACTCGAGGCGATCGGCCACGAGCTCGACCTGACACGCGAGCGCGTCAGGCAGCTCGAAGGCCAGGCGCTTGCACGCCTGTCGGCGCTACGAGATCTAATCTCGCTCGCCGCGTAGGCGCCGAAAAATCCGGCCGCCTTCGGCGGCCATGATGATTTTTCGGCGATCCGCTGCCGGAGAGCCGTTGCGGTGGAGGCGGGGCGGAGCCCGCCTCCACGGCGAGTTGATCGGAGCGCACGCGAACGCTCCAAACCGAGTGGATCTACAGTCGTCTTAACTTGAGGAAGGGTTACCTTCTGTTCATACTTGTGCGTCCGCCTTGAGGGGCGGGGCGACGAAAGGAGACCGCGTGAGGGGGAAAGTGAGAAGGCTGGCCCTGCCGTTCGCTGCGCTGGCCGTGTTGATCGCTGCGAGCACTGCCGGAGGAGCCTCGAGGGCAACGACGATGGTGTTTGCAGGCGCGTCGGATCCGACGTATCTCGATCCGGCGCTCGTGTCTGACGGTGAGTCTTTCCGCGTCACCGAGCAGATCTTCGAGAGCCTCGTCAAGCTGAAGCCCGGGACGACGCTGATCCAGCCGGCGCTGGCGAAGAGCTGGACCTCGAAGAACGCGAAGGACTGGACGTTCCAGCTGCGCCGGGGCGTGAAGTTCCAGGACGGCACGCCGTTCAACGCGGCGGCTGTCTGTTACAACTACAACCGCCAGTACAACTTCACGGGAGCGTTCCAGGACGCGTCCGCGACGTACTACTGGCAGACGGTGTTCGGTGGCTTCAAGCACAACGAGAGCTCCGACCTGTCACCCAGCCTCTACATCGGTTGCGCGCCGCACGGGAAGTACTCGGTCACGATTCACCTGCGCAAGCCGTCGGGCCCGTTCCTGCCCGCCCAGGTGATTTCATCGTTCGCGATCCAGAGCCCGACCGCGCTGAAGAAGTACGGTGCCAACAGCGGCGAGCTTCGGAGCGGCACGTTCTACCCGACCGGCTCGTACGCATTCAGCCATCCGACCGGCACTGGGCCGTTCAAGTTCGTCTCCTGGACGGTGGGTGAGAAAGTCGTGCTGGCGGCGAACCCGACCTACTGGGGCAAGAAGCCGAAGATCAAGACGCTGATCATCCGGCCGATCTCGAACAACTCGGCGCGGCTGCAGGCGCTGCAGTCGGGCGAGGTGCAGGGCTATGACCTCGTCGCGCCGGAGCACATCGGGATCATCAGCTCGAACTCGAAGCTGAAGGTCCTCAACCGACCGTCGTTCAACGTCGCGTACGTGACGATTCACCAGGGCGCGAACTCGCCCATGAACGACATCAAGGTCCGGCAGGCCGTCGCCTACGGGCTCGATCGGGCGTCGGTCGTGAAGTCGTTCTACTCCGGACGTGGTCAGGTGGCGCAGGAGTTCCAGCCGCCGCAGCTGTTCGGCTGGACGAACAAGGTGCCGAAGTACACGTACAACCCGACCAAGGCGAAGCAGCTGCTGAACTCGTCGAGCTGTCACGTGCCCTGCAAGGTCGACTTCTGGTATCCAACCAATGTCTCCCGGCCGTACATGCCCGACCCGAAGCGGAACTTCGAAGCCTTCTCCGCCAGCCTCCAGGAGGCCGGGTTCAGCGTGACGCCACACAGCGCGCCCTGGCGGCCTGACTACGTCAAGCACGTCAACGACGGCACAGCCGGCGACCTGAACCTGATCGGGTGGACGGGTGATTTCGGTGACCCGGACAACTTCGTGGGCACGTTCTTCCAGACGTACAGCCCGCAGTTCGGCTTCAAGAACCAGGCGATCTTTAACATCCTCTCGAAGGCCGAGGGGGAGAAGAACTTCGCGAAGCGAGTCGCCCTCTACAAGAAGGCGAACATCATGATCATGAAGTACCTGCCTGCGGTGCCATATGCGCACTCGCGCCCGGCGCTCGGATTCGAGAGGGCGGTGCACGGGTATGTCCCGAGCCCCGTCGGAACGGATCCGTTCGAAGGGGTTTCAATCGGAGGACAGTAGGACCTGAGCAGAACGCCGGCGGACGATTGAGTTGCTTCGGTACGTCGTCCGCCGGCTGCTGCTAGTGATCCCGATCCTGATCGGGGTCTCGCTGCTCGTCTTCTTCTGGGTCCGGGCACTTCCAGGCTCTCCCGCAGAGTCCCTGCTGGGCGAGCGCGCGACGCCGGCGCTCGTGAAGGCCTATCGGCAGAAGTACGGCCTCGACAAGCCGGTCATCGAGCAGTACTTCACGTACCTGAAGACGACGGCAATCGACCGTGACCTTGGGGTCAGCGTCGCCTCGCACCGCAAGGTGTGGTCGGAGATCAAGCAGAAATTCCCCGCGACATTCGAGCTGGCCGCAGCAGCGATGCTCTTCTCGGTCCTCCTCGGCATCCCGCTCGGCTTCTTCGCCGCCAAACGCCACGGCTCGTTTTTCGACCACTTAACGCTTGTTGGCTCATTGATCGGGATCTCGATCCCGATCTTCTTCCTCGCGATCATCCTCAAGTACCTCTTCGCGGTGAAGTGGCCCATCTTGCCGAGCGTCGGCCGGATCGACGTGACCGCCAGCGTCGAGCACCCGACGAACTTCTACGTCCTCGACGCGATCATCACGCGGGACTGGGCGACGCTCTGGGACGTGCTCAAGCACCTGGTGCTGCCTGCGATCGCACTCGGCTCGATTCCTCTGGCGGTGATCACCCGCATCACACGCGCAGCCGTTCTCGATGTGCAGAACGAGGACTACGTCCGCACCGCTCGAGCGAAGGGCCTCGCGCCCCGGACTGTCGACCGGCGTCACGTCATGCGCAACGCGCTGCTGCCGGTGTCGACGATCATCGGGCTCCAGACGGGCCTCCTGCTTTCAGGAGCCGTTTTGACCGAGACGGTGTTCGCGTGGCCCGGAATAGGCTCGTGGCTGGCGAACGCGATCTTCAACCGCGATTACCCGGTCCTGCAGGGCGGCATTCTCTTCCTCGCGCTCGTGTTCGTCGTCGTCAACCTGATCGTCGACATCTCGTACGCGATCATCAATCCGAGGATCCGCTACTCATGAGCGTCGCTCGCCTTCGGCTCGCTCCCGTAGGGGAAAACAAGTTTACCCTACGAGACCCCGTCTTCAGGTCACGCCTCAACTCGCGCGCCGCTGAGATCGCCGCGCGTGCTGAGGAGTACGAGTGGGGAAACCTCACGGTTTCCCCCGAGGCCCCTTCCCTCGCCCATCGGCGAAGGGCGCGCAGATGAGCGTCGCGGAGATCGAAGCCACCGAGCTCGCTCTCGAGGCTCCAACCGGCGGCCTCTGGAGCGAGGCTTTCCATCGGCTCGTCCGCAATCCGTCCGCGATTCTGGGGGGCTGCCTCGTCTTGATCTTCGTGACCGCGGCGATCTTCGCGCCGGTGATCGCACCGTACGGCCCGCTCGACCAGAATCTCTCCCTCCTCAAGGAAGGGGGCATCCCGCCTGGGCCCTCGCTGCATCATCTGCTCGGCGTCGACCTGCTGGGGCGCGACGTCTTCACCCGGATTCTCTACGGCGCCCGCTACTCGCTCCTGATCGGGATCGTCTCCGTTACGATCGGCCTCAGCATCGGTCTCGTTCTCGGGTCGGTGGCCGGCTACGTCGGTGGAATCACGGAGACCGTGATCATGCGATGCATGGACGTCATGCTTGCCATTCCCGGCTTGCTGTTCGCGATCGGGATCGTGGCGGTCCTCGGGCCGGGCCTCTACCAGATCATGATCGCGGTAGGTGTCGTGAACATTCCGATCTTCGCCCGCCTCCTCCGCGGGTCGGTCCTGGCGCAACGCGAGAACGACTTCGTGCTCGCAGCGCGCTCAGTTGGAGTGCGGCGCCGTGTGATCCTCTTCTCCCACATCCTTCCGAATGCGATTTCGCCGGTGATCGTGCAGGGGACGTTGGCGATGGCGACGGCGATCATCGACGTGGCGGGTCTCGGCTTTCTCGGTCTCGGTCCTCAGGACCCGTCGACGCCGGAGTGGGGGACGATGCTCACCGACGTGAACGACTACCTGCAAGCGGCCCCGTGGCTGGCGATCATCCCGGGTCTCGCAATTGTCCTTTCCGTCCTCGGGTTCAACCTGGTCGGGGACGGTCTTCGCGAGGCGCTGGATCCGAAGCTCCGTGACAACTAACCAGCCGCTCCTCCAGGTCGAGGATCTGCGCGTCGAATTCACCACCCGACGCGGGGTCGTCTTCGCTGTGAACGGGATCTCCTTCTCCATTGACCGTGGCGAGACGCTCGGGATCGTGGGCGAGTCCGGCTGCGGCAAGAGTGTTACCTCGCTGGCGGTGCTCGGGTTGCTCGCGGCCAACGGTCGAGTCGCAGCGGGCCGTGCGCTCTTCGAGGGGCGCGATCTGATCAAGTTGAAGGACCGAGCGCTTCGTCGCATCCGCGGGCGGGAGATCGCGATGATCTTCCAGGATCCGATGACGTCCTTAAACCCGGTGCTGACCATCGGGCGGCAGATCCGAGAGGCGCTCGAGACGCACTTCGGCATGAACCGCAAGGAGGCGGGGGCCCGGGCGGCTGAGCTCATCGACCGGGTGGGGATTCCAAGCGCCAAGGCTCGCATTCGCGACTATCCACACCAGTTCTCCGGCGGCATGCGCCAGCGGGCGATGATCGCGATGGCGCTCGCCTGCAAGCCAAGGCTGCTGATCGCAGATGAACCGACGACGGCGCTGGACGTAACCATCCAGGCGCAGATTCTCGATCTCCTCCGGGAGCTCGTCGCCGAGGAGAACGCGGCTCTGATCCTGATCACGCACGACCTAGGTGTCGTCGCCGGCATGTGCGAGCGCGTGAACGTGATGTACGCCGGGATGTTTATGGAGACGGGCTCCGCGGATCAGCTGTTCGCCTCCCCGCGCCACCCCTATACGCTCGGCCTCTTGCAGAGCGTCCCCCGGTTGGACGCAGGACGCCGGGTCCGCCTGCACCCGATCGAGGGCGCGCCGCCGAACATGCTCCGCGCGCCGTCCGCGTGTCCGTTTCAGCCCCGCTGCCGCTACGAGGTCGACCTGTCGCGACAGCAGGTGCCGGAGCTGGTCGAGATCGAGCCCGGCCACAAGGTGGCGTGCTTCAACCCAGTGCCGGTCGAGGAGTGGTCGCGCACGCGCGAGGCGGCAACGGCGTGACCGTTGCTCGCCCCTGGCTCGCTCCCGTGGGGGAAACCATGTTTCCCCCACGAGCCCCCTTCTTTAGGTCACGCCTCAGCCCAGCCGTCGTGTCATGCGTCGGCTGTGCTGAGGAGAAACAGCGGGGAAACCTCCCGGTTTCCCCATACGCCCCTTCCACAGCTCATCGGCCAAAGGACGGCTGATGAGCACGAACGGCGCCGGCCCGCTCGTCGAGCTCGAGAACCTCAAGGTCTACTTCCCGATCAAGAGCGGCCTCGTCCTCGACCGCCACGTGGGCGACATCCGCGCGGTCGACGACGTGTCGCTGACGATCCGGCGCGGGGAGACGGTCGGCCTCGTCGGCGAGTCCGGCTGCGGCAAGTCCACGGTCGGTCGGACGATCCTCCGTCTGTACAAGCCGACCGACGGTCACATCCGCTTCGACGGTCAGGACATCACGGAGCTCGGAGAAAGCGAGCTTCGGCCCTTGCGCCGCCGTATGCAGATGGTGTTCCAGGATCCGTACGCGTCGCTGAACCCGCGGCATAGCGTTGGACGCATCGTCGGGGAGCCGCTGCGCAGCCACGGGCTCGCGACCCGCCGCGAGACGAATTCGCAAGTTCGGGACCTGCTTCGCACCGTCGGTCTCCCTGCGGACGCTGGCGGGCGCTACCCGCACGAATTCTCCGGCGGTCAGCGTCAGCGCATCGGTCTTGCGCGCGCGCTCGCGGTCAACCCGGACTTCATCGTGGCGGACGAGCCGGTCTCGGCGCTCGACGTCTCCATCCAGGCGCAGATCATCAACCTGCTCGAGCAGTTGCAGGAGGAATTCGATCTGACCTATCTCTTCATCGCACACGACCTCGCGGTGGTGCGGCACATCTCGGATCGGATCGCCGTGATGTACCTGGGCTGGATCGTGGAGGTCGCGAGTGCGGATGAGCTCTACGAGAACCCACTTCACCCGTACACGATCAGCCTGCTGTCCGCCGTACCGATCCCGGATCCGGTCGTGGAGAAAGAACGCGAAGCGATCCTGCTCGCCGGCGACCTGCCGAGCCCCGCGAATCCGCCGCCTGCGTGCCGGTTCCACACGCGTTGCCCGTTCATCCAGCCGACGCGATGCCGTGACGAGGTCCCCCCGCTTCGCAAGCTCTCGAGCGGACACGAGGTAGCCTGCCACTGGGCGGAGGACATCAACGAGGGCCGGATCAAGCCGCACGAGCGCGCGCCGGTGCTCG
Organism: Actinomycetota bacterium; assembly: GCA_046728195.1. GTDB lineage: Bacteria > Actinomycetota > Thermoleophilia > Gaiellales > Gaiellaceae > 3-1-20CM-4-69-9. The sequence goes on from JBKPEC010000167.1 coordinate 18,812, forward strand.
TGGAGGAGGCGGCCCACTTAACGCCGGGGGAAGAGCCGCCGCCTGTCTGAGGATCGCCGCCCGCTCGAGCGGCGCTACGCGCAACTCCGGCGGGGGTCGGCGCAGGAAGGTTCCCACCAGCGACAGCTCGTCGAGGTCCTCGGGGCCTGGACGCTCGCACGCGGCAAGTCCCGCATCGACCTCGAGGTCGCTCGAGAGCGTCCGGATGTCGGCGATGCGACCACCGGCGACGAAGATGCCGCGCGCGTAGCCCTGGTCCGCCGAGGGTACGACCAGGCAGCAGCGCATCTGCCGTAACCGGTCCAGACGGTGGACAAAGCGCAGGAGGTCCTCGAGCGCGCGCAAGCGGTCGCGCACGCGCCCGGCGTCCTCGAAGCGTCGGCACTCGGTGAGGTCGCGCAGGCGCGCGTTCAGGCGCTCGAGCGCCTCGGCGGGCCGATCGAGCTCATCCGGCCGCAAGGCGCGGGCGGCGAGTCGCGCTCGTGACCTGCTTCCGAACGGGCCGAGCGGGCCCGGCTTCGCCGAGCAGACGACGCTGTTGCCGCGCTTCCGGAGGTAGACGTAACGGTCGGGCCGCGCCACGCGCGCATTCGCGGGCGGCCGCAGCTCACGGATCAGGCGTAGCTCTTCCAGCGCCGCTTCGAGCTCTGAGCCCATCACATGCCACTCGATCCGCTCGAGGGCGGCCAGCGCTGCCTCGACCGCGGGTCGCTGCCTGTCGGTCCTGAAGTACGAACGCAGGCGCGCGCGGAGATCTCGCGCGCGGCCGACGTAGAGGACCTGGTCATGCCGGTCGCGGAAGAGGTAGACGCCGGGAGAGGAGGGCGCGCCGAACGCGAGCGTCCGCTTCGCGTACACCTTGCGGATCCGGGGCGCCGCCAACTCCACGAGATCGGCGACCGTGCGGGCGCCGCGTTCTTGCGCCAGGCCGATCAGCTGCAGCAGGATCTCGGCCGTCGCCTGAGCGTCGGGAAGCGCGCGATGGCACGGACGAGCTGACGTGCCGAAGAACTGTGCGAGCGACGCGAGGCCGGCGCGAGGCGTTCGGCCCTCCAGCAGCCGGCGTGCGAGACCGACCGTATCGACGACCGGTCCGGCAAGTCGCGCACCCGTGAGCCGCTCGGTCTCTCGGTCGAGAAACGCCAGATCGAAGCGGGCGTTGTGCGCGACGAGGACCGCATCCCCGGCGAACTCGAGAAAGCGCCGCACGGCGATGCCAGGATGAGCCTGTCCGCGCAGCTCCGCATCGCGGAGGCCGGTGAGCGCGCTGATCGCCGGAGCGAGCGGGACGCCCGGATCGACGAGCAAGTCGAACTCCTCCAGCAGCTCGAACTGATGGACGCGCACGGCTCCGATCTCGCAGATGTGCGAACTAACCGGCCGCAGGCCGGTCGTCTCCAGGTCGACCACGACGAACGTTGCCTTCTCGAGCAGCAGGTCCGCCCCCGGCGGTCGGGCCAGCCGGACCGAGTCGCCGCACCAAGCCAGGCGAGCATCCTCACCGACGACGTCCTCCAGCAGGCTGCGCGCGAGCCCGACCGGGGCGTGACGGAGTGCGAAGAGCCGGCGCGCGGCCTCCTCGGCGAAGACGGGCCCTCGCCGCTCCTCGACGAGCTCGACGAGCCGGTCGGCCGAATCGAGCCGCAGCTGCATCGGGGACAGCATAGGCGAACATATGTTCGTCTGCAAGGATCGCGGCCGATGACCCTTTCCCAGCTCGCCCTCACGGTTCTTCTCCTCGGCGTCCTGGGCCTTGCCGCTCACTCGACGGGCATCTCGTCGATACCGGCCTACCTGCTCGCCGGGATCATCCTCGGCCCCAACGAGCCGCATGTCACGAGCTTGATCCAGCCTTCCGAGGTGACCGCGTTCCTCGCCGAGCTCGGGCTCGTCTTTCTCCTCTTCTTCCTCGGGCTCGAGTTCAGCTTGGGCCGGCTGAGACGAACCGGCCGGCATCTGGGACTGGGCGGGACGGTCGACCTGATCGTGAACGGGTCGATCGGACTCCTCGTCGGCGTGATCGCCTTCGGTCTCAGCTTCGCCGCGCTCGTCCTTGCGGCTGCGATCTATGTCTCCTCGAGCGCGATCACGGTCAAGGGCCTGATCGACTTCCGCCGTCTCGCGGACGACGAGACCGACCTCGTTCTCGGGATCCTCGTGTTCGAGGATCTCGTGATCGCCTTTGTGCTCGGCTTCGCCGCGACGGGGGGTGGGTCGGCCGCAGCGACCCTGGGGTCGCTAGGCAAAGCGTTGTTGTTCGTTGTTGCATCCCTTGCGGCTTCGCGGTGGCTCTCAGGCCCGCTCGACCCCGTGCTCGACCGCCTGCCGCGTGAGTTCTTCCTGCTTTTCACCTTCTCCCTGCTCGTCGGCATGGCCGCACTCGCCAAAGAGCTCGGGCTTTCCGAGGCGATCGGCGCGCTGATGGCGGGCGTGGTCCTGTCCGAGACGAGCGTGCGTGACGAGATCGAGGAACGTTTCTTCAGCTTTAGAGACCTCTTTGCCGCGTTGTTCTTCTTCGTGTTCGGTCTCTCCATCGACGTCGGTGCGCTCGGGCGGCTTGGCTGGCTGCTCGCCCTGGCTGTGCCTTTGACGGTCCTCGGGAAGACGGCCGCCGGTTATCTCGCCGGCCTCATCGGCGGCTTCACCCGCCGTCGGAGCTTCAATGCCGGCGTCGCGCTCATTGCGCACGGCGAGTTCACGATCATCCTCGCCCAAGTGGCAACTGGCAACTCGCGACTGGGTGCTGCCGTTCGCGACGATCTGACGGCCTTTGCCGGGCTCGGGCTCTACGTTCTTGCCACGGCCACGATCGGAGTGGTCCTGATGAAGGAGTCCAAGTGGATTGCCCGTCGTCTCTTCCCGGCCCCTAGACTGGCCGCGAGGTAGTCCCAATGCCCGTGGATCTCAGAGAAACACGCCTGCCTGGTATCGGCGTGAAGTACGGCTTTCGGACCTCCGACGGCGGTCGCCTCGCAATCGTCCTACATAACGACGGCGTCCGCGAGATCTACTTCTTCCGACACGAAGGCGACGACGAGCCGTCCGTCGTCATCCGTCTGGACGATGACGAGGCACGGCAACTGGGCGCCGTCATCGGCGGCGCATATGAGCGGCCGAAGATCGTCGAGGACCTCGAGTTGGCACTCGGCGAGCTGGCGATCGAGTGGGTTGCAGTACCCGAGGACAGCCCGCTCCTAGGGAAGACACTCGCCGAGTGCGGGTTCCGGGCCAAGACAGGGATCACTGTGATCGCGATCCTGCGCGATCCGGAGCCGGTCGCAGGGGCGCAGCCTTCCGATCGGATCCAGCGGGGGGACACTCTGGTCACCGTCGGAAAGCTCGGCCAGTACTCGGCCTTTCGAAAACTGCTGGCGGGGGGCACGCCTTAGCGCGTCATGGATGTGCTGTGCTCGGTCGAGGTCGCCCCGGTCCGCGCCGAGCCACGCGAAGAGGCCGAGCGGGTAACGGAACCCCTATGCGGCGAGCCCGTTGCGGTCGAGGGCTCGGGACTTGTCCACATACCGGATCGCCGGCTCGGGCACCTTGTGCCTCGTGATGCAGACCAGCAGGAAGCCGCGGGCGCACCCGTGGAGGAAAGGCTCAGCTCCAGGCACAGCGCCGCCGACTGATCCGGCTCGAAAGCCGTTTCGTACTAACGGGTAAGGCGGAAAGACGTCTGTAAGAATCAGCGATCCGCGTGCGGGCGAGGGGTCCACCGCGGAAGACTCAACGGGAGGAGTTCGATAGTGAGACGCAGATTGAAAATGCTCGGGCCGATCGGCGCGGTGGCGCTGGCGGCCGCCGTCGCCCTACTGGCCGCGGGTTGCGGTGGTGGAGGCAACAAGTCCTCGAGCGGAGGCAACGCCGGCAGCAGCGGAAAGACGTATCCGCTGCTCCGCGTCGTGTGGGACGCCCCGGACTACATGGATCCGGCGCTCTACTACACGGTCGCGGCCTACCAGCTCACGAACTACGTGTGGACCGGCCTCATGGGCTACAAGCACGAAAGCGGGCCGGGTGGCGCGACGCTCGTGCCATACCTCGCCGCCAGCCAGCCGACCATCTCCGCCGACGGCAAGGACTACAAGTTCACGTTGCGCAAGAACCTGAAGTATTCGAACGGGACCGCGGTCAAGGCGAGTGACTTCAGATACGCGATCGAGCGCGACTTCAAGATGGACTCCCCGGGAGTCGGGTTCTACTCGGACATCGCGGGCGTGAGCGGTTCGAACGGATACACGACCACGAAGAAGG
>JBKPEC010000168.1:0-5483 GCA_046728195.1 Actinomycetota bacterium
TCGAGGTGCAGTTCTCGAGCCCGTACAGGCGGGCGATACCGTCGCCGACCTGCAGGACGGTGCCGACCTCGGCGAGATCGGTCTCGACGTCGTAGTGCTCGATCCGGTCCTTGAGGATCGAGGTGATCTCTTCCGGACGCAGTTTCACGGGTTCAGCTTCCTTTCACGAGTTCATGGCGCAGGCGCTCGATGCGACCGCGCACGGAGGCGTCGACGCGCATCGACCCAGCTTGCAGGACGAAGCCGCCGATCAGATTCGGGTCGACGTTGCGGGACGCCTCGACCCTGCGGCCGGACGCCTGTTCGATCTGTTCGAGAATTCGATTGGCCTCGTCGTCGGAGAGGTCGTACGCGGTCGTCAGCTCGACCTCGAGGCGGCGCTCCTCGGCTGCCAGCAACCGGTCGAACTCCCGCACGATTTCGTCGATCTCGCCGATGCGTCCCTTCTCCGCGGTGAGCCGCAAGAAATTGGCCACGAGCTCATCGGCCTCGCCGAGCAGGTCGGTCACGATGCCCGCCTTGGTGTCGGGGTCGAGCTCCGGATTGCGGAGGACGCGGCGAAGCTCGGGGACCTCGTCCATCGCCGTTACGAAGTCGGTCAGCTCCTCGTTGACCTGCGCGAGGCGGCCCTTCTCCTTGGCGGCGTCGAACAACGCGCGCGCGTAGGTGCGGTGCACGAGGGCTATGAGACCGCCTCCCGTTCGAGAACGGAGAAGTCGAGGTCCTTGATCGCGTCATCGATCAAACGCTTGTGATCGGCGTCGTCGAGCACCTTGCCGGTGACCTTCGAGGTCGCGACGAGCGTGAGCTCGGCGACCTCGGCGCGGATCTGCTGGAGCGCGCGATGCGTCTCCGCCTCGATCTGCCGCTTCGTCTCCTCCAGCCGGCGCTGGCGGTCGGCCTCCGTCTCGTCCTTGACCCGGCGGGCCATGGACTCGGCAACCCTGCGCGCCTCCGCGAGGATCTCTTCCGACTGGCCGCGGGCCTGCCCGATGAGGGCTCGGTGCTCCTGGAGGAGCCGCCGGGCCTCGTCCCGCGCCTTGTCGGCTTCCTCGAGCGAGCGGCGGATCCGCTGACGACGCTCGTCGATTGCCTTCTGGATGTATCCGAAGGCATAGCGCTTGAGAACGAAGAAGGTGATTCCGAAGCAGACAATCGTCCAGACCATCAGTCCGAGTCGGACCTCGATCAGCGGATTCGACGCGACCAGCATCAGACGAGGACGTACGCCAGGATCGAGCCGAGCAGGCCGTAGAACACGACCGCCTCGGTGAGTGCGAAACCGAGCCACTGGATTCCCTGCAACTCGCCGCGCAGCTCGGGCTGGCGGGCGACCGACTGGATCATGGAACCGAAGATGTTGCCGATGCCGACGCCGGCGCCGAGTGCGCCGAGACCGACACCGAGGGCGAGGCCGATCGCCTTTCCGGCTTTCGTCACATCACCCGACGTCGCTGCGAGAAGGGTGCTCACGTCTCCTCCTTTTCTCCGCTGCGCCGGCCAAGCCGGCACAGCTTTGTTGGTCGGCATCGCAAGCGACGCCTCAGTGTTCTGGCTCGATTGCCGAGCCGATGTAGATGGCGGACAGGGCGGCGAAGATGAACGCCTGGATGCCGACGACGATCACGACCTCGAAGACGTAGAACAACGTCGCCGGGATGAGGACGGGAAGGAGTGCCAACGACTGGAAGATGAAGATCAGCCCGAGGAAGGTCAGGATCAGGATGTGCCCGGCCAGCATGTTCGCGAAGAGTCGGACGCTCAGTGAGATCAACCGCATGAACTGGCCGAGGATCTCGAGCGGAACGATGAGCCCTAGGAGTGGCTTGGGCGCCTCGGGGATCCAGCTCTTGAAGTACCGGATCGGCCCGTTCCAGCGAATTCCTTCGATGTGCGTGAAGACGAAGGTGAGCAGCGCAAGCGCCAGGGTGACCGAAAGCGAGCTCGTGGCTGCGTAGATGCCCCAGGTTGGGATTCCGTGCCACGTCTCGCCCGTCAGAGGCAGCGGGATGAACCCGAGGAGATTCACGACGAGGATGAAGAGGAAGAGAGACGCCACGTAGGGAAACCAGCGGCCGATGGCCTTCGACGGCAGGCCCTGCTCCGCGATCTGCACCTCAGCCACCTCGTAGATCTGCTCGCCGATCGTCTGGCGAACGCCCGGCTGCACGCTGAGGTGTAGACGCATGAGCACGAGCCCGAGCACGATGGTCACGACTGTCCCGAGCATCAGGTAGACGACAGCCTTGGTGATCGAGAGATCGATCGGGCCGAGGTGGATCGGGACCCATTCGTGCTGCTCGAACTCGGTCGTCGGGTCGAACTTCCCGCGTGCCAGGGCGGCCTGCGGGAAGACGAGCGCCAAGAGCGCGACCGTGAGCAGGCGCGACCTCACCGCGTTCCTCCGAAGTAGACGATCAGCGAGAGACCGAGCTCGAGCGTGTACGCGAGCGCGTAGACGAGCGCCGCCGCCAGCGCCAGACGCGGGTCCGACGACGCGACCGCGAACAGGACGATGAGGAGGCCCAGTGTCTTGGAGAGCAACCCGAATGCCTGCATTCCGGAGGCCGCGAGGTTACCCGTGTCCTTTCTCGCGCGCCGCAGTACGAGATCGAGGGCGTGGATCGCGGCCCAGAGAACCGCCGCCAGCGCCCACGCCGAGATGTTCCAGCCGAGGACCAGGAACAAGGGCAGGGCGACCAGGATGACGAGCGAGCCGGCCAGGGCAGGCAGCAGGTGACCCGGCTCCGGTCGCGGCGTCGAGAGCAGGCCGGAGGGCATCAGAAGATGTCCCGGTAGCGCCAGTAGACGCTGTAGATCGAGAGCGGGAAACCGATCACGGCGCCGATGAGGATCCCGATTCCGATCGACCCGGCGAGCCAACCGATGAGAAGCCCGACAGCCACAGAAGCGAAGAGGACGCCGATGAGTACACCTCCGGCCTCGGCGTACTGGGCACTACCGCGGCGGGGCTGATGCTCCATCTAGGCGGAGGATACCAAGTTTGTAACAACGCGATGCCGCTTGAACAAGGCAAAAACCCCGGACTTTGTACTAGGCCGACTTGCGGTCGCGAAGCCTGGCTTCCTCCTCGCGGCGCCGGAGGATCGGGTTCGCCAGCTTCACGATCTCGAGCAGGTAGACCATGTACACCGAGGCAGCGACCGAGACGAGGCCGAAGCAGGCGACAGCCACCGTGCGCCACAGGTGCCAGTGACCGTGCGCGTGCGGACGGATGAAGCGGAGGGCGAGCGCCAACGCCGCCAGTGTCCCGCACCAGACCCAGATGTAGGTCGCCGCCTGGCGCTGGGAGAAGCCGATGTTGACGAAGCGGTGGTGGAGGTGAGTCCGGTCCGCGACGTAGACGGGCTGGCGGTTCTTGAGTCGCTTGGCCACGACGAACGACGTGTCCAGGATCGGCACCGCAAGCACGAGCAGCGGGAAGAAGAGCGTGACGATCGAGGCGGTCTTGAGCAGGCCCTGTAACGGGATCGCCCCCAGCACGAAGCCGAGCAGCATGGCTCCCGAGTCGCCCATGAAGATCCGGGCCGGATACACGTTGTGGCGCAGGAAGCCAAGCGAGGCGCCCAGCACGATCGCCGACAGGATCGCAGTCTGCACCTCGGGCCGCGGCAGCGAGAGTGCGATCAGCGTGAACGTGAACGCTGAGATGGCCGACACGCCGGCGGCGAGACCGTCGAGGCCGTCGAGGAAGTTGACCATGTTCATGATCGCCACGATCCAGAGCACCGAGAGCGGCATCCCCACCCACTTCGGCAGCGTGTGGGCGCCGAGGATCGGAAACGTGAATCGATGCACCCAGATACCGAACCCGACCGGAATCGACGCCGCCCCGATCTGACCGCCGAGCTTCTCCCACCAGCGCAGGCCCCGGAAGTCGTCGATCGCGCCGACCGTCGTCGCGACGGCGGCCCCGAGCAGAAGCCCTCTGGTCTCACCCGAGAGGTCGAGGAACGCCAGCGCCGGCACGAACACGCCGAAGAAGAGGGCGAGCCCGCCGAGGCGCGGCACGGTGCGGCGGTTCAGGCGGCGTCCCTCGGGACGGTCGACGACGCCGAGCAGGCGTGCCATCCCGCCGACCGCCGGTGTCAGGAGAACCACGATCGACGCCGCGAGCAGCGCACCCCAGACAATCTCGAGATGGTCGGCGAGCGTGTGCAGCATGCCTGCTCGCTACTTCGTGCCGTACAGCCTGTCGCCTGCGTCGCCGAGGCCGGGCACGATGAAGCCTCGGTCGTTCAGACCACGGTCGATCGAGGCGACCACGATCTGCACGTCAGGGTGGTCCCGGACGATCCGCGCGATTCCCTCAGGGGCCGCGATGATCGCGATCAGCCGCACGGACGTCGCGCCCGCTTCCTTCACCGTCCGAATCGCGGCCGCAGTCGAGTTGCCCGTGGCGAGCATCGGATCGAGGAGGATCACGTCGCGCTCGGCCACGTCGGCAGGGAGCTTCGCGTAGTACTCGACCGGCTCGAGCGTCTCCTCGTCGCGATACATGCCGATGAACCCCACCCTTGCGCTCGAGATCAGGGAGAGCACGCCGTCGAGCATGCCGACGCCAGCACGCAGAATCGGGCAGACCGCGACCTTCTTGCCGCTGATGTGCGGAAACCTGCCCACCTCGAGCGGCGTCTCGACCTCGACGTCCTCAGTCGGCAGATCCTTGGTCGCCTCGTAGGTCAGGAGCAACGTGATCTCGTTGACCAGCTTGCGGAAATGGACCGTCGGCGTGTTCTTGTCGCGCAGGTAGGAGAGCTTGTGCTGGACCAGCGGATGCTTGACCTCGATGACCTGTCCCGTATGCGTCTCGGCGACCGTCATTACGTCAGGTACGTCGTCCAGCCGCGGAAGCCGGGATACAGCGGCCGCTTCTCGCACAGAGCCTCGGAACGAGCTCGCAGCACACCGAGGTCCGGGCTCTGGCCGAGCGCCTCGACGATGATGTTCCCGATCTCGCCGAAGTCTTCCTGGTCCATGCCGCGCATCGTCGCCGCCGGCGTCCCGATGCGAACGCCGCTCGCGACCGTGGGCGGCCGTTCGTCGAACGGGACCGTGTTGCGGTTGACGGTGAGCTTCACCTCGGCCAGGCGCTCCTCGGCGTCCTTTCCCGTCCAGTCGGTCGAGCGGAGGTCGAGCTGCAGCAGATGGGTGTCGGTCCCACCCGTGAGGACGTCGAGGCCGCCGTCGATCAGCGTCTCCGAGAGTGTGTCGGCGTTCCGGCGGATCTGCGACTGGTAGTCGCGAAACGCCTCGCCCGCCGCGATCTTGAAGCAGGTCGCCTTCGCCGCGATCGTGTGCTCGAGGGGGCCGCCCTGAACTCCCGGGAAGACCGCGCGGTCGACCGCCTGGGCGTGCTCCTGCTTGCAAAGGATGAAGCCGGAGCGCGGGCCGGCAAGCGTCTTGTGGGTCGTCGACGTGACGAAGTCGCAGTGCTCGACCGGATTCGGGTGGAGCCCGGC
>JBKPEC010000169.1:0-5300 GCA_046728195.1 Actinomycetota bacterium
AGACCGGATCCACCATCCGAATAGTCCGTGCGCGAATCGATCGGGAACGAGCCGTCCGCGTCGTAGCCGACGGAGGTTCCTCCGGTTGCCGCTGTGCCGTTGACGGCGAGAGCCCCGCCCGTTGGCGCAGTCGAATCGGCCGTGACGTCGAAGCCGCTCGCAGAGGAGGTCTGGCCCGCGTTGTTCGTTGCGGTGACGTTCTGCGTCCCGTTCGCCGTCGCGGTGGCGGTGTAGCTGTAGGTACGCGTCGCGCCCGAACCGGAGTCGGACCAGTTGGTGCCGAGGGCCGTTCCGGACGGGAAACCGTAGGACGCGATGCCGGTGTCGGTGTCGGAGGAGCCGGCGGTGACGTCGAAGGAACCGTTCGCGGCATTCGGCCGGAAATAGACCTGCGTCCCGGAGCCCGGGTAGTACGCACCTCCGGAGACGTTGGCGAAGCTCAAGGTCGGCGCAGAGGGCGCAGAGGTGTCGACCTTGACGGTCGTCGAGATCGAGACCGTATTGCCGACGTTGTCGGTCCCGGTGAGCGTGTACTTGTAACAGCCGGTTGTCAGTCCCGTTTGGTTCGGCGTGCCGGTGATGGTGGCGGGGGAGCCGAAGCTGCCGCAGACGTCAGGCGAGGAATACGAAGCGCTGGTGCGGACGAGCATGGAGGAGGCCAGCCCTGATTCGGTGGAGGACTGCGTTTCGCCGTAGTCGGTGCGGCTGTCGATGCTGAAGTCGCCGTCGGTGTCGTAGCTCGGGGTGCCCCCTCCCGACGCGGTCGTGCCGTTGACCGTGAGCGCCCCGCCTGTCGGCGCGGTCGAGTCGGCCGTGAGGTCGAAGCTCGTGCTGGCGTTTCGGCCTGCGTTGTTCGTGGTGGAGACCGACTGGCTGCCGTTCGTGCTCGCGGTGGCGTTGAACGAGTAGGTGCGGGTCGCGCCCGAGCCGGATGCCGACCAGTTGGTGCCGAGGGCCGCTCCGCTCGGGAAGCCGTAGGACGCGATGCCGGTGTCGTTGTCCGTGCCGGTCGCCGTCACGTCGAACGAACCGCCGCCGGCCGCATCGGGCTTGAAGTAGATGCGGGTGCCGTTCCGCGCCGTGGCGCCGGCCAGATTGGCGAATGAGAGGCCGATCGTCGGGTCGGAGGTGTCGACCTTGACGGTCGTGGAGATGGAGACGGTGTTGCCGACGTTGTCGGTGCCGGTGAGCGTGTAGCGGTAGCAGCCGGTTGTCAGTCCCGTTTGGTTCGGCGTGCCGGTGATGGTGGTGGGGGAGCCGAAGCTGCCGCAGACGTCGGCGGAGCTGTAGGTCGCGCTGGTGCGGACCAGGGTCGATGAGGCGAGGCCTGACTCGGCTGCGGATTGTGTTTCCGCGTAGTCGGTGCGGCTGTCGATGCTGAAGTCGCCGTCCGTGTCGTAGCTCGAGGTGCCCGCACCGGAGGCGGCGGTGCCGTTGACGGTCAGCGCACCACCCGCCGGAGGGCTCGAGTCGTTGGTGAACGTCAGCGTGGCCGACGCGGTTGGGTTGCCCGCGACGTCCCGGCCCGTCACGATCTCCGTCGGCGAAGATGCGGTTCCCTGCGTCCAGGTGAAGTCGTTCGAGTCGAAGGGGCCACCGGCAGGCGTCGAGACTGTCGAAGGCGTGTGCGACCAGCCCGCAGCCGTCCCGCCAAGGGCGGCGGTCTGGCTCGAGGCCGCCCCCGACTCGGTGTCGGAGACCGTGTTGCGGATCTTGAAGCTACCGCCGCCTGATTCGACGCCCCGGTAGTAGACGGTGCCGCCGCTTGTGTATGCGGATCCGGCGGGCGAGACGGAGGTAAGGGAAAGCGCGTTGGTCGGCCCGGCGTTGTCGACCTTGGCGATCGCGCTCGCCGATGAGGTGCCGACGTTGCCGACGTTGTCGCTCAGTTGCTCGCGGTACTCGTAGCACTTGCCGTTCTGGACGCCGGTGTCGTTCCCACTCGAGAGCGTAATCGGGGTCCAGCTACCGCTGAAGGAACCACAGCTTCCCCCGGAGAGAGTCGCCTCGTCGCGCTGGACGACGCTCGACCCGGACGCAAGCCCCGAGCCGGAATCGCTCCCGCCGTTGAGCGTGACCGGGACCGACAGCGACGTGAAGTAGCCAGGCGAGACGGTCGGCGCGGTGACGGTCGGCGCGGTGGTGTCGTTGACGATCGGGACGGTGGTTGTGCTGGTGTTGGTTGCGGCGTCGCTGGCGGTGAGGGTGCGTTCGCCGGCTGTGGGGGGTGTGGTGGTGCCGGCGGACCATTGGTAGAGGGAGGAGGTGAAGGTGGGGCTGCTGGTGACGGTTTCGTTGGCGTGTGTCCAGCCGGCGCTGGAGACGAGCGGGTAGTTGACGGAGGCGGCGGCGGTCTCGCTGTCGGTGGCGGGGTCGCTGAGCTTGAATTGTCCGGCCGTGTTGCCGCGGTAGTAGATGGTGCCGCTGCTCAGGTAGGCGATTCCTGCGGGGGAGACGTTGGAGAGCGCGATCGTGCCGTGTGAGGGGGCGCCGCTGTCGACCTTGGCGGTGGCGGTCACGCCGGTCGAGGTGTTGCCGACGTTGTCCTTGATGGTGAACGTGTAGCGGTAGCAGTGGCCGCTCGAGACGGCGGTGTCGGGGCTGGAGAACGTGCCGGCGTCGGCGGCGAAGCCGCTGCAGCTGTCGCCCGAGAGCGTGCCGGTCTCGCGGGTGACGGTGCGGGTGGAGGTGTCGAGTCCGGAGCCGCTGTCAGAGCCGTCGCCGAGCGTGAACGAGACCGAGTTGGTCTTGTAGTAGTTGGGCGAGGCCGCCGTCCCGGACAGGCTGATCGTCTGCCCCGTCGGCGCGGTGGTGTCGTTGACGATCGAGACGACCTGGGTCTTCGTGTTGCCTGCCCCGTCAGTCTCGGTGATCGTCCCTTCTGCCGCCGTTGGTGGAGTCGTCGTTCCGCTCGTCCACGAGTAGTTGGCAGACTGGAAGTTCGGCCCGGTGGTGACGGTTTCGTTGGCGTGTGTCCACCCGGCGCTGGAGACGAGCGGGTAGTTGACGGATTCCGTCGCGGACTTTGCGTCCGTGAAGGGATCGCGGACCTGGAACTGCCCGGCCGTGCTGCCGCGGTAGTAGACGGTGCCGCCGCTCAGATAGGCGATCCCGGCAGGCGACACGTTGGCGATGGCGATCGTGCCGCTGACCGGCGCACCGGTATCGACCGTGAGCCCGAAGTTGTTGCCGATGCTGCGAGTGTTGGAGGCCGCGACGCCGGCGAAGCTGTTCGATGCGATCGTCGTTCCCGAGGTCGACGCGAACTGGTCGTACCAACCGAGACTGATACTCGTCGACTGGGCCCCGGTTGCACGCCGCGTCCATCCGCCGCCGCTCGCGGGCCAGGTGCCGTTGACCAGGATCGTTCCAGCGCAGACGGCCATCTCGTTCGCGGCCGTTGTCGTGAGCCCCGGGCAGGTGACGTTCTTGTTGTTCGCGGTCGAGCTTGCGACCGTCTGCTGAATCGGAGACGTGGAGTCGACACCCTTGTAGACGGTCACGACACCCACGGCGGCGGCGTTCGGGATCGTGACGTTCACGCTCGTGCCGGCATCTCCGCTCTGCGCCTTCCGCCAGAACACGGCCTGAGCGATCGACACGTTGGCGGTGTTGGTCTGCGCAACGAGAGTCCAGCCGCTCGGTGTCGACGGGATCGTCGTACTGGCGACGTCCACCTGCATCAGCAGGAGGTCCTGTGCGAGTGCCCCCGCAGGGATCCCAACGGAGATCGACGTGCCCGACGCGCTCGTCGCGACGGTGCCGGCCGCGCGGAAGCTGATCGTCGGGTCGATCGTGTAAGGGGTCGGGAGCTTGCTGTCGTCGAGGTTCAGCTCGAGCCACGTGTGCGCGCCGCGCCGTACGGTCGCCCAGCGCGCGCCCGGAGGCGTGACGTCGCGACCGTCGGCGTCGAGGATGGCAACCGGCTCGATCCCGAGCTCCGACAGCCTATTCCGGTCGAAGAAACCGATGTAGCCGCTCGGGGTCACGCGCGGCTGGAGTTTCGTGTCGAGGCGCCAGCGCCACGTCCGACGGCCTTGATGTCTCGTGACAGTCAGCAGCTCCTCGGCGGAGACCCTGTCGATCAGGATCGTCTCCGAACCGACGGAGTTGGACCGGCGAACGCCATGCGTGTAGTTCCGCCAGGTCCGTCCTGCAACCGTGGAGCGAAGGGAGAGCTGGGACCCCGCTGTGGCCACGCGGTAACCGTTCTTGCGGACCGAGACCGTGATGCCACGCGCCGGCCTCCTGACGAGGTGCGCCCGGTCCAGCGGCGGACCGAGCCCCCTCGTCAGGAATGCCGATGCGTCGTGTGCCTTCGCGCCGCGGAGAGTGGCGAGCTCGGAGACGGCGAACGAGGCGGTAAGAAGGAGCGCGGCGAAGACCGCGAGGAGAGCAGGCGTCCTGAACCTTCGCGCGGCCACGCCCTCGGCTTGCGCCGAGCGACGTCGAGGCCGCAGGTCCGGGAAGCTCGCCATGTTTCTCCGTCCACGAGCGAGGCGCCCGTGGCTCCACCAGGAGAAATCGGCGCTCTCCACGGGCGCACTTGAGGATTTATGGCTTCAAAGGTGGGAAAATTCTCGACGAATCCCCCCTCCGGGTTAGTGAAACGTGCTGCTTTCTGACGGTTGTCAGCGCAGAAGCGAGGCGGCGACGGACAGTCGCTTCACGCAGATCCCTCCGTAAGATTTGCTCAGATGGCCACGACCGAGGATCCGCGTGCGCGGTCCGACTCGACCGCCGAGTGGAAGCGAGAGCTCTACGACGCCGCGCCCGAGCGCGGCGCGGAGCTCCTCACCACCATCTCCGGCCTCGAGAACGAGCCGCTCTACAGTCCCGACAACGTCGACGTCGACTACGAGCGAGAGCTCGGCTACCCGGGCGTGTATCCCTTCACGCGCGGGGTCTATCCCTCGATGTACCGCGGGAAGCTGTGGACGATGCGTCAGTTCGCCGGCTTCGGCACGGCGGAGGAGACGAACGCCCGCTTCCGCTACTTGCTGGAGCACGGTCAGACGGGCCTGTCGACCGCCTTCGACATGCCGACCCTCATGGGATACGACTCGGATCACGAGCGCTCGCTCGGTGAGGTCGGCCGGGAGGGTGTCGCGATCGACTCCCTCGACGACATGGAGACCCTGTTCGCCGGCATACCGCTGGACGAGGTCTCCACGTCGATGACGATCAACTCACCTGCCGCAATGCTGCTTGCGTTCTACCTCTGCGTCGGGGAGGAGCAGGGGGTACCGCGGGACAAGCTACGCGGGACGATCCAGACCGACATCCTCAAGGAGTACATC
>JBKPEC010000170.1:0-5608 GCA_046728195.1 Actinomycetota bacterium
CCACCCTCTGCGAGGTGACGATAGCGACAGACTGCCGACGCGTCTGCTTCGAATCCGCGCCGATTCTCAGTCGGCGCCGATGATGCAGATGACCTGGCCCGTCTTCACGGGATCCCCCGGCGCGACAGTCAGCTTCGAGACCCGGCCGGAACGAGGCGCGTGCACCTCGTTCTCCATCTTCATCGCCTCGACGACGCAGATCACCTGGCCCGTTTTGACATCGTCCCCCTCGGTCACCTCCACGGCGAGCACCGTTCCCTGCATCGGGCTCACGACCGCGTCCCGACCTGCGGCAGTCGCCGCGCTCCCCCGTGAACGTTCGCGCCGGCGCCGCGCCAGCTCGGCAAACGCCGGCTCGGGCTCGAGCATGCGCACCTCGAAGCGGCGACCGTTCACCTCGATCGCTCGAACCGCTTCCCTTACGCTCGGCGCGCCGGCCTCGAGGGCGCCCACCGGCCGGACGTTCTCGAGCTCGGCCGCCCGCGACGCCATCAGCTCGGACTCGACGAGCCCGTGACACGTCGCGCCCTCGACGAAACACGGATGTGTGAGCAGCGCCTTGTGGAAGCCGATCAGCGTCTTGACGCCGTCGACGACGAACTCGTCGAGCGCGCGCAACATGCGCCGTCGCGCGTGCTCGCGGTCGACGTCGTGGACGATCAGCTTCGCGACCATCGGGTCGTACAGCGATGGGATCTCGCTCCCCGCGGTGACGCC
The DNA here is from genome assembly GCA_046728195.1 of Actinomycetota bacterium. Taxonomy (GTDB): domain Bacteria; phylum Actinomycetota; class Thermoleophilia; order Gaiellales; family Gaiellaceae; genus 3-1-20CM-4-69-9. The sequence goes on from JBKPEC010000170.1 coordinate 718, forward strand.
GGAGTCGACCCGCACGCCTGGACCGGACGGCTCCCGGTAGCGCACGATCATGCCAGGAGCCGGCAGAAAGCCGTTCGACACGTCCTCGGCGTTGATCCGGCACTCGAGCGCGTGTCCCAGGAGACGCACGTCCTCCTGGCGCACCGCGAGAGGTTCACCAGCGGCGATCAGCACCTGTTCCCGCACGAGATCCAGGCCGGTCACCATCTCCGTGACGGTGTGCTCGACCTGGATACGCGTGTTCATCTCGAGGAAGAAGTACTCCCCGTCGCGCGAGAGCAGGCCCTCGACCGTGCCGGCACTCTGGTAGCCGACCGCGCGTGCAGCATCGACCGCGATCGCACCGATCCGCTCGCGCAAAGCCTCGTCGACAGCGGGTGACGGCGTTTCCTCGACGAGCTTCTGATGCCGACGCTGGATGGTGCAGTCACGTTCGCCGAGATGAATGACGTGGCCGCGTGCGTCCGCCAGCACCTGTACCTCGACGTGCCGCGGATCCTCGAGATAGCGCTCGACGTACACTGTCGCGTCGGAGAAGTAGGCCTCGCCCTCGCGCCGCGCAGACTCGAACGCACGCTCCGCCTCGTCCGGCCCACGGACGAGCTTGAGGCCTTTGCCGCCGCCGCCAGCCGAGGCCTTGATGGCGATCGGCCAGCCCAGCTCGTCGCCGAGCCTGCGTACCTCGTCGGCCGAGCTCACCGGTTCCGTGACGCCGGGAATGATCGGCACGCCGGCGGCGCGCATCCGCTCTCGTGCCTCGATCTTCGAGCCCATGGCCTCGATCGCTTCGGGCGGCGGGCCGATCCAGACCACGCCGTGCTCGGCGCACGCACGCGCGAAGGCCGCGTTCTCGGCCAGGAAGCCGTAGCCGGGATGGATCGCCTGCGCTCCCGCTCTGCGCGCCACTTCGAGAATTCGCTCCTGGTTCAGATAGCTCTCGGCCGGGGGGCCGGCGCCGATCAGGTAGGCCTCCTCGGCGTAGCTGACATGGACGGCAGCGCGGTCGACCTCCGAGTACACGGCGACGGTCCCGATCCCGAGCTCTCGGAGGGTCCGGAAGACGCGGATCGCGATCTCGCCCCGGTTCGCCACCAGGACCTTGCTGAAGGGCGCCGTCACCCCCGTATTCTCCCCTTGCAATGAGCCTTCCTGACGCTCTGACGGTCGCCCGCGCAGCCTCCGTCCCATTCGTCATCCTGCTGTATGCCTGGGACTTCGACGGCCACAACTACTGGGCGACCGCGCTGTTCGCCGTCGCGATGGCGACGGACTGGTTCGACGGGAGGATCGCCCGTAGCCGCGGCCGCTCCTCCCCCCTCGGCTCGCTCCTCGACCCCGCCGCCGACAAGATCCTCGTCCTCGCCGTGCTGATCATGCTGGTCGACCAGCGCGTCTTCCCGGGCTGGATGGTCGCGCTGATCGTCGTGCGGGAGTTCCTCGTCACCGCGCTGCGACTGGCCGCGCTCGAGCGTGGCGTCGTCCTGCGGGCACGCGATCTCGGCAAGCTGAAGACCTGGTCGCAGGCTGTGGCCGCTGCGATCGGCGGCTTCGCCGCCGCTGGAGCGTGGCGTGACGAGGTCGCTTGGTGGGCGCTTCTCGTCGCCTTCGTCTTGACGTGGATCTCCGGGCTGGACTACGCCCGCGCCGCGCCGCGCCTCTGGCGCGGCGGGGCCGCCGCCTGATCATCGTCGTCATCGGGGCCAGGCCCGAGTCCGGCCCGGCGCCAGGGCCTCGGAGCAGCACCGGCCCGCTGCTCCTCTCGTAGGGCTTCGAGGATGGCGCGGCGCTCCTCCTCGCTGGGCTCCGGCGTGATCTCGACGTCCATGGCGCGGACGTTAAAGACATCTGGGAAGGGGCCGATAGGACACCCATGCGCCGCCGCCATCTCTCGTACGTCTGCGCTCTCGTCACGCTCCTCACGGTGTCACCGGCGTCCGCCGCCACCAAGCCGGGGACCTCGTGGGCACAGGCCGAGCTGAAGACTGCAGTGGCCGCCGGATTGATGGCCAAGGAGGCGGCGGCGCGACCCAACAAGCCGCTCACGAGAGGTGAGCTCGAGACGCTTGTGGCCGGATTGACGCACACCGAACCGATCGCGACGCCTTCCCCGACGAAGACAGTGACAATGGCGTCTCTCGACGCGCGACTCGTCGCCGCGCTCGGCCTGTCGGACACGGCGAAGCTGTTCCTGGATACCGCAAAGGACGCAGGCCTCGCACCGCCCTCTCGGTTCGGCACGGAAGCCGTCGCCCGACTGCTCGGTCTGCGCACGAACCACCCGGCAGCCCTCGACGCGCTCGAGCTGTCACCCGGCGAGCCGGCGACGCACGCCGAGGCCGCCTATTCCGCGGCGCGGATCCTGCGATTCGGCGAGGCGACCACGCAAGACTTGCAGCTGCTCGCAGCGACGTTCACCCTCCCCGGCCTCAGCGACTGGCAGAAGCGGATTCTGCACACGGCTGTGAAGTTCATCGGCTACCCCTACGTGTGGGGCGGCGAAAGCGAACTAACGACGTCGCCGTTCGGTACGCAGGTTCACGGCGGCTTCGACTGCTCTGGATTCGTCTGGCGCGTCTACAAGCTGGAGCAGTACGCGAACGAGCAAGTGCTCGCGGACACGTTGCAGGGACGCACCACCTACAGCATGAGCGGCGAGGTACCGGCAACAAAGCGGATCCCCTCCGACCAGCTCCAGCCCGCCGATGTCATCTTTTTCGGCGCGAAGGGTCCGAAGTCGAAGCCGGCCCAGGTCGACCACATGGGCATCTACCTCGGCGACGGTTGGTTCATCCACTCTTCCGGATACGGCGTCGCGGTCGCAAACCTCTCGGGCTGGTATGCGAAGCGTTTTGCGTGGGCGCGTCGTCCGCTGGCCGAAGCCGGCCTGGGCACCCTGCACTGAGCTCTCCGACAAATCCCCCTATGGAGGGATTCGCGCTCGATAGCGCGCGGTGAAGAATCGAGCACGTCTGCCGTCGTGTTGGGGAGGTACAAACGAAATGTTGCAGTGGAAGCCCAAGGTGATCGGCCTCGTGGCGATCCTGGTTCTGGTTGCAGCGGTCGCCGGACAGTTCACCTGGGACTCGTTCGTTCAATTCACGTGGTTCTGAGCTGACGTGAGCTCCCAGGCGGTCACGCCCCGCCGGCTTACCGCCCTCATCCTCCCCGTCTGCCTGGCGGGCCTCGGAGTTCTCGTCGCCGCCGGTTACGTCTTCGTGACGACCGGACACGGCGGCCGTGCGCTGGCAAGCCTCGCCGCGCTGACGGCCGCCGCAACGCTTGCCGAGCGCTTTCCCGTTCCGATCAACTCGGAGAAGGGCGGCGGCGTCATCTCGCTCACGTTCGTGTTCGCGGTCGCGGCCATCGTGCTGTTCGGCTGGGCGGCGGGCGCGCTGTTGCTGCTCACCGCGACCTCGATCATTCAGCTCTGGGAGCATCGTCCGCTTCAGCGCATCGCGTTCAACGTCGCCGTTCTGGCCCTCGTCGCGCTTGCAGCGGGTGCGCTGATCGCACCGATCAAGGGTGACAGCGTGGGTGCGATCTTTGCCAGGGTCGTGGTGGCGGCAACCGCCGACTACTGGGTCAACATGGTCCTCATCTCCGGTGCGATCGCCCTCAGCACCGGTCAGAGGTACGCCGGCCTCGTCCGCGTCCACGTCCGCGTGACGATCGTCCCGTTTGCGTTCATGGCGTCGGCCGCGCTGATGCTGGTCGTCCTCTGGGAACGCTCGCCGGTGCTGTCGGTCGCCCTGGTCGGACCGCTGCTGGCCATCTCGCTCTACCAGCGCTCGACACACCGCGCGTTGCGCGCGATGCGGCTCGCCCTCAGCGATCCGCTCACGGGCCTCGGGAATCACCGGCACTTCCACGAGCGCCTGCAGCGCGAGCTCAAGAACGCCCAGGAGCAACACGCACCGCTGACCCTGTGCTTCGTCGACGTCGACGACTTCAAGAAGATCAACGACCGCTTCGGTCACCCCTCCGGCGACCGCGTGCTCTCGCAGATCGCCGCGAGGCTGCGCCAGGGCGGTGAGGCGTTCCGTCTCGGCGGCGACGAGTTTGCGCTCCTGCTCGTCGACCACGACGAGGGAACGGCGCTCGCCGCCGCCAACTCGATCGTGGAGAGGATCGCGGCGGTGGACTTCGAGCACATCGAACACGTCACCGTCAGCGCTGGCCTTGCAACCTTCCCGATGCAGGGTCACGGACGCGACGAGCTGATCCGGCTCGCCGACAGCGCGTTGTACTGGGCGAAGGAGCACGGCAAGAACCGCGTGCGGCTCTACCGCCCGGACGTGGTCGAGCTCGCGGAGCTCAAACGACTGGCCGCCGGGCCCGACAAGGCGGCGCGCTACCGCGCGGCGGCGTCGCTCGCGAAAGCGGTCGACGCGCGCGACACCTACACCGGCAGTCATTCGGAGCGGGTCAGCGAGCTCGCCGCTCGCGTCGCGGGCCGGCTCGGCCTCGAGCCCGAACAAGTCGAGCTGACGCGGCTGGCCGGCAGCCTCCACGACCTCGGGAAGCTCGCGATCCCGGAAGAGATTCTGCGCAAGCCGGGCGCCTTGACGGATTCCGAGCGACTCGTGCTCGAGCGGCATCCGCAGATCGGCTTCCGCATGCTCGACAGTCTCGGCGTGGATCCGGTCGCCGACCTGGTGCTCCACCATCACGAGCGCTGGGACGGCGCCGGCTATCCGGACGGTCTCAGCGGCGAAGAGATCCCGCTCGGCGCCCGGATCATCTTCGTCACGGATGCGTACGACGCGATGACGTCGGACCGGATCTATCGACCCAAGCGTTCCTCGCAGGCAGCGCTGGCCGAGCTCGAGCGCTGCGCGGGCTCGCAGTTCGACCCTGCGATAGTCGCCGCCTTCGCGGAGGAGATCGAGTC
>JBKPEC010000171.1:0-5911 GCA_046728195.1 Actinomycetota bacterium
GGCACACCGCCGCAGCGCGGGCGAGGCTCAACCACCGATGCGTTGGCTCAGGGGATGGCGATAACCCAACTAACTCATCCGGCCGATGCGACGACCTCGCGGACCTCAACGCCGTCGAGCGTGACGTCGTCGCGGTTTTCAGGCTGCGAAAAATTCGCGTTCACCCGGTCGCCCGCCGCGCGTGCGTTCTCCTCCGAGTCAAAGATGATCATCGCGAGCACGTTCAACTCCCCTTCGCCGGTCGGCCAAGTCCAGTGCCCGCCTTGAAACCCGGCGCACCCGAAGCCTGCGGCACAGCCTGGCTATTGAGGACTTCCCGCGTGCGGTCAGCGTTATGGATGGTCGCGCGCACGACGACCGCATGCATCTGGGCCTCCTCTCAGGGCGTTCCTGGAGCGTCGAGCTTACATCCGCTCGCCTGGGCGAGCGTCCTGTCATTCGAATCGCTGCGGATCTCTCCCTAGTTGCCGCTCACTCTCATCGTGCGGTGGGTCGGCTGCGTCTGTCGCCTCGCGTCCGTGTGGGACGTAACCACGGGGCCACACCGCCTGGCGCGCCAGCGCCTTACGCGACATGAACGTGTCGATCGCCGCCGCCGCACTGTGAGGGTCCCCATCGAGCAGCGAACCACGAGTAAAGCTCTTCGCCTCGATTCTCGCTTGCGCGGTCAGGTCAACAAACTTCTGGACGTCGTTGACCGACTTGATGAACGCCTCGTCGCTCATCTGGAGGAAGCGCCAGGCGAGCCAGACTACTGGAGCGATCAGAAGCACTATGGCGACTCCGGCCGCGGCGATCGCGAGCCAGTCTCCGGCAGCCGGCGAAGCGATGAGCACGGCGGTCAGGTGGATCAGCGGCCCGTAGTTCATCGTCTCGCCTCCTTTCGTGGTTGGCCGTCTGCCAAGCCACCTTTTCGTTAACGGTCATGAGTAATGACGAGGGAAGACGAGAAGATGTGACACGGGCATGCGCTCAAGCGTGAGTCGGTCTGTACCCTGCGCCGACTTTCGTCTACGGAGGCAAGTAGAGGCGGACTAGGCTGGAGGAGTGGACTCCCTTTCCGTCTTCAGCGCGGACACGCGCGCCTGGTTCGAGCAGGCGTTCGGTGAGTCGACCCCGGCCCAGGCCCTCGGCTGGCCTGCGATCGCAAGCGGCGAGCACACGCTGATCCAGGCGCCGACGGGCTCGGGCAAGACGCTCGCGGCCTTCCTGTACGGGATCGACAGGCTCAACCCCGAGCCTGGACAGGGCCTGCGACTGATCTACGTCTCGCCGCTCAAGGCGCTGAACTACGACATCGAGCGGAATCTCCGCGGCCCGCTCGCGGGCCTGCACTCGGACCTGCGGATCGCAGTCCGCACCGGCGACACGCCTCAGAAGGAGCGCGCCGCGATGCTGCGCAACCCGCCGGACATCCTCATCACCACGCCGGAGTCGCTCTACCTCTTACTCACCTCGCGCGCGCGCGAGAACATGAAGGGCGTTCGGACGCTGATACTCGACGAGGTGCACGCCGTCGCCGGCACCAAGCGCGGTGCCCACCTGGCGCTGTCCGTGGAGAGGCTCGAGCGACTCGTAGACGAGCCGTTCCAGCGCATCGGCCTCTCGGCGACGCAGCGGCCGATGGAGGAGATTGGCCGTTTCGTCTCCGGCGCACGCGACATCCAGCTCGTCGACGCGGGCGCTGCGAAGGAGCTCGATCTGCGGGTGGTCGTGCCCGTCGAGGACATGCGCGAGCCCGGCTCCGATTCGGAAGGCGTTTTCGCGGAGGGCTCGCAGCAGTCGATCTGGCCTTCGATCTATCCCAAGATCCTCGAGCTGGTCGAGGAGCACCGCTCGACGATCGTCTTCGTCAACAACCGCCGTCTCGCGGAGCGGTTGGCGCTGCGGCTCAACGAGCTGGCTTCGGTGAACGGCCGTGCCGGCGAAGCCGACACGGCCTCATCAGCGGCATCGCAAGCGACGCCGCGGGAGATCGCACGCGCACACCACGGCTCGATCGCACGTGAGCAGCGGGTCGAGATCGAGGAGCTGCTCAAAGCGGGGGAGATCCCGTGCCTCGTCGCGACGTCGTCGCTCGAGCTCGGCATCGACATGGGCGCCGTCGACCTGGTCATCCAGGTGGAGTCGCCGAAGTCGGTCGCCCGTGGGCTGCAGCGTGTCGGCCGCGCCGGGCACGAGCTCGGCGCCGTCTCAAAGGGGCGCATCTTCCCGAAGTTCCGGGCCGACCTGCTCGAGTCGGCGGTGGTCGTCAAACGCATGCTCGAGGGTGCGATCGAGGAGACGGTCATCCCTCGCAACCCGCTCGACGTGCTGGCGCAGCAGATCGTCGCGATCGCCGCCGAGGAAGAGATCTCGGTCGACGAGCTGCACGAGCTCGTCCGCGCGGCGTATCCCTTCGCCGACCTCTCTCGCACCCAGCTCGAGAACGTGCTCGACATGCTCGCGGGTCGTTACCCGTCGGACGAGTTCGCGGAGCTGCGGCCGCGCATCGTGTGGGACCGAACGGCGGGTGTCATCCGCGGACGCAGCGGTGTGCGCCGGCTCGCGGTCACGAACGCGGGGACGATCCCCGACCGCGGTCTATTCGGCGTGCACCTGGTGGACGGGGGCGGTCGTGTCGGCGAGCTGGACGAGGAGATGGTCTACGAGGCCCGCGCCGGCCAGACCTTCCTGCTCGGCGCCTCGACCTGGCGGATCGAGGAGATCACCCGCGACCGCGTGCTCGTTTCGCCGGCACCCGGTGTGCCCGGAGCCGTTCCGTTCTGGAAGGGCGAAGGCGTCGGCCGCCCGTTCGAGCTCGGCCAGGCGATCGGTCTGGCCTCGCGTGAGCTTGTGGCTCAGAGCCACAAGCTCGCCGTTGAGCGGCTGACCAAAGAGCATCGCCTCGACGAGCGCGCTGCCAACAACCTGCTCGCGTTTCTCAACGAGCAGGCCGCTGCGACCGGCGCCGTTCCCTCGGACCGCACGATCGTGGTCGAGCGCTTCCGCGACGAGATCGGCGACTGGCGGCTCTGCATCCTGACGCCCTTTGGTGCGCGCGTTCATGCGCCGTGGGCGCTGGCGCTCGCGGCGCGATTCCGAGACTCGCTCGGCCTGGAGGTGCAGTCGATCTGGTCGGACGACGGGATCGCGTTGCATCTCCCCGATGCCGACGTGCCGCCTCCGATCGACGACATCGTCATCTCTCCGGATGACGTGGAGGAGCTCGTCGTACAAGAGGTCGGCCAGAGCGCGCTCTTCGGTGCGCGGTTCCGTGAGAACGCTGCTCGCGCGCTGTTGATCCCGCGGCGTCGTCCGGATCAGCGAACGCCGTTGTGGCAGCAGCGTCTCAAGGCGCAGGGGCTGCTGCAGGTGGCGCGCAAGTACGGCTCGTTCCCGGTGATCCTCGAGACCTACCGCGAGTGCCTGCAGGACGTCTTCGACCTGCCGTCGCTGAAGCGGCTGCTCACCGGACTGCGTACGCGCGAGCTCGATCTCGTCGACGTCGAGACGCCCACGGCCTCGCCGTATTCGGCCTCGCTCCTCTTCGACTACATCGCGACGTACATGTACGAGGACGACACGCCGCCTGCCGAGCGGCGAGCCCAGGCCTTGTCGCTCGACCGGGACCTCCTGCGGGAGCTGCTCGGGCAGGAAGAGCTCCGCGATCTGCTCGACGAAGGAGCGGTCGAGGAGGTCGAGGCCCAGCTGCGGGGTTCGCCCCGCAACGCCGACCAGCTCCACGACCTGTTGCGGCTGCGCGGCGACTTGCGGGAGGGCGAGTACGACGAGGGATTCGCACAGACGCTTCTGCGGGAGCGGCGTGCGCTACTCGTGCGCCTGGCCGGTGTGCAGCGACTGATCGCCGTGGAAGACGCCGGTCGTTATCGCGACGCGCTCGGCGTCATGCCTCCTGGCGGGCTGCCGGAGGTGTTCCTCGAGGGCGGGCCCGAGTCGCTCGAGCAGCTCGTGTTGCGGTACGCGCGCGGGCGTGGTCCGTTCACGACTGCCCAGGCCGACGAGCACTTCGGCCGCGACGTCGAGCCGTTGCTGCACAAGCTGGAGCGGGAGGAGAAGCTCGTCCGCGGCGAGCTGCGTCCCGGCGGAACAGAGCGGGAGTGGTGCGATCCGGAGGTGCTGCGACGCCTGCGGCGCGCCTCGCTCGCGGCGCTGCGGAAGGAGGTCGAGCCGGCCGAGCAGGCCGCCTTCGGCCGCTTCCTGCCGCACTGGCACGGCATCGACCGACGCGCCACGTTGCGCGAGGCGCTCGTCCCGCTGCAAGGACTTTCACTGCCGGTGTCGCTTTGGGAGTCCGAGGTGCTGCGGCGCCGCGTGCCGGGCTTCAATCCCGGACAGCTGGACCAGCTGTGCGCGTCGGGCGAGCTCGTCTGGGTCGGTGCCGGGTTGGATCGTGTGGCGGTGTACTTCCGCGAGGACGCGCCAGCCCTCGGCCGTCCCGCCGCCGCTCCGCGTCCGGAAGGAGAGGTGCACGACCGGATCCGCGACGCGCTCGGGCGAAGCGCGGAGTTCTGGTACGACCTCGTCGCGGCGACCGAGCTCGAGCCTGAGGTGGCGTTGCCGGCGCTGTGGGATCTCGTCTGGGCCGGAGAGGTTACGAACGACGCCTGGACGCCGTTGCGCGCGGGCCGCCGCTACCAGACACCGCGACCGCAGCGCGGACGGCCGCGGCGCTTCTCGCGCCAGCGCGCCGCCGGAATCATCGCCACCCAGGGTCGCTGGTCACTCACCGACAGGCTGTTCACCGGTCGACCCGACGCGCGCGCGTTGGCGGAATTGCTGCTCGAGCGGCAGGGCATCGTCACGCGCGACGGAGTGCGGGGAGAAGGAATTCCCGGTGGCTACGGAGCCGTGTACGGCGAGCTGCGCGCACTCGAGACGCTCGGTGTCTGCCGTCGCGGCTACTTCGTCGAAGGACTCGGTGGCGCGCAGTTCGCGCTGCCGGGAGCGGTCGAGCGGTTGCGCGAACTGCGGCCGCGTGAAGACGAAGAGCCCGAGCCGCTCGTCCTACCTGCCGCCGACCCGGCACAGCCCTACGGCGCCGCTCTGCCGTGGCCCAAGCGTGCCGGGGCGCGCGCCGCGCGCGTGGCGGGCGCGCACGTCGTGCTGCTCGGCGGCGAGCCGGCGCTCTTCGTCGAGCGCGGCGGCCGGTCGCTCGTCCCCTTGCGAGAGCCCGAGGAAGGGTGGTTGCGCGTTGCGCTCGCGGCGCTGGTCGAGGACGTCAGGCGGCGCGGCGGCAAGGCTCGGCTCGCGGTGGAACGCTTCGACGGCGAACCGGTGGCTGAGACCGAGATCATGCCTCTGCTCCTCGAGGCCGGCTTCCTCGCCGGCCCGCGCCGGGCTGTGCTCCGCGCCTCCTAGGCGAGCCGGCCGAGGAGAATGCCGAAGAGCGCGTGGCGGTAGGTCGCCTGCGCGAACGCGCGCGAGCTCGTCAGCAGATCGCGCTCGGCGAGGACGATCAACGGCCAGAGCGCCATGTGCTCCGCCAGCGCGAGCCCGAGCGCCAACCGCCGCTGATCCAGATCCACGCGCTGCCGAGCCAGGTCGAACACGACGCCGAAGAGCGCACCGTTCGCCGCGTGCACGACGAAGCCAACTGAGCGCCGTCCGCGGCCGAGGAACTCCACGTCGGAGTAATCGCACCCGAACACGCGCCGGTCGAGCGGCTCCTGTAAGCCCCAGATGACCGCGGCGGCGGCTCCGGCCACCGCGGCGCGAAGTCGGCGAGACATACGCTTGGAGCATGCCCGAAGGGGACGCCCTGCACCGCGCCGCACGCCGCCTGCAGGTGCTGGTGGGGCAGGAGCTCGAGGTCGAGACGCCTCATCCCCGGGCCGCCGTGAAGCAGCTCGCACCTCGGCTCGACGGTCGCCGCCTCGAGCGCGTCGAAGCGATCGGCAAGAACTTGCTC
>JBKPEC010000172.1:0-7734 GCA_046728195.1 Actinomycetota bacterium
CTTGATCCGGGACCTTGTGACACGTCGTCAGGGGCACACCGGAGCGCTCCGAACGCGCGGGCAACTGAGGTCAATGCGCGGGCGTCAATCCCGCATGACACGGGCGATTGCGCGGTCACCGAACCGGGCGCGAGCGTGCGGTTCCGGCGACCGAGGCTAAAGTCGAAGGATGAGATGCGGCACGACCTCGAACGGCTCACGACTGCGGCAGGGATGCGAGCACACGGTCGCACCTGGAAGACCATCGCGGAGACCCTCGGCGTCAACGAGCGCACGGCCCGACGGTGGGCCGATCTTCCCGAGTTCAAGGCCGAGGTCGAGCGCGTCCGTGGCGACCTAACGCCAACGCCTCGTGGGTCTTCATTGCTGCGCTCACGGCGTGGAAGGATGACGGTATCGACTGGCAAGCTCGGCTTCGAGCCGCCGACGCGCTGATCGAACTCGACGCGATCCCGAAGCCAGAGGATGACCACGCCGACCTGCTCGACCCGGAGGCGTGGTCGTGAGCCACGAAATCCGGGTTTTCGCGGTCGGAAATCGCGGCCAATGCGGGCGGACAGAATGGCGTCCTCCTCGAGCCCATTCTCTTCGACCTCCCGGCGTATGACGCTTACATCAAGGCGGGCGAGAAGTGGCGCGCCGCCGGAGCACTCACCGACCCACCGGAGACGGCGCTCCTGTGGACGTGCTCGGCCTGCCCTCACGAACTGTTCGCATCTCACGCTCGCGTGCTCCGTCACATCGAGATGCGGCACGACGATCCGAGATGCCAGTCCTCATCCGCCTAGCGCCTGACGGGCGCCGCGTCACCGGCCCACCGAAGAAACACAGGACGAACAGGGTCTTCATCGAGGGCTCGCCTCGCGATGACGGCTACCCCGTCTCCCTCGCCGGACTTCAAGCCCTGCGCGACTCCGCAGACGCACGCTGGGAGTTCGCTGCTGCCGCGACCTCGTTCCGCGAGTTCTTGAACGTGTGGCGGTTCTTGGATCAGGAGAGCGGCGTCGAGCGCACGCCTGGGGGACGAACTCTGGCCTGCGCATGAAGCCTACATCGAGGCGGTCGAGCAGCACCCGTGGACGTACACACTCAAAGCCCGTCAGTTGGGCGAGACGACGGTGGCAATCGCACACGATGTCTACGTCGCGCGCTTCCGCGATCCGCAGGCGAGAGTCCACGTCTTCAGTTCGGGCGACGACGCCGCCAAGGAGATTCTTGAGCACATCATTTACGGGCTCGAAAGGCTCCCCGAGTCGATGCGCCTCCCGATGCAAATGACCACGCGCTCGATCAGGCTCGACGCAGGCAACGGGGAGCGCGCCTTGATCCGCTCCTACGCCTCGACGCGCGCCGCTAGCCGAGGCGCGACGTGCTCACACCTTCACCTGGACGAGTTCAGCGCGATGGTCTTCCCGAGGAAGGTCTACCAATCGGCTGCACCTTCGGTCGTGCCGGGCGGATCGTTCTCCATCGTGACGACGGAGGTCATCGGCCCCGAGTCCGACACCGCCGACTACTTCCGCAAATGTGTCGCCGGAACCGGCAAGCACCACGCGATCTTCGTTCCGGCGCTCTCACGTCCCGGACGTGACGAGGACTGGCTCACCGCCATGAAGATGTCGATGCCCGCGAGCGACTTCGCCCGTGAGTACCCGTCCACATGGGAGGAAGCCCTCGCTTCGGCGGGCGAGCGGATGCTCACCGCCGAAGACATCGCAGCCTGCACCACCGACGCACGCGGGCTTGCCCCCGACCGCGCGACGTACATGCAGCGGTGGCACTTCCCGGAGAAGCCGCGCCGCCGGTTCTCAATAGGTGTGGGACATTGGGCTCAAACAAGACGCCACTGTGCTTGTCTGCATCGACTGCAGCGACGAGATTGCGGACGTTGTGCACTTCGAGCGCCTTCTTCAACCGACGGTCGGAGAAGTGCAGCACGCCATCGAAGCGATGTACCGGCGTTGGTCGCCGGGCGCGCATGTGACTATCGAGGACACGGGCATCGGCTATCCGATCCGGCAGGCAGTACCCATCCCGGAGAGCCATCTTCACGGCGTGCTCACCACCGGTATGTCGATGCCACGCATGCTCGGACAACTCGCCTACCAAGTCGAGCAGTACCGCCTCTGCTTCAAGCCGGACGAGGTTCCCGCCCTGCACCGGGAACTGCTCGCCTACTCGACCGACGACCGCGCGCTGACGCAGGACTGTGTGATGGCGTTGGCCTTCGCCATCGACGGTGCTCAGCACACCTTCGACACGGCCGGACGCATCCTCTCGTGAAGTCGTACACGGTATGGGCGGCGTGACGTGCAAGGTGTGCGGAGCCGAGTACGACGACGAGCGTGACGCCCTGCTCATCTTCGAGCAGTCCGCGAGCTTCGTCTGCGCAGACTGCGCGGCCGAGGGCAAGGGCTCGATGGAACAGCCCGAACACCCGGGTGCGCGTTTCCTCGACCGCGCTAGGTGTGGTGGAGGCGGGAAGCCCGGCTGAAGTTCATTCGGCCGCGCTGCTGCCAGCAGCTTGCATCCGCTCCCATACGACACGGGACTGCGCCTCCGTCGCATGCCAAACGCTTGCAGAAAGGCTTGCAGATCGAGAGCGGTGTTGGGCGTTCTAAACGGAGAAGGCGCTGTTTCCAGGGCCTTCTCGAGTAGCGGGGGCAGGATTTGAACCTGCGACCTCCGGGTTATGAGCCGCCTCGAATGTGTACACGCGTTCCCGCCGTATTCCGCCGAAATGCAGGCTCTGAGCCAGTTCTCGGCCGTGGCCGTGCCGGCAGGCGGAACACGGTGACATCGCTGCGGAAGCGCGGTGCTTGCAGAATGCTTGCAGCCGCGAGTCGATCTGACTTGATGATCTCCACGCGAACTCCGGCCTGTCACGCCGGAGGTCGCGGGTTCGAATCCCGTCGCTCCCGCTCTCGAAGTGCCTGTAAAGAGCATCTCTCGTTGTCGAGAGAGACGGAAATGCGGCGATCGGAATTGATCGTTTGCTGCCGCGACGAAAAATCGGTCGCAACGAGTGGGCTGCCTAGCCGCTTAGTGGCACGCCGAATGCTGCGTACATGGCGTGGAATGCCCACACGCCCAGTCCGAACATCGCCGTGATTACGGCGGCTGAGGTCAGGCCGGCGAGCGATGCACGGCCGGGAATCCTGGTCACAAGCCAGGCGCCGAGTAGGGAGATCGCGCCGATCGCCGGAAGGTAGAACCTGACGACCTGCACGGTGACACTGGTCGGGTCGGTCGTCCAGGTGTACGTGGAGTACAGGCCCCAGATCGCGAACCACGACGCGGCCAGGGTGAGGCCCACCCATAGGTCGCGACGAGCCGGTGCGCCGGCTCGTTCGCCAGCGCGGCGCAGCACCAGCCACCGCACGACGATCCAAGCGAGCGCAATCAGTCCGAGCACCAGCATCGGCATTGCCTGGATCAGGTGGGCGGGCATGAGCCTCAGATTCGGTCCGATCGCGCCGAGGGCGAATGTGACCTCGCCGGGCTCGTAACCGGTCGTCAGCGGACCGCCGTAGACGAGATCGTCGAAGATGGCCACACCGGCGCCGAAAGCGGCCACCGATGCAAGCCACCAGCACAGCGTGCGGAGGGGTAGCCTCACGGCTCGCAGCCACCACGCCACGACGACGGCGACGACGGCGCAGCCGAGGATCACGATGTTGGTGTAGCGAACGAAGGTCGCGATCTCGAGCGCCAAGAATCCGGCGAGGCCGATCCAGGTGCGGCGCCTTGAACTGGTGTCGGTTGCCAGCATCGCCCACAGCAGAGCGCCGGAGCCGGCCGCTATCAGCGAGGCGTCGGTGAACGTCGGCATGTAGTCGCGCCACGCGAAGGCCAGCGCGGCTCCTGATGAGCAGTACAGGCCGACTGCTGCTAGCCCGCCGAAGCGGCCGAGCCAGCGCCGGCTGCCGATGAAGAGGCCGAGGCAGGCCAGCGCCCCGTAGAACAGCGGTGCCCACCGGATGATCCCGAGCGCCTGGAACGGCGCCGCCAGGAACGGATAGCCGGGGTCTTTCTCGCTGATGTACCGGCCGCGGGTCACCTCAACCCACTGGTTCGGGGGCGCGGCCGGATTATCGCCCAGCTTCTTTGCCAGGGTTTCTGCCTGAACGGTTGACAACGTCAGGAAATGCCCTTCGGTCATCGCCACAATCGACGCGCGGTAGGCGCCGTCGTCGGGCTCTGCGGGCTGAGGCGCAACGGATAGGACTCCGACGCACAGCGCCGCGAACGCAACGGCAGCGACCGCCGCTTCCACCCATACCACGCGGACGCCGCGTTCCGCGCCGGGCGCAGCCCGATCGGCGCGACCAGGCGCCACTACCTCAGTGCGGCTAGTGCCGCAGACATCACCCGCCGCCCGCCGGGGCAGCTTTCTGACGTGCGTACTGTCGTTCACAGGACAGAGCTCATGCGCCCTTGCCGACGCCGCTCGGCGTGAAGACGAATCTGAACTGGTGCCCGAGGATGTGCTGGCACACCCCGATCCCTCTCTGAAATGCCGGATTCTTCGAGTTCAGATCGCTATTTGAACCGCCCTGGAGACTGAAGCCGGGATGGCCACCGCTCCCGGTGATGGGGTCCGGGAAGTCGCTGACCCCATGCGAGCGCATGCATCTCGCGAAGCTCAGGTACTCGCTCTCCAGCCGCGCCTGGGCGGCGGGCGTGCCCGCTGACGACGCCGCTTTGACCACACTGCCCGCGGATGACGAGCTGACGCTCGCGACCTTGCTCGAGCTGCCGCACGCCGCCGCCAGCAGGGCAAGCCCGGCCGAGGCGGCGATCGTGGCCCCGCGAAGGGTGTGACTGCAACCGTACATGCCTCGCCGAGCGTCGCAACCGTTGCTGTACTGGATCTGAAGACGCGGTGGTCTTCAGCTAACGCTCAGGATCGGGCGGCGATACTGCTCGTGTGAGCGCGCAGTCGCCACGCGTGGTGCTCGTCGAGGATGAGGAGCCGGTACGCCAAGCGGTCGAGCGCGCGCTCCGACGGGAAGGGATCGCCGTTACCGGGTTCTCCGACTACCCGGACCCCGACCTGATCCTCGCCGCCGCCCCCGATCTGGCCGTGCTCGACGTGCTACTTCCGACCGGTGACGGGTTCGAGCTGGCGCGGAGGCTGCGAGCCGCGCGTGATCTGCCGATCGTCTTCCTGACCGCCCGCGACACGGTCGAGGATCGGCTGGACGGTTTCGAGCTCGGCGCAGACGACTACCTGATCAAGCCTTTCGCGCTGGAGGAGCTGCTCGCCCGCGTGCGCGCCGTGCTGCGACGAACGGGCCGCCTCGGCGCGGCGATCGAAGTCGGCGATGTCGTCGTCGACGAGCAGGCGGGCCTGGCCAGCCGAGCGGGCTCGCCGCTCGAGCTGACTCCTACCGAGCTGCGCCTGCTCGCCTACCTCGTCCGCCAGCGCGGCCTGGTTCTCTCCAAGCACCAGCTGCTCACCCAGGTCTGGGGCTACGACGCGTACGACCCGAACGTCGTCGAGGTCCACATCAGCGCTTTGCGCCGCAAGCTCGAAGCGCACGGCCCGCGCATCCTCCACACCGTCCGAGGGCTCGGCTACCGGCTCGACCCGCGATGAAGACCGGTTCGCTCCGCGCCCGCGTCATCCTCACCACCCTCGCCCTGCTCGCGATCGTCCTCGCCGGCGTGGTGACTGCGGTCACCCTCGCCTACCGCGCCAAGCTCGAGGGCGACCTCCACAGCCGACTGGCCAAGGCCGGCGCGTCCGTTGAGCACGCCCGCTCCGCGGGGCAGGCGAAGCGACTCCTACCGGGCCTCGCGCTCGAGGGGATCGCCATCCGCATCACGCCTCCCGTCGGCAGCGAAGCTCGCGCCACCGGACCGGCCAAGGCCGCCTCGGCCATCGAGGCGCGCGGATCGCTGCTCATTCTCGACGAGGTCCTCCCCGACGGGACGAAGGTCTCCTTCAGCGCCAGCCGTGCAAGCATCGACCACGCAGTCAGCAACCTGCTTCTCGTCGAGCTCCTCGTCGCCGCCGCCGCTCTCCTGCTCGCCAGCCTGCTCGTCTTCCATGGCACTCGCACTGCTCTGCGCCCTCTCTCCGCCGTGATCGAGACCGCCACGCGCATCGCCCACGGCGACTCGAAGCTCCGCCTCGAGCCCACCCGCACCGACACCGAGCTCGGCAGCCTCGCCCGAGCATTCGACCAGATGGTCGAGGCCCTCGAGAAAGCCATCGAAGAAGCACGCGCCAGCGACGCCGCAACCCGCCGCTTCCTCGCCGACGCCTCACACGAGCTCCGCACCCCCATCGCCGCACTGCAGGCGAGCGTCGAGACCCTCCTGCGCGAGCAGCCGGAACGGCCCGAGCGCGACCGACTCGAAGCAGCCGTTGCACGCGAGAGCGAACGACTCGGCCGCCTCGTCGACGACCTCCTCGGACTCGCCCGCCTCGAGACACACCCCGCCCGAATATCCGTCGACCTCGCCACCATCGTGCGTCCACTCATCGATGACGCGCACACACGCGCACCCAGTGCAGCCATCACGCTCAGCGCCGACAACGACACCACCGTGAACGGCGACCCCGACGCGCTCGAACGCGTGCTCCGCAACCTCATCGACAACGCCCTCGCCGCCATCCAACCCACCGGCCGAATCGACGTGCAACTACGACGGCGCAACGGCTACGCCCAGGCGCTCGTCTCCGATGACGGGCCGGGCGTACCCGAACACGAACGCCAACGGATCTTCGAACGCTTCGTCCGGCTCGACCCGAGTAAGCCCGGACACGGCCTCGGCCTGGCCATCGCCCGACGCATCGCGCAGCAACACGACGGCGACCTCACCTGCGACTCGACGCCGACTGGAGCCAGCTTCAGCCTCCGCCTCCCTACGGTGACTTGACGGCGTCCGGTGCATCCAAGACGCCGGGCGGCGGCAGCAATCGGGCAGCAAACGTCGCAGCGCCGCTCGCTCAACGATAGGAAACCTCGTCTGGTCCGCCCGAAGCGCCGCATGAACAGAGGGATCGCGTGCTCTTCGTCGCTCACCTAGCGACCCCCGGACTGGCCTGTCACGCCGGAGGCGCCGGGTTCGAGTCTGCTGGTCGGCTCAGCGCATCGACTGACGTGTGCGCAAGTGGATCACGGGGGTAAAGCGTGGGTTCGAGTCCCGTCACCCGCAACACCACTATCTGCATGCACGAAAAGAGCACGCAAATGCGGGCCTTCTCAGTAGCGGGGGCAGGATTTGAACCTGCGACCTCCGGGTTATGAGCCGCCCCGATTCGGTACACGCGTTCCGCCGTATTCCGCCGAAATGCAGGCTCCGAGCCGGTTTTCAGTCGCGGCCGTGCATCTAGGCGGAACACGGTGACATCGCCGCAGAGCCCCGATGCTTGCAGAACGCTTGCACCTCGGTTCTGTGGTTAGAGCGAGGTGAGACGCTGTCCCGCCCAACGCCTACGGCGGGATCCGGAAGACAGCCACCGGTGCCCGCTTTCCCTTCAGCGTGAGCTCTCGCCGCTCTGCGTCAGGGTACGCCCGCGCAACTGCCTCATAGGTCGGCGCGTCGATGATGATCTCGCCGTCGCGGGCAACCGACGTGAGACGCACGGCCGTATTCGTGACGTCACCGACCGCCGTTAAATCCTTGTATCCACCGCCGCCCACGTTTCCGACGAATTCCTCACCGCTGGCCGCGCCGATCCCGACCTCGAGGCTTCCGGCGTCGGAGTCGGTGTAACGG
>JBKPEC010000173.1:0-22007 GCA_046728195.1 Actinomycetota bacterium
GGCCCGGCCGGTGGAAGCGCCCTAGCCGCTACTTACTTAGGGGGCCGCAATGGTGCAAGTCCGCCCCGGGGCGATCACTATTCTCCGCCCCATGAGCCGAGCCCGCCGGAACTTCTGGACAAGCATCCGCATGGTGCGCGAGCGAATGTCTCAGGACGCGCCGGATGGCAAGGTCGCGCGAGTGACCGTCGGTCTGCATAGCGGTGAGTCCTTCACCCCCGATGTCGTGTCGATCGAGCGCGAACTGCCTTGGCTGTGGTTCGAGGTAGTCGATCGCCCCGAAGAGCCAAGGAGGGTTATCGTTGTTCAAGAGGGAGCGATAGCGAAGGTCGATATCTCCTTCATCTCAGCCGGCGAGGGCGGCCCCATCGGCTTCGATGTCCAGGAGACGAGCGATGCCATCGCCGCACACGAGCCCACAGGCGAAGCTACCGAGGAGAGCGCCCCGACCTAGGCTGGCGTTCCGGCGTTGCGCGTATTCGAAGGCGCTAGTTCGCGGACACGTTCCGTCCGTCGAGCTCGATCGGCACGACGCTGAGAACGTCCTTCCAGTCAGGCTCATCCTGAAGAGTCTCGCGCAGTTCAGCCTCGGCAGCTTCCCGCGTCATAAAGAGGTCAAGCGTCTCGTCGACGCATTGCGAGCTTGTGAGGGCGTAGACCTGCGCCGCTGGATTCTTCCAGGCGGGGTGCGATAAATCTCTCCGGGGCGGCGTCCTCGGCCCTTCTCGTGGAGAACACATGGGGGCACTGTGGAGAAAGGCAGGGGATACTGTGGAGAAGTGGGCGTAGACCCGGGGTTTCTACTCCTGGCGCTGCCGGCGGACTTCGCGCTCCATCTGATCCCGTTCCCTGATGTCTGCTTCACTCTCGCGCTGGTCGGCTAGATGGTCGCGCGCCCTCGAGTCCTCCTCGCGAGTGGCCAGGGGCTTATCTCGCTCGTCCAGCCGAATCTCCCGCTCATCCAGCTCCCGATAGCGCATGTTCATTGCCTCCTGGCCGAACAGCGCACGCTCGTTCTCGCCCAGCGCCTCCACCGCCATCAGCCGAGCCGTCTCAAACATCAATGAGACCGTCTCTCGGGTCGTCTCCGAGTGTGGGTCGTCCAGTTCAGCCTCGACGCATAGGTCGGCCCGATTTGTCCATAGCGTCTCGATATGAACAGTCACAGACGCTTTCATGCGTCTCCTACCAGCCGCAGCCGAGAGCGGGTTCCTCGTTCCGCGTTGCCCATCCCGTCCTGACAGATCGTAGCTCCGCCCGCAGGCGAGGCCAAGCTCGTTTCGCTCGCTCGGATTCACGCCAAAAGGGGTGAGGCGCAAGACCGGCGGGCCTCCAACGACTAAGCTCGCTGAGGCCGCAGCCCCAGCGGCAATCGCTATGTCATCGCAGGGGGAAGCACGCGGACGCTTCCAACGGGCGATTAACCGCCGGCACCTCCTCGCCGCCGGGCCTATGGCGCATACGACTAGGAGTCACATCCGACGGCCTCTCGCGTTTCGCGCGTTCTGATTGTGGCCGTGGGGGTGCATCCTGGGCGGCTGCCTTGGCAGCTTCCTGCTTGCGCCTACGTCGTGCTTCAACACCCCGACGTTGGAGCTCGCGCGGGTCCTGGTCGCCTCGCAATTTACGTTGACGCCTGAACAGCTTTACGTTGACGTTCAACGTAAACCCCTTCCGTTCGAATCGGTTGAGCCATTGGTTGCGCGATCGGTTGACCGATACTGGCGCAGCGCTGGCGCAGTTCATGTCATTTGCAGCGCTTTTGTGTGTCGCCTCAGTCAGTGAGACTGAGGGTATTTACGTTCTGCGCATCGGTTCGCCGTTGTTTTCAGCTCTTGAGCGCGAGTAGCGCTATGACAGCGCGTCTTGAGGGTTACGGTACTCGGGTGCGCTGGGCATCCACCCTTCTGCTCGCGCTCGTCCTCGCCGCGGGTTGCGGGGGAGGAGGCGGCAGCGAGCGCCTGACGCGTGATCAGTACGCAGCCAAGGCCGACGCGATCTGCGCGAAATACAAACAGCAGCTCAGGATCCCCGAGGGCGTAAGCAGCATGTCCGAGCTCGTGGCGTCGATCGACAAGGCGTCACCCGTGCTCGCCAAGGCCCTGGACGAGATCCGCAAGCTGAAGCCGCCGGCAGACGAGCAGGCGACGGTCGATGGGTGGCTCGCGCAGGCCGAGAATCTCGAAGGAGACCTGAAGGAAATCCGCGACAAGGCGAAGTCGAACGACATGCAGGGCGTCCTGAACGTCTTGTCGAAGGCGACTCGGCACAACACGAAGAGCAGACAGCTGGCGACGCAGCTGGGCATGAAGGTCTGTAACGAGGTCTAGGCGCCGAAAGATCGCGGCGGACGACGGCCCGTCCGAAAACCAGAGAAGGCGCTAAACGCGCCTCAAAACCCTCGCTTCCCTGGTTACGGGTTTGGTCTTTCGCGCCTCCGGCGCTGTGCTGGGCGAAGTGTTCACCCTCTACCGCGCCCGCGCGTCGGAGGCCGACAGGGGCTGATCGCGGCTGCGCTGACCAGGCGAGCCACGAAACCTAGTCGTCAAGAAGTTCGCTGGCGGCCCCGCTGATGCCCTCGTCATCGGGGTACCAGGCGGCGATCCTCTCGACGGTTTCACGGATCTGGTCCAACGTCTCGGCGCGCATTAACTCCAGTTGTTCGATGCGGTCGAGCCGATTGACGATGATGTCTGCTGCGAGCATCTGCTCCCTTTCTTCTGCTGCCTTCGCATATGAGCTGTAGAGGCCCGACGATCGTTTTCTTGCCCGCCAGCCAGTCGGCTGCTGTTGCCGGGGCTGCGCCGAGCGTGGCCCTAAGCGTGTCATCGAGTTTCCGCATGGTCTGCACGGCCTGAATCAGCGGGACGTTGCCTTCGAAGAACCCGACAAGGTTCTTCCTCGGATGGCCCTCCATCTGTAGATGCCAGAGCGCGACTTCCAACTCCGGATAAGTCGGTTCTCGCAGGGCTTCGAGCGCGCGGAGGTCTTGATTAACCGAGCTCTCATACCAGTTGAGTGGCGCGTCCCACGTCGCTTCAAGGCCGTCTGTCCCTTCCCCTGTCGGACCGCGCCGACCTCGCTTCGGTGGCGGCTGTGACTCTCCGTGCGCTTTCTTTCTCTTGCGGGTGCCCTTTACAAGCCGGGCGTCGTAGTGACTCGTCGAGTCCTGCTCGAAGTCTGCGGGTATCCTCCAGCGTCCGCACCTAACAAGCCTCGGACGGGAGGGGGAGCGTAGCCTCTCCACTTCTTGAGTCGGGGCGCCGAGATTTGAACTCGGGACCTCTAGTCCCCCAGACTAGCGCGCTAACCAGGCTGCGCCACGCCCCGTAGGGCCTGGATAGTAGCCGGTGGCGTTGCGGGCCCAGGGTTGCGGCGCTTACGGCTTGCGTCGCGTCTGCCGACTGCTCAGAGACGGGGAGGGTCGAGCAGGTCTGCAAAGTCCCTGGGCCCTGGCAGAGGGTAATAGCACGCGCGGCAAGTACGCCCATCGCCCTTTCGAGGCATCTGGGGCTTGCCGTCGGTGGCGCCGTAACACCACCGACGGCGAGTCGAAGCATGGGTGGGGAAGGCGAGAGCGACCACTAGACGACCGGCTCGACCGCCCAGCCTTGCGCGTAGGTTGAGTGCGCTAGTCCAGCAGCCGCTTGATCGCAACCGCTGCGACCGACGCTGCAGCGACGAGAGCGAGCAGATCCGTCGGAGTGAGGATCCGCTTGAAGTGGGCGCTGCCTTCGTGGAGCTCGATGTAGCCGATCGGGCCGACGGCAACGCCCCCGCCACCTCCACCACCCGAGCCCTCGTCGCCCTGGCGCGAGCCCGAGCCGCCGCCTCCGCCGAAGCCGAAGCGTGCCCTGGCGACGGGGATGACGGTTACGCCCTCGCGCTCGACCGGCTCGCCGAAGATCGTCGACGCCTGCGCACTCTGACCAACGGTCTCTCCGATCCGCTCGAGTAGCGCGTTCACCAGCTCCGTACGTTCCTGTGTTTGCATTGCGCCTCCTACGTTCCGTAGCGCCTGTAGAGCTTGTCGATGAGATCCGGCATCCGCTCCAGACGGTCGGTGATGACTCGGAGCCTGTACTCGCGGAAGTGCTCCGCCTCCACGCCGAGCGCACGGGCGAGCGTCTTGATCACGTCATCCGAGGGAACTGGACGGTTGCCGTGGACGAGATGGTTGAGATATCCAGCCGAGAGCTTCGTCTTCTCAGCCAGCGAGCGGTAGGTGAGACCGGCCTCTCCCATCAGCCGTTCAATCGTGGGACCAAACGAGTCGTCGCTGAATCGCCGCTTACGCGCCATCAGCTGAGCTTCTCGCGCACTTTCGAGACGAGCTCACCCACGCTCACGGCATTGTCCTCCCCCTTCGTGCGCTCGCGAAGGTCCACCGTACCGTCTTCCGCGAGCTTTCGCCCGACGGTCACGCGCAGTGGGCAGCCGATCAGGTCGGCGTCAGCGAACTTCTCTCCGGCGCGCGCGTCTCGGTCGTCGACGAGGACGTCGAACCCGGCCGCGTCGAGCTCGGCTCCAAGGGACTCGGCCTGCTCGTTCAGCCCAGGCAGCGCGACGATGTGGATGTCGTACGGCGCCACCGCCGGCGGCCACTGGATGCCGTACTCGTCGTGGTGTTGCTCGACGATCGCCGCCATCGTGCGCCCCGGGCCGATCCCGTAGCTGCCCATGACGAGCGGCTTCTCTTCGCCGTCCTCGTCGAGGAACGTCGCGCCGAACCGCACCGAGTAGTAGGTCCCGAGCTTGAAGATGTGCCCGAGCTCGATCGCGGGCTGCTCGACCAGCTTCCCGCCGCATACCGGGCACGCATCGCCTGCGTTCGCCTGGCGGATGTCGGCGAAGCGCGGATGGTAATCGCGCCCGGCCTCCACCCCTCGGAGGTGCCAACCGTCGCGATTCGCGCCTGCGACGAACTGCCCCTCACGTAGCGCCTCGTCGGCGAGGATGTCGATCGTCACCGCGACAGGCCCGAGCGAGCCTCCGCCGGCGCCGAAAACCGCCCTGATCTCCTCGTCCGTCATCGGCCGGTACGCCTCGCCGAGCGCCGTGACGAGCTTCTCCTCGCTGAGCCGGTCGTCACCGCGGACGAGCGCCAGCACCGGACGCTCCCCTGCCATGACGGGCATGGCCTTCGACGTCGCCGCAGGATCGATCCCGAGGAACTCGGCCAACGCCTCGATCGTCCCGACGCCCGGCGTCTCGACGTCCTCGGGCCGCTCGAGCGACTCGGGGAACGTCGGTGCCCGCGGAATCCCGCGCGCCGCGTCGTAGTCGGCGAAGTAGTCGCCGTTCTCGCAGCGGACCAGGATGTTCTCGCCGGATTCCGCCGGCGCCATGAAGCCCGACGACTCGCGGCCGCCCATGATCCCGGACTCGGCCTCGACGTAGTACGCCTCGAGCCCGCACCGCTGCCAGATGCGCTCGTACGCACCCCTGTGCGCGTCGAAGCTCTTCTCCAACCCGGCTTCGTCGCGGTCGAAGGAGTACGAGTCCTTCATGATGAACTCGCGCACGCGCAAGAGCCCGCCGCGCGGCCGCGGCTCGTCGCGCTCCTTCGTCGAGAAGTGGTACCAGAGCTGTGGCAGTTGCTTGTACGACTGCAGCTCGCGCGCGTGGAAGGTCATCGTCTCCTCGTGCGAAAACGGCAGGACGTAGTCGCGCCCCGCACGGTCCTTCAGCTTGAAAACGATGGGGATTCGAATCCGGCCGCTCGTTTCCCAGAGCTCGGCGGGCGTCAGCACCGGCTCGAGCATCTCTTGCCCGCCGATGGCGTCGATCTCCTCGCGGATGATCTGCACGACCTTCTGGTGCACGCGCCACCCGAGCGGCAGGAACGTCCAGAGGCCGGCGCCGACCTGGCGGATGAAGCCGCCACGCACGAGCAGCTTGTGGCTCGCGGTCTCGGCCTCCGCGGGCGGCTCGCGCAGGGTCGGAAGGAAGAGCTGTGAAGCCCGGGCAATCACTGTTGTCGGGGCAGACTATTCGGAGAGCGGGATCAGCGACGCCTCTGCCATGGCCAGGGCAGCAGGCTTCGCCATCTTCAGACGCTTGGGCCGGTGCATCCCTTCGGCGATCCACTTGTCGATCTCGTGGAACAGCTCGTCGATGAGAATGTCGGACGAGACCTTCTTCAGCACGCGGCCGTGCGCGTAGATGAAGCCGGTGTCCCGTCCACCGGCGATGCCGAAGTCGGCGTCGCCCGCCTCGCCGGGACCGTTCACGGCGCACCCCAGCACAGCGACCTCGAAGTGCTGCGGATAGGAGTGCAGCCGTTCCTCCACCCTCTCGGCGAGCGTCTGGACGCCGACGTTGTCGCGGCCGCACGACGGGCACGCGATCATCACGGGACCGCGTTCACGCAGGCCGAGCGACTTGAGGATCTCGAAGGCCACGCGCACCTCCTCGACCGGGTCGGCGGTCAGGGAGACGCGCATCGTGTCGCCGATGCCGTCGACGAGCAGGGCTCCCAGGCCGACGGCGCTCTTGATCGAGCCGGCGAAGGGCGTACCGGCCTCGGTCACTCCGAGATGGATCGGGTACGGCACCTTCGAGGCAAGCAGCCGGTACGCGCGGATCATCGTCGGAACATGGCTCGACTTGACCGAGATCTTGAAGTCCCTGAAGTCGAGGCTCTCGAGCAGACGCACCTCCCCCAGCGCTGCCTCGACGAGCGCTTCAGCCTGATCGTGCTGTGCGAGCTCGCTGAGGTGCTTCGGCAACGAACCGGAATTCGCTCCGATCCGCATTGGGATGCCGGCCGACTTGGCCGCGCGTACGACCTGGGCGACCTTGTCCGAGCCGCCGATGTTGCCGGGGTTGATCCGCACGGCCGCGACGCCGGCTTCGACCGCCTTCAGCGCCAGGCTGGCGTTGAAGTGGATATCGGCTATCACCGGGATCGGCGAGAGCCGGACGATCCGGGGCAGGGCCTCCGCGTCCTCGGTCTTCGGAACGGCGACGCGGACGATCTCGCAGCCTGCCGAGGCGAGAGCCGCAATCTGGGCCGTGGTCGCCTCGACGTCGTGCGTCTTCGTCAACGTCATCGATTGCACGACGACGGGCGCACCGCCGCCGATCTTCACTCCGCCGACGCTGATCTGCCGCTCAGAGGCCATCGGGGTTCGAGTCTAACCTCCACCCAGCCTGTTCAAGTCGTTCGAAAGGCCGATGAACATCAGGATCAGGAACAAAGCGATGCCGACCGCCGACGCGCGCTCGTAGATCTCGCGGCCCACGGCGCGCCCGCGTAAGCCCTCGATGATCGAGAACAGGATGTGGCCCCCGTCGAGCGGCAACAGTGGTAAGAGGTTCAGGATTGCGAGCGAAAGGCTGATCAGGCCGAGGATCTGCAGGAAGAGCGTGAAGGTGAGAGAGACCGCGCGGCTCGAGTAGTCGACGATGCCCACCGGGCTCGACACCTGCTTCGACCCCGAGCGCGTGAGCAGACGCGGCAGGAACGTGATCGTGCCCTTGGTCGCGATCCACGTGTCCTTGAGGCTGTGCGTCAGCGCACCCCACGGGCCGTACTTGAGCTCGACCCACCCGGGCTCGAAGCCGAGCGCCCACCGGCCTCCGATCTTCTTCGTCCTGACCGGCCCGAGCGTCAGAAGCTTCCCGTTCCGCATGACCATGACCGTTATGGACCGGCCCTGCGAGTTGCGGATGGTCCTCGAAACTGTGGCGAAGTCCGGGGTCGCCTGACCGTTCACCGCCACGATCCGGTCGCCGGAATCCAGGCCGATCGCGGTCGCCGGCGTATGCGCCTTCACGTTCTTGACCGTCGGCGTGGGATCACCCGGCAGGCCGATCGTGTACGCCACGGCCACCAGCACGATCGCGAGCAAGATGTTCACACCCGGTCCCGCGAAGATCACCGCGATCCGCTTCCACGTCCCCTGGCGCCAATACGCGTCCTCGCTGAGAGCGTCGCGTAGCTCGTCGACCGCGCGTCGCGCAGCCTTGGCTACCCCGGGACTGAGCTTGGCCGCGTTGACGGCCTCTGCGAGGGCCGGCAACGCGTCGCGAGCCGCGGCAAGGTCCTCCGTCTCGAGCGCGCGCTTGACGCGCGTCATCTTCGGAAAGATGCTCGGGTCCTCCTTGAGGGCCGGTCCCAGCTGCACGTCTAGGTCGGACGGCGCCGGGCGGTGCATCCCGGGGATCTTCACGTAGCCGCCAAGCGGAATCGCACCGATCCCGTACTCGATCCCTTTCCGTTTGACCTTGAAGAGCGCAGGCGGAAAGCCGATGTAGAAGCGGCGCGGCGACATGCCGACAGCGCGTGCGACGAAGAAGTGCCCCGCCTCGTGCAGCAGGATGAGCAACGCCAGCCCGAGGATCGCGACGAAGATGCTCATTGGGCGGCCTCTGCCACCGTGAGCGCTCCTTCGGCGTGGCGGCGGGCGGCCGAATCCGCAGCGACGAGCTCCTCGAGGTCCCGAGCGGGCGATCCGTCCGCCGCGTCGAGAGCGTCGGCCACGACCTCCGCGATGCCGAGAAACGGCAGTCGCCCGTCGAGGAAGGCGGCGACTGCGACCTCGTTGGCGGCGTTGAACACGCACGGGTAGCTGCCTCCCTTCTCCCCGGCCCGACGGGCCTGCGCGAGCAGCGGGAAGGTCTCCAGATCAGGCGCGTGAAACTCCAGTGTCAATCCCGACGCAAGGTCGAGCGGCGGCAGCGGCGTGCCGGCTCGCTCGGGGTAGGTCAGCGCATAGGAGATGGGCACCCGCATGTCCGGATATCCAAGATGGGCGAGCGCTGCACCGTCCCGGAAGCGAACGAGCGCGTGCACGATCGAGCTCGGATGCACGACGACCTCAATGCGCCCGTAGGGCAGGCCGAACAGGAAGTGCGCCTCGATCAGCTCCAGTCCTTTGTTCGCCAGCGTGGCCGAGTCGACCGTGATCTTCGGCCCCATGTTCCACGTCGGGTGAGCCAGCGCCTCGGTCGGCGTGACGTCCTCGAGCTCCTCGCGCGTGCGCCCCCGGAAGGGGCCACCCGAAGCAGTGAGCACGAGCGAGTCGACCTGCTCCGCGGAGCGGCCCTCGAGGCACTGGAACGCGGCCGAGTGCTCGCTGTCGACCGGAAGCAGCCGTCCCCCACCGCGGCGCTGCGCCTCGAGCGCGAGCTCACCCGCGGCGACGAGGCTCTCCTTGTTCGCCAGGGCGAGATCGACGCCTCGCTCGAGCGCCCACAAGGTTGCCGGAAGGCCCGCGAAGCCGACCACGGCATTCAGCACGAGGTCCGGGTCTGCCCGCTCGAGCAGCTCGGTCAGATCGCCGCCGACCTGCGTCAGGGGCGCGAGCCCGTCGATGGGTGTCGAGCCGGAAGAGGCGGCGCAGAGCTCGAGCTCAGGATTGGCCTCGATGATCTCGAGCGCCTGCCGGCCGATGGAGCCGGTGACCCCGAGCAGAGCGATTCGCTTCACCCTGGAAGTGTAGGATCGCGCCCCCCAGGGTCAGCGGGTCACGATGCCGCTTGCTGAGCGGCGCTCAGATCCGCTGGGCCCTGAGGTTCGCTGAGGTTCGCTCAGGTCAGTAGGAGGATCTGTAGAAAGTGCGCCGAGCGCCTACGCTCCATCCGCTCGGCGGCCGGTCCCCCAAGCCACCTAGCCGCCTGCGTAGCGCGAGCGCAAGTAGAGGTGGTCGCCGGCCCGGCGGACGCTGACGAGACGCGAGCGGGGAGCGCTCGCCGGCGCGAAACGGACGCCTTCCACGAGGCTCGGTCGCACCGGGCCGTTCCGATCGTCTCCGAGTACGAGCGGTGAGAGCGTGACGAACTCGTCGTGCGCGACACGAGCCTGCAGCAGCGAGCCGTACAGCCGAGGGCCGCCCTCGCACAGGAGCCGCTCGACTCCGAACCGCGACGCAAGCGTGCCGACGAGTGCGCCGAGATCCACCTGTTCGCCGCCGAACGCGAGTACATCCAGCGTTCCGGCAACGGTCGGCGAGGCGGTCTCGATCGCGCGTGCACCGCTCGGGGTTGTCGCGACCACGATCTCGGCCGACGGCTCCGTGAACACTGTCGCCTCCCAGGGCAGATCGCCCAAGATCGAGACGAAGACCGTGAGTGGTACGGGCCGGAGCGCCTCGGTTCGCCGCAACTGGTCGAATGCCTCGGCGTCCTTCGGACAGATGAAGTCCGCGGTCCACAGATGGTCGAGCTCGATCGCAAGCGTGCCGTCGCCGACCATCACCGCGTCGGCCCGCGCACGTAAGAGCCCCATGAGCCACTGGTCTCGAGGATCGAAGTCGGAGACGTCCGCGCCGCTGTGGTGACCGGGTTCCGCGAACGACACCCGGCCGTCGCGAGAAACGACGAAGTTGACGTACACATAGGGATCCTCGAGGGGCACGCGCCAGTTTCCCCCGTACACGGCTTGGAAAGGCTCGGGCAGGCTTGCACCTGCACGGTCGTCCTCGTCGAGCAGGAGCTCGAACCAGCGGGGCGGGGCTGCAGGCGAGATCACTGTCGATGCTGCTCTATGGGAGCCTCGACCGACCCAGTCCGATCGAAGTACTCTCGCCAAGACGCGATCTTCCCGTCGACGAGATCGACGATGATGGCGTCGTGAGTGAGGCTGACTGCTCCGTCGCTTCGCCTCGTCACTTCCCAGTCCCACTCGACGGCCACCTTCGATTGGTCCGATGCGGAGAACACGTTGAGGATCTCAACATGAAGATCCCTGAACCGAGCGTGAAACGCCTCGAGCTCCCGTCTCAAAGCCGCGGCGGGTACCCGGCCTGCGGGCGAGACGAGCTCGCCGTCCGGAAGCCAGTCCGCAGCGGCCGTGCTGAAGTCGTTGCGTTCCCACGCGCGAGCCTGCCGTTCGACGAGCTCGACGACAGCGCGTGGGGCATCGAAATTCACTGCGTAGCCGCCGGCGGTGGCACCTCGGCTGGCCCGAGGTCGCGGCGCTCGTGGCGCGTCTCGAAGTACCACGGCAGCACGAGTCGCTCGACGCCCGCGACGAGTGTGAACATGCCGATGCCGATCACGGACAGGACCGCGATTACCGCGAACATGTCGGACGTCGCGGACTGGTTGTTGAGCACAAGGATCTCGTAACCGAGCCCGGAGTTGGCGCCAACCCACTCCCCGAACACGGCGCCGAGCACGGAGAACGCCGCGGCCACCTTCAGTCCAGAGAAGACGAAGGGTAGGGCCGCCGGGAGGCGGGCAAGCCGGAACCGTTGCGCGCTCGACGCTCCGAGCGTACGGAGCAGGTCGAGCAACTCCGGCTCGACGGCGCGCAGGCCGTCGATCGTGTTCACGACGATGGGAAAGAAGCAGACGAGCGCGATGACCATCAGCTTGGGCCGGATGTCGAACCCGGTCCAGAGTACGAAGATCGGTGCGACCGCCAGAATCGGAATCATCTGCGAAACCACCAGCCACGGGTAGAGCGCGCGTTCGACGATACGCGAGGAGTGGATCAGGATGGCGAGCCCAATCCCGAACACCACTGCCAAGAGATAGCCGTAGAGGATCTCCTGGATCGTCACCCAGGCGTCCGAGGCGAGCAGGCTACGGTCGGACCAGGCCGCCGAGGCGACTTTCGTCGGGGGCGGGAGCAGGATCTCGTTGATCCCCGAGACGGCGACATACAGCTGCCAGCCCCCGAGCACGAGCACTGCGACCGCAAGCGGAAGTAGGACTCGTGCCGCCCATGCGCGTAGCGGCCATCCCTCCCGATGACGCGGTCTCCGTCGGCTCCAGCCGGTAACCGCGACCCGCACGCCGTTCACGATGCCGCAGCGCTCGCCGTGCGCGACTCCAGGAGCAGATCGAGCAGGCGCCGCTTGAGCTCGATGAAGGGTGGCGTCGTGGTCATGGCGACCGTTCGCGGACGGGGAAGCTCGACGTCAAGCCGGAGCACCACTCTTCCAGGGCGTCCTGACAAGACGTAGACCCGATCGGAGAGATAGACGGCCTCGTCGACGTCGTGAGTGACGAAAAGGATCGTCTTCCGGTCGGCCTGCCAGATGTCCAGTAGCCAGGCCTGCATCTCCTGCCGGGTCAACGCATCGAGGGCGCCGAACGGCTCGTCGAGGAGCATCACTTCGCGGCCGGACAGGAACGTGCGGAGCAGAGCGGCCCGCTGGCGCATTCCCCCGGACAGGCTCGCCGGCCAGCCCTGCTCGAAGCCCGCAAGGCCGAACCGAGGAAAGTCCTCAAGCGCCTGCCTGCGAGCGGCACGGCGGGACATCCCAGCGATCTCGAGGCCGAGCGTGGTGTTGTCGAGCACGGTTCGCCACGGCATCAGGAGATCCCTCTGGGCCATGTACCCGAACCTTCCGAGCAGGCGGGTCGCAGGCCGGCCGTCGATGATGACTCGTCCGGTCGTCGGCTCGACCAGTCCAGCGAGGATGTTGAACAGCGTCGACTTGCCGCACCCGGAGGGCCCGACGATCGAGACGAAATCTCCGTCTGCCGCCTCCATGTCGATTCCCTCGAGCGCTCTCACGTTCGGGCGGCCCGGTCCCTGCCCGCGGAAGACCTTGGAGATGCTCTCGGTCTGGAGCTTCGCCGCCACGAA
The DNA here is from genome assembly GCA_046728195.1 of Actinomycetota bacterium. Taxonomy (GTDB): domain Bacteria; phylum Actinomycetota; class Thermoleophilia; order Gaiellales; family Gaiellaceae; genus 3-1-20CM-4-69-9. Next base: position 12,548 of record JBKPEC010000173.1, read on the forward strand.
CGGACGACCGGTCCGCTACGGCTTGGGCAGGAACTCGTTCGTCGCGGCCTCGCTTGACGGAACGGGCTTCTTGATCAACTTGTTCTTGACGAGGAAGGCGGAGAGCTTCGTGAGATCGCCCAGGTTGATCCGGCCGTACTGCGAGGCGCCGTCCTTGAAGAGTGGCAGGATCGCGGTCAGCGCCGCTTTCGTCGGGGCGCGCTTGACCGCTTTGTTGAGGCTGAGGAACGCGTTCAGGGCCGCAATCGGATTCTTGATCATGTCCTGGTAGCCGTGTGCAGTTGCTGCCACAAAAGCCCGAATCACGGCAGGGTCCTGAGCGATGCGCGACGTCGTCGCATAGAAGACGAGGCTCGGATATGTGGGGCCGCCGAACTTGTCGAGCCGCATGAAGCGGAGGTGCGTCCCGCTCTGAACGTCGGCCTCGATCGCGTCCGTCCAGTAGCCGGTGAACGCGTCGATCTTGCCGGCCACCAGGTACTTGGCGAAGTCGAAGCCGGTCGTGACGAGCTTCACCTTGCTTGGATCGCCGCCCGTGTTTCGCACCATGGTGACAAGGAAGGCCTTGTTCGACGGGGAGCCCGGCGTCGCCACTTTCTTGCCGGTTAGCTGCCTCGGCGACGTGATGTTCGACGATTTGAGGACGGCGATGCCGGCGAGCGGGCGTTGGAGCGTCGCCAAGAACCCCTTGTATTTGGTGCCCTTGTCGACGAACGTCAGCAGGTCGACCGTGTCCGCAAGCCCGATGTCGGCCTTGCCGGCGCTGACGAGACGCGCGTAATCCCCCGCCGAGGTCGGCTGGATTATGCGGAGGTTGATGTTCTTCTGCTTGTAGTAGCCGGCCTTTACCGCCTGGTAGATGCCTACGTGATACGGGCTCGGGATGAAGTCCAGCATCAGCGTGAGCTTCGTCGGCGACGTGCTCTTGCCGCTGCTCGGATCCGCGTTCGCGAACGCCACGGCGCAGATTGCGGCAATGGACAGGACGGCGAATGCGAGCCGCCGTCCACGACGACCGAACCGGGCACTGCTATTCATCGTCTCCTCCTTGGCCTCAGACGGTCCACCAGAACCGCACAGCTGGGCAAGCCCGCGACGCAACGGTCAGATGTTACATCGTCGATCCGTTGGCGAAGAATCCGCAGGCAAGTGGATCGACTCGGCGTACAAGGCGGAGGCGCCTGCCGAACAGTGCGCCCGCTCGACTCGGGCAGCGGCGGCTGAGGGTCAGGCTGCTCTCCGCGTGCGGACAGCGGTGCCGTACGCGCAGATCTCGGTCCAGTTGCTGCCCATCTCCGACGTATCGAAGCGCATCGCGACGATCGCGTCGGCGCCCTTGGCCTCCGCCTCGCCGACCATCCGGTCGATCACCTGCTGGCGGCTGTCGACGAGCGCCTGAGTCATCCCTTTCAGCTCGCCCCCGACGAGCGATTTCAGCCCTGCCCCGAACTGCGAGCCGATGTTGCGCGAGCGGACGGTAAGACCGAATACCTCTCCCAGCGTCTCGATCACCTCATAGCCCGGCAGGTCATTTGCGGTGGTGATCAGCATCAGATTCCTCCCTTAGAGCCTTGCTGTCGTTGCGTGCTCGAGCTGCAAGACGTAACGAGCGGCGAGCTTATCGTCCGAGCCGAGGAGCTCCGAGCCACCTGGCGCCTAGGCCGCGGCGAAGGCACGCAGCAGGTAGTACGACGCGACCGCTGCGAAGAGGAGCGAGTCGATCCGGTCGAGGACACCGCCGTGCGCGGCCAGGAGACGTCCGCTGTCTTTGACCTGCATGTCGCGCTTCAGTGTGGACTCGAAGAGATCTCCGAGCGGCGCCGCGATCGCGATGACGACGCCCAGGACGAGCGACTCCCAGATCGGCACGTAGTCCTGCCTGTACAGAGCGACGAACGTGACGAAGACAGTCGCCGCCGTCCCGAACAGGAGGCCTTCCCACGTCTTGCCCGGCGAGAGCGCGGGCGCGAGCTTGTGCCGCCCGATCAGGCGCCCCGCGAAGAACGCGCCGATGTCCCCCGCCCAGACCGCCAACAGCACCGTAAAGGCGGCGAGCTCGCCGTTGCCGTGGATGCCTCTGATCAGGAGGAGATGCGCGAGGCAGAGGCCGATCCAGGCGGTGCCGAGAACCGTCGAAGCGATCGCGACCGTCGCGGACTGCCGCGTCTCGGCGACCCAGTGGAGCAGGAAGGCGAGCGCGAGGGTGGCGAGCAGCCCCGCCATCGTCCAGCTGACGCCCCCGAGCCGGGCTCCGAGCAGCGAGAGGATCGTCCCCGTGTAGGCGGCCAGGATCACCGGGCGCAGGGAACGGATCATCAGCGCGTACTCGTGGAGCGCGAGCACCGCAGCGACGGCGGCGAGCGCGAACAGCCACCAGCCACCCGCGTGCACCAGCAACAGGACGATCGGTAGACCGATGACCGCGACGAGGACGCGGGAGGCGAAGGGGCCCATGAGTTACCTCACCTGCCGCCGAAGCGGCGCCTGCGGCGGGCGTAATCGTCGAGCGCGGCTCGGAGCTCGTGGTCGTCGAAGTCCGGCCAGAGCGTGTCGACGAAGACGAGCTCCGCGTAGGCGAGTTGCCACAGAAGGAAGTTCGAGACCCTCAGCTCGCCGGAGGTGCGAATCAGGAGATCCGGATCGGGCATCTCGGGCGCGTTGAGGTACGACGCGAATGTCTGCTCGTCGACTTCTCGGCCTGTCGCAACGGCGCGGTTCGCGGCGTCGACGATCTCCGCACGTCCGCCGTAGTCGAAGGCGATCCAGAGGTTGAGGCGGCGGTTTCCTCCTGTTTCGCGCTCGAGCGCTTCCATGCGCTGTTGTAGGCCGACAGGCGCGCGGTCGCGCCGGCCGACGAAGCGTGTGCGGACACCCTGCCTGACGAGGTCCGGAAGCTCCCGCTCGATCGTCTCGGTGAAGATCTCCATCAGGAGCTCGACCTCGTCCGGCGGACGGTTCCAATTCTCCGTCGAGAACGCATAGACCGCGAGTGAGTCGACCCCCAGGTCGATGGCAGCCTCGACGGTGCGACGAAGCGCTTTGGTTCCGGCGCGGTGTCCGGCAGCAATCGGTAGGCCACGCTTGCGCGCCCAGCGCGCGTTCCCGTCCATGATGATCGCGACGGCGTGCGCTGCGTCCGGCAACTCGGGCTCGGGGGCCGGACGCGCGTGTCGCAGCGTCTTGATCTTAGTGAGGAGGCTCATGCTTCGTCTTTGTTCCCCGAGCGCAGCGAAGGTCTTCCTAAAACCCGCGGAAGATGCGGAGCATCCTCCGCCGAGGTTAGACCTCCATTATCTCGGCTTCTTTGTGCCTTAGGAGGTCGTCGATCGTCTTCGTGTGGTCGTCGGTCAGCTTCTGCACGCGCTCCTCGGCGCGGCGCTCCTCGTCGCTGCCGACGTCCTTGAGCTCCTTGAGGTGGTGCACTGTGTCGCGGCGGACGTTTCGCACTGCGACCCTGCCCTCCTCCGCGATCTTGCGCACGACCTTCACCAGCTCCTTGCGGCGTTCCTCCGTCGGCTGAGGCATCGGCAGGCGGATCATCTTCCCGTCGTTGGACGGCGTCAGGCCGAGGTCGGACTCCTGCAACGCCTTCTCGATCGACTTGATGGAGGACGGGTCGAAGGGCTGGATCGTCAGCAGCCGTGGCTCCGGGACGTTGATCGTCGCGAGCTGCTTGAGGGGAGTCTGCTGGCCGTAGTACTCGATCTGAACCCGGTCGAGCAGCGCCGCCGAGGCGCGACCGGTGCGCACGGTGTTGAACTCGCTGCGCGTGTGCTCGACGCTCGCGTCCATGCGCTTCTGGGCGTCCTGGATCAGCTCGTCGACCGTGGCCATCAGCGTTCCTCCTCCGCGGGCGTCGAGATGATCGTCCCGAGACGCTCGCCTGCGACGACGCGGCTGATGTTCCCAGCAGCGAGGGCGAAGATGTAGATGGGCAGATTGTTGTCCATGCAGAGGGACAACGCGGTGGTGTCCATCACGCGCAAGCCTCGCTCGATCGCCTCGAGGTGCGTCAGGGCGGGGAGGAACTCGGCATCGGGATCGACCCGCGGATCGTTTCCGTAGACCCCTCCCGTGCCGTGCTTCGCCATCAGGATAGCGTCGGCGTTGATCTCGAGCGCACGAAGCGCGGCCGCCGTGTCCGTGGTGAAGAACGGATTTCCTGTCCCCGCCGCGAAGATGACGATGCGTCCCTTCTCGAGGTGACGGATCGCACGCCGACGGATGTAGGGCTCGGCAACCTCCTTCAGCTCGAGCGCGGACATGACGCGCGTGTGCGCGCCGCGATCCTCGAGGGCATCCTGGAGCGCGAGGGCGTTGAGCACGGTGGCGAGCATGCCCGCGTAGTCGGCGGTGGCGCGGTCCATCCCCTCGGCGGCGGCCGCCATGCCCCGGTAGATGTTCCCGGCGCCGACGACGAGCGCCAACTCGACGCCGGTCTTCTGGACTTCGATGATCTCCTCCGCGACCGCGTCGATCGTGGCGCGGTCGAGTCCGTACTCGCGGTCGCCCATCAGCGATTCGCCCGAGAGCTTGAGCAGGATCCGGCGGAAGACCGATGCCGATTCGACGGGCGCCGCGACTTTTTCGTCGGGCTGAACCGTCACGCGCTCAGCTCGAAGCGTTCGAACTCGAGCACCTCGGCACCCTCATCGGCCAGCGCGTCTCCGACCTTCTTGGACGAGTCGTGGATCCACTCCTGCTCGAGCAGCACGTTGGTGCCGAAGAACCGTTTGTTGAGCATGCCGTCGACGATCTTCTCACGAGCCTGCTCGGGCTTCGACTGCACCTCGTCGGTGGCGAGGAAGATCTGGCGCTCTGCTTCGACATCCTCGTCCGGGATCGACTCGCGCTCTACCCACCTTGGGCTCATCGCAGCGATGTGCATCGCCACCTTGCGTGCGACCTCGGGAGAGCCGCCGCGGAGTTGCACGAGCACGCCGAGCTTGTTCGCCGGCGGGTGAACATAGCCCTCGATGCGCGCGCCGTCGACCGCCTCGAAGGTGGCAGTGCCGACGATCGCGATGTTCTCGCCGATCTTGCCGATCAGCTCCTTCCGCTCCTCCTCGACCTCGCCGGCGTTCTCGGCGAGCTCGGCGCTGTAGGCGGCGTCGAGCACGCGCTCGGCGAAGGCACGGAACTCCTCATTCTTCGAAACCGGCTCCGTCTCGCAGCCGATCGCAACGAGCGATCCCCGCCTGTCGCCGGTCTTCAGGAGGACCACTCCCTCGCTCGTCGTCCTGCCCGCGCGCTTCTCGGCACTTGCCATCCCACGCTCGCGAAGAAGTCGCTTCGCTGCCTCGACGTCGCCGTTTGCATCTTGGAGCGCCCGCTTGGTGTCCATCATCGGCGCACCGGTCTGGTCGCGCAGCTCCTTGACGAGTGCGGCGGAGATCTCAGCCATCGGTGGATCCCTCCTCTCCCGCAGAAGCCTCGGCCGTCTGCTCGTCGCCGGCAGACACCTGCTCGGGGTCACCCTGGGGTGTCGAGGGCTTCTCCTCCCTTGGCCCGCCGTTCTGCGCCCGCGTGAAGTCGTGGGCCGTCGCCTTCCGCTGGCCGGCCTCGATGCCGTCGGCGACCGCGCGCACGATCAGGTCGCACGACCGGATCGCATCATCGTTCCCGGGGATGACGTAGTCGGCCTCGTCGGGATCAGCGTTGGTGTCGACCAGCGCGATGACCGGCAGGCCCAGCCGGCGCGCTTCGCGAACCGCGAGCTGCTCCTTGCGCAGGTCGATGATGAAGACCGCATCAGGCTGTCGCTTCATGTCGGCGACGCCGCCGAGGTTTTCGTCGAGCTTCTCCAGCTCGCCGAGCATCGAAATGCGTTCCTTGGCCGGCAGCAGGTCGAGCTGCCCTTCCTCCCTCAGCCGCCGCAGCTCGTGCAGGCGGTCGATCCGGTCCGAGATCGTCCGCCAGTTTGTGAGCAGGCCGCCGAGCCAACGGTGGTTGACGTACGGCATGTTGACCCGCTTCGCCTGCTCCTCCACTGCGCCCTGGCTCTGCTTCTTCGTGCCGACGAAGAGGACGGAGCCACCGCGCTCCGCGAGGTTGCGCGCGAAGTCGTGCGCTTCCTCGAGCAACTGGAGGGTCTGCTGCAGGTCGATGATGTAGATGCCGCCCCGCTCCGTGAAGATGAAGCGGCGCATCTTTGGGTTCCAGCGGCGTGTCTGGTGGCCGAAGTGCACCCCGGCCTCCAGCAACTCGCGCATCGTGACGACGGACATCGGGATCAGTTCCCCCTTTGGTTAGTTGTGATTGCTCCGGCGGGGCCTGGCTGGAACCGGCATCCGTCGAGCGCCGGCACCGCCACCCAGACCGATCCACCGGGTCGGGTACGAAAAACCGCCGCATTCTAGCGGTTAGCGGTCCGCCCGGGCGCGCTCCAAAGCCGCGGCGAGATCGGCCGGAAGCGGCGACTCCACGTGGACACGCTCCGCCGTGAACGGGTGGTCGAAGCCGAGACGCGCCGCGTGCAGGAACTGGCGGCTCAGCCCCAGCTCCCGCGGACGGCCGTAGACCGGATCGCCGGCGACCGGAAGATCGATGGCCGCGAGGTGGACACGGACCTGGTGCGTGCGACCCGTCTCGAGTCTCACGTCCAACAGGGTATGGCCGGACAGGAGCTCGGCCACGTCAAAGTGCGTGACCGCGTCGCGCGGAGTGTCAGTGTCGAGTGACTGCCGTACGGGGTCGCGGAGGTCGCGGCCGATCGGCGCCTCGATGCGACCGCTTCGCGAGCGCGGAAGGCCGACGACCAGAGCCAGGTAGTGCCTCTCGAGCGCGTGCTTGCGGACGAGCCCCTGGAGACGTCGGTACGCCTCCTCGGAGCGGGCAACGACCATCAGCCCCGAGGTGTCCCGGTCGAGCCGGTGCACGATTCCCGGCCGGTCGGCGTCGCCGCCCGCTACGTCATGCTCCAGTAACCCGTGCACGAGCGTTCCGCTTGCGTGACCGGGGGCCGGATGGACGACCAGACCGGCGGGTTTGTCAACGACGACCAGGTGCTCGTCCTCGTAGGCGATGCGAAGGTCCATCTGCTCCGGCGCGAGACTTGCGTCCGGAGCTTCCAGGGGCTCGAACTCGAGCTCCTCGCCACCGCGCAGCCGGTGACTCTTCCCGTGCGTGCTGCCGTCGACCAGCACGGACCGCGAGTCGAGCAAGCGCTCCGCCGCGCTACGCGAGCCCACCTCCTCCAGCGAGGCGAGATAGCGGTCGAGCCGCCGGCCCGCCGCTTCGTCAGGAACGCGGACCTTCACGCACGCGCCTCGCGCGCACGTCCGGGCTCATTCCGAGCGATCGGCCCGGGAGACGACTCGGCCCGGCCTTGCTGCCTCGCGGTCCGACGCGACCAACGCCAACAACAGCGCCGCGACACCGATCACGATGAAGGTGTCGGCGAGGTTGAAAGCCGGCCAGTAGCGAAAGTCGAGAAAGTCCGTGACATGGCCGAGTCGCACGCGATCGAGCAGGTTCGACACGCTGCCGCCGATGACGAGCCCCAGCGCGACGGGCAGCACCGGATGGCGTGAGCCCGACCGGGCGAAGAAGAAGAGCATCCAGGCGACGGCGAGACCGGTCAGCAGGATGACGATCGAGGTCGCGCTGGCAAACAGTCCGAAGGCGATCCCCGAGTTCGTCACGTGGTGGATGGAGAACGGACCGATGACGTGCACCTCGTCGTTCAAGTCGAGACGGCTCGTCACGATCCACTTCGTCAGCTGATCCGCGCCCAGAGCCGCCAGCGCGACTGCGATCAGGCTCAACCACTGCGCCAAGGTTGCGCCAAAGGGGCGCTCGGCCATGGAAATGGGCGTCAGGCCGTCCGTGCTCGACCCGACGCGGATGTCGGGCGAACGCGATTGGAGCCGCTCGGTCATCGACGCTCCTGGTGGCGCTGGCAGTCGATGCACAGCGTCGCGCGCGGCAGCGCTTCGAGCCGCTCCTCGGGTATCTGGCCGTCGCAGTTCGTGCAGATGCCGTACGTGCCGTCCTCGATGCGTTTGAGAGCTGCGTCGATCTCCGCGAGAAGATGCTCGGAGTTCTCCTCGAGCGTGTAGTCCAGCTCGCGGTCGTAGGTCTCCGTTGCGGTGTCGGCGAGGTGGTTGTCGTACGCGGTCTCCTCTCCGGCGTCTTCCGAGAGGGTCCCGCTGTTCTCGTCGTGGAGGTTCTGAAGTGCCGCCTGAACGCGTCGGCGCTCGTCGAGCAGTGCCTCGCGAAAACGGTCGGTGTCGATTACGCTCACGCGGCCTGCTCCTTTCCCGCCGCGGAGGACAGACGTCGTTCGACCAACGTCTCGTCGATCCCGGCCAGCTCGACGACCTTGTCCCGCGCAGCATGACCCGAAACAAGCTTCACCGCGTCGCGTGGCACCGACAGCGTTTCCGCAAGCAGCCGGAGCAACGCATCGTTCGCGCGTCCTCCTTCGGGTGGGGCCGCGACCCGCACCTTCCAGGCCTGGCCGTAGCGGCCGACGACCGCGGCGCGGTTCGCGCCCGGGGATACCCGCAGCCGCAGGCGCGTCGAAACCGCGTCCATAGCAGGGAGTCTAGCTTTGGAGCCTGCCCGCTCCCTCCGCTGAAACCGCAATCGCTCCGGCCACGTATGGACTTCCCGGGGTCGAACGATCTCGATCTGGAGGGGAGAAATGGAGAGAGCTGACATCCGCCGTGTTCTGACCATTGCGGCCGCATTCGGGGCGCTGCTGTTGCTCGCAGGCTTGCCCGCGGGCGCGACCGCAGCGAGTGACAACGTCTACACCGTCACCAAGCTCGTCGCCGACGTCTCAGGACAGGCGGCGAACACCGATGCCAACCTCGTGAACGCGTGGGGCCTCACCTCGACTGCCGGCTCGCCGTGGTGGGTCTCCGACAATCAGACCAACGTTTCGACCGTGTACAGGGCAAACGGCACGACCGCCCGTGCACCGGTCACCGTCTCGAGCGCACCAACCGGCGCCGTGTCGAACTCGAGCTCGAACTTCGTCGTCTCAAACGGCACCGCCTCGGCGCCGGCGGCGTTCATCTTCTCGACAGAGAACGGCCAGATTCTCGCGTGGGCGGGGGCGACCGTCTCGGGTAGTACAGCGATGCAAGAGGTCGCAACTCCGGATGCGGTCTACAAGGGGCTCGCAACCGCGGGCAACCGTCTCTACGCGACCGACTTCCACCACGGACGGGTCGACGTCTTCGACGGCAGCTTCCAGCCGGTCAACACGCCTGGGGCATTCGTCGATCCCGGAATTCCCGCCGGCTATGCGCCCTTCGGGATCCAGAACGTCAACGGGACGATCATCGTCACCTACGCGAAGCAGGATGCCGACGCGCATGACGACGTCGCCGGGCAAGGCCACGGCTTCGTCGACATGTTCAGCACGAGCGGCGCCTTGTTGCGACGCGTGGCGACGCACGGACAGCTCAACTCACCCTGGGGCATCGCGATGGCGCCTTCGGACTTCGGC
>JBKPEC010000174.1:0-22198 GCA_046728195.1 Actinomycetota bacterium
CGCGCTGCACTACGCCGGCTGCGACCCGAAGCTCCCCTACACCTTCCGCCGGCTTTCACGCGATCACGCGCTGACGGAAATCTACTCCTACATCTGCGAGGCGATCACGCGGGAGCCCGGCTGGCACTCCGAGTATTTCGGTCTCTCGGAGGACGAGGCGGCGAAGAACGCCGAGGCAACCGCGTTCCTCGAAGCACTGCTCTTTCGGCGCTATACGGCCAAGTTGCAGTTCGAGCTCGGCTTCTGGTCCGAGTTCGAGGCTGCCGGGGTGACGAGCGATGAGTATGCGGAGCGGCTCACCGCTGCGACGGGGATCCGCTATACGCGTGACGGTCACCTGGCCGACATGGACGCCGGCTTCTACTCGGCCGACTACCTGCGCGCGTGGATCCGCCATGCCCAGCTGCGCGCCTATCTGCTCGACGAGATCGGACCGGACTGGTGGCGCAGCAAGCAGACGGGCGAGCTGCTCCGCGATCTGTTTGCCGAAGGCACGAGGCCTTCCAGCGAGGAAATCGCTGTGCGGCTCGGGTTCGAGCCGTACGACATGGCGCCGCTTGTCGCCGAGCTCACCTCGTAACGTCCGTGCGGCCTGTCGCGTACGACCATTTCTACGCATACGACGAGCTGACCGACACCTTGCGCGGGTGGGCGACAGAGGCGCCCGGCCTCTACACGATCGAATCGATCGGGTCGTCCTACGAGGGACGGGATATCTGGCTCGTCACTGTGACGAACCGAGAGACGGGCGAGCCTCTCGACAAGCCCGCCTTGCTCATCGAGGCGAACATCCACTCGATGGAGTGGACGGGTTGCACGGCCGCGCTTCATCTCATCCACACGCTGCTGACCGGCTACGGCGAGGACGAGTTCGTCACCCGCGCGCTCGACACACGCGTCTTCTACGTCATCCCTCGCGTCAATCCCGACGGCGCCGAGCATGGGCTCGAGGAGCGCCGCTTCATCCGCTCGAGCATGCGTCCCTACCCACGCGAGGAGCAGGAGGACGGCCTGCGCGTGCAGGATCTCGACGGCGACGGGCGCGTGCTCGATATGCGCGTGGAAGATTCGAACGGGCCGTGGCGGAGGCATCCGGATGCGCCGAAGCTGCTGGTACGGCGCGAGCCCGTGGACGGCGTCGGTGACGGGCCGTTCTACCGCTTGCTCCCGGAAGGCCGGATCGAAAACTACGACGGGGTGACGATCAAGGTCGCACCGCCGTTGGAAGGGCTCGACCTGAACCGCAACTTTCCCGCCGAGTGGGCCCCGGAGCACGAGCAGCGTGGGGCGGGCCCTTATCCGACGTCCGAGTCAGAGGTGCGCGCGCTGGTGCAGGCGGTCACCGATCGTCCGAACATCACCGGGCACATCGCGTACCACACGTTCAGCGGGGTGCACCTAAGGCCGTACGCCGGCCGGCCGGACGACGATCTGCCGACGGCTGACCTGCGCGCCTACCAGCTGATCGGCACCCGCGCGACGGAGCTCACGGGCTACCCGGCCGTATCGGTCTTCCATGACTTCAAGTACGAGCCGAAGCAATCGATCAAGGGCGGCGCGCACGACTGGCTGTACGACCACGTCGGTGTCTTCTCCTGGACGACGGAGTTCTGGAGCCCTCAGCGGCAAGCCGGGCTGTCCGACTACCACTTCACCGACTGGATCAGGGACCACCCGATCGAGGACGACCTCGCGCTGCTCGGGTGGGCGGAGAAGAACTATCCGGCCGCCTACGTCGACTGGTACGAGTTCGAGCATCCCGAGCTCGGGAAGGTCGAGCTCGGCGGCTGGGACACGATCAACTACTGGTTCAACGTCCCCTTCGACCGGTTGAAGGACGAGGTGGCGCCCCATGCCGATTGGGCGCTGTTCCATCTCCTCATCTCTCCGTTGCTCGAGGTGCGGTCGCTGGACGTCGAGCGACTGGGGGAGAGCACTTACCTAGTGCGCCTCGTCCTCCAGAACTCTGGTTGGCTGCCGACGAACGTGACGCAGAAAGCCGTCGAGCGAAATGCGGTGCGCGCGCTCGAGGTCGAGCTCGACCTACCGGACGACGCGCGGCTGGTGGGGGGCGAGCTCAAAACGGAGGCGGGTCAGCTCAAGGGTCGGTTCGACAAGCGCTCGACCACCTGGTGGGGAAATGACGAGTCGACAACTGATCTCGCCAAACTCGAATGGGTCGTCGAAGCCCCTTCGAACACCGAGATCGGGATCGAGGCGCGCCATCCTCGCGCCGGCACGGTGCGCCGCCGCGTGACGCTGAACTAAGCGCCGATACCTCAAACGAGTGATTCATCGGCGTCTACCTCTGATGAGGGAGGTAGCCCCACTCGCGCCGTCCTACGGTGCTAGCGGTTTCGGAGGCTTCAGTCCCTCCGAGTTGCGGCAACTGCGGCCCCCGCGTTCGTGGCGGGACAAAGGAGTTCACTGGGCATGCGAAAGACAGGCGGTTTTAGGAACGGCGTTCGCACGAATGCGCTCTGGGGCTCCGGGTCGGGAAAGCGCGGCAACGCCCTCTGGGGACGCGGAGGCCGCGGTCTCGCGCTCACTGCGCTAGCACTCATCACGCTCGCCCTCCCACTTGCGGCCGGCGCCAAGGGCGGTCGCCCGGGCATTGGCGATGAGACCTACGTCGCTCCCGGGCTGCTCGACAAGGCGGCGCTGGATCCGGGACGCAAGCTGCACGTCATCATTCAGAGCGCAGCCGGCGCGAGCGACGCGGACGCGAAGATCGTCGGCCTCGGTGCCGACGTGCGCCGGCGCCTGAGCCTGATCGGCGCGATTGCCGTCGACATCACTGCCGGGAAGTTGGCCTCGCTGGCGAAGCAGCCGGGGCTGACCATCACCCCCGACGCTTCCGTTCACCTGGACGGGGCCCCCAGCTCTAACCAGATGTGGCCCTACGAGAGCGGCGTGGCCAAGCTCTGGAGCTCGACGACGAGCACGACTCCTCAGGGTCCGACGATTGCAATCGTCGACTCCGGCATCGACGCCAACCGTGCAGATTTCAGCAACGGCTCTCGCGTGGTCGGGAAAGTCACGATGACCACGGGGACGACCACGAACTCGCCCGGAGACGGTCGTGGCCACGGAACGTTCGTGGCCGGCATCGCGGCCGGGTCCGCGGACGGCTACGCAGGCGCGGCGCCGAACGCCGGGATCCTCTCCATCGACGTGATGGACGACACCGGCACCGCCCGCACGAGTGACGTGATCGCGGCGTGCGGCTACATCCTCGACAACAAGGGCAAGTACAACATCCGCGTCGCGAACTTCTCGCTCCACTCGGGCGCCCGGAATCACTTCTACAACGATCCGCTCGATCAGGCGGTGGAGAGACTCTGGTTCAACGGCATCTTCGTAGTGGCCGCTGCAGGTAACTACGGCAGTGCGTCTGGCCCGAGCGGTGTCTGGTACGCGCCCGGTAACGACCCGTTCGTCATGACGGTCGGGGCTGTCGACATCGGCAGCAAAGTGGCCGTCGGCGACGACTCCAATGCCCCGTGGTCGGCATACGGTCGCACTGAAGACGGCTTCGCGAAGCCCGAGCTGGGTGCTCCAGGTCGCTACATGATCGGCCCGGTCCCGCAGAATGCGACGCTCGTCGCGGAGAAGCCGGGCAACGTTGTGGCGGCGGGTTACTTGCAGCTCTCGGGCACGTCGTTCGCAGCTCCGGTTGTCGCGGGCGTCGCGGCCCAGCTCTTCGGGCGGCATCCCGACTGGACGCCGGATCAGGTCAAGGGCGCGCTCATGCTGACGGCCAAGCCGGCCCCTCAGGCGGCGGCAGGGTCGGTGGGTGTCGGTCAGCTCAACGCCGGCAAGGCAGGAGATCTGAAGAACACGCCGCCCAATCCGAACCTGGCCTTGAACACGTTCCTCGTCTCGTCCGGAACCGGAAGCCTCGCCTTCGACTCGGCCAGCTGGGCAGCGACGGTCACGGCCAACGCATCGTGGGCGGCGGCTTCCTGGGCGGACGCCTCGTGGGCAGCCGCGTCCTGGAGCGCGGCGTCGTGGGCGGCGGCTTCGTGGGCGGCGGCTTCCTGGGCGGATGCCTCGTGGGCTGACGCCTCCTGGGCTGAAGCTTCATGGGCCGACTCGGCTGTGGAAGACGCCGCCGAGGGCGACGCCACGGGCACAGTCCCTGACATGACCGCAAGCGACTTTGCGGACTTGCAGGGCGATCCGGATCTCGCGCTCCCGGCAACCCTCGTTCCTTCGACCCCGTAACTCACCTGCGACCGGAGGGCCGGGCTCTCCCTCGAGCCCGGCCGTTCCGTTAGAAACGGGCGAGCAGCCAGTCGTTGATCGACGGGGCCACGCGCGAGAACAGCGTCAGGTGGCCCTCGTCCTCGCGGAACCACGCCTCGGCCGAGGGAATCGTCTCCGCGAGCCACTCGCCGTGACCCCACGGGACCATCAGGTCCTGCCGTCCCTGGATCACGAGAACGGGCTGGGTGATCGTTTCGAGCTCGAAGCCCCACGGCTCGACAAAGGCAAGGTCGTCGTCGAGCCACCCGTCGACCCCTCGCGCCAAACTGACGTGGAAGCCGTCCACCATGTACTCGCCCAGTTCGTGCTCGAGCGCCGCCGCGTCTAGATCAGAGAGAACGGTGCGCATGCTGTCGATCAGGCCCGGAACATCGAGCTCGTCCAGTCCTGCCGTCTCTCTCTCGAGGAAGGGTCGTAGCGCGTCCTCGCCTTGCCGCGCCAGGCCGAACTCGACGATGTTTCCCTCGCCCATGCCGTCGGTGAGCTCGAAGCCCGGGCGGTCCGGCGGCGCGACCGACGCAGCCGCAGCCACGGCGACGACGCGGCCGCGCAGCCCGGCGGCGGTCGCAAGAGCGTGGGGGCCACCTCCGGAGAGGCCCCAGGTTGCGAAGCGCTCCAGGCCTAGTGCGTCCGCGATCGATTGGATGTCGTGGACCACGTCGACGACGGCTCGCCCCGGGTGTCGCGACGAGTCGCCGTAGCCCGCGCGGTCGTACGAGACGAGGCGGATACCGCGTTCCTGTGCGAAGCCGATGTGCGGAGCGAAGGGCTTGCCGGAGGAGGGGGTCCCGTGGTGGAAGAGGATCGGGCGGCCGTCCGGATCGCCGGCGTCGTAGACCGTCAGCGACCGGCCTTCAACGGTGGTGATTGCTAGTCGTTCCAATGACCGCGATTGTGATCGAACCGGATTCGTATCACCGTTCCGTCGGCACGGCCCGCCTCTTCTCCACGCCAGACGTATCCGCAGACCGCCCCGGAGCCGTCTCCGCGAGTCAAACGAACGAGCCAGACGTATCTCCTGACGGCGTCTGCGTCGCGACCTTCGCCGCCTTCGCAAACGTTCTCCCAGGCGTCCGGCGTTCCAATTCGCGACGGAAGAGCGCAACCGCCTGTTCTCCATCGACGCGGGCTCGAGGAGTGTCGTACGGTCGCTTGACTGAGTTGCAGCCCGCAACGCAGACGATGAGGAGGACGGGGGCGACGAATCGGCGGTGGAAGTGTCCACCTTTCCCGGCAGAAACGAAACCGGGTTCACGAGGCTGCGGGGCAAGGACTCGAACCTTGACTACCTGATCCAGAGTCAGGCGTCCTACCATTAGACGACCCCGCAACGGGTTCGCCATTGTAGCCGCGCTAGCCGCGGTCTTCTGCGTCCCAGCATGGTGCGACTGATCCTGGCCATCGCTAGACTGAGCCCCTCGTTTCGGCCCATTCGTCTAGTGGCCTAGGACACCGCCCTCTCACGGCGGCGGCACGGGTTCGAATCCCGTATGGGCCTTCCTCACGTTCGCAGCTACGCGGTTCCCGCATGGCTAAGCGGGTCAGGTGTGTCAGGTATCCCGCGAATGCGCACGCGGTGCCTACCTGGGTGCTGCCTCGGCGTGTTGTCTGCTTAGGCGAACGCCTGGGCCGAGGTCCTGGACAAACACCGGTAGCGAGATGCTGACCTCGTCTCGTTCGGTCAGCCATTTCGGATTGATGATTGTCAGGCCGAATCTCGCCGCCGAGCTGGCCGCACGAGAGATGGGCGGACTATCGCTCGCCGATGCGCTCCTGCTGTGCGAGCTGCTCGCGAACGCCGACCCTCGGCGCTACGAGCGAGCAGCGCTGCGCTGGCTCGAGCGATTCATCGAGGAGCGGCTGCCGCCGCTCACCGAGGTCGCGCTCGCCGCCGCCGCTCTGGCGGAGCTTCGACATGGCGAACGAAACACCGGAGTCGAAGCGCTGAAACGCCTGCTTCACCCATCGGTAGTGACGGGCCGAGCGGAGCGCAAGGCTTCGAGTCGGCCTGCGTCTCATCTGGCAGAGCCCGAGTGCTCGGCCCCAAGGGGGCTGGCGGCGCAGCTTCCTCCCGACGGTGCAGGCCGCTCGGGCTCCTCGCCTAGAGACTCCGGCCAATGAGTGCCGAGCAGGTCGCCCTCATGTGCGCGGGATGCGGCGACCGTTCCCAACGACGACGACGAACGTTGGCGAGCCTACTTCGACACCGACGACGAGCTCGTCTTCTACTGTCCGGAGTGCGCTGAGCGCGCGTTCGACTAGCCGGATAAGCAGACCGGCTCCAGCGGTCCTTTTGCCGACTCGACGAGATTCTCGGCAATGAGCCGCAATGGACCGGGCTGCTCCGCGTCGAGCAGATTGAGCTCGAATCAAGAGTACGGAGGAGTCTACGGGTCATCTTCGGTGTCAGCCCGCTCCACGTCTGTGCGCTCGACCATCTTGTCCACGACACGTTCTTCAACCGGGTGCTCCTCTTGCGCGGCCAGTTCCTCGTGTTGTTCGACTTCGACGCGGGCCGCCTGCCATGCAGACCAATGCCCTGAGACGAGCGCCCACAGGGAGAGCGCCGACACAAACGCGACGCTCTTAAGCCAGCCCAATTCATAGGAGATCGGAATCATCGCCACCCAGAACACGGCGAGCCAGCCGTTGACGCGGCGCATGAAGACAGGATCGCCCTGGATCGCCGTCCAAAGACTCTTCGCGACGTTCACATCGGGACAATTCGCCAGCGTCCAGGACGCTTCATCCGACGAGACGAAAATCGAGGCCGGGGACCGGCACGTCCCGCTTTTCAAGTCGATCCCAGGACCCCTCCTCGAGCGGCGTGTCCGGCGGCAGTTCTTACGCGACGAAGATTTCGTCTTCGGCAGCATCGTCGGCAGTCCGGTCGACCCGGGCAATTTCGTCCGCCGCGAGTTCATGAAGGCCCAGCAGAAGGCGGGGCTCGGCGAATGGGTGACGGACGAGGAGAGCGGCAAGCGGAGTTGGGTCGGTGCCTTTCGCTGGCACGATCTGAGGCATTACGCAGTGACGGAGCTCATCGCGCAGGGCGCCGACATCAAGCTCCTTCAGGCGATCGCCGGCCATAAAGACGCGACCATGACGCTCAACGTCTATGGGCATCTGATGACCGAGCGCGTATCCGAGGCCGCTTATCGGTTCGATCCGCTCGGCGTTGCCGCTGTCTAACGGCTCGTCTAACAGGACGCGCCGGAACACAGCGGAACGGCAGCTACCCCGCGCGGCTGCACCTTAGGCGTCCGTGATGACGACCGGCGTGCCGAGGTCGACGTGATGGAAGAGCCACTCCGCGTCGGGGATGTGCATGCGGATGCACCCGTGCGAGGCGGAGTAGCCGATCGACGCGTCATCAGGAGTGCCGTGGATGCCGACGCCCGGTGCCGACAGTCCCATCCAGCGGGTTCCCAGCGGATTGCCGGGCCCAGGCGGGATCGGCTTCTCGCCCTTCGCCCAGGCCGAGTTCGGAGGGATCCACCAGGGGTTCAACTGCATGTCGACGATGCTGAAGGTCCCGGTCGGCGTCGGATAGACAGCCTGCCCGGTCGCCACGCCGAACGTGCGGACGAGCCTCGTGCCCAGGTAGTAGCGGAGCTCGTTCACGCCACGCCGGATCACCACGACCGGACCGAAGTGCGCGAGCGTCCGCTCCGGAAGAACGGTCCTGACCGCCACGCGGACACGCCGTATGGACGGGGTGCGCAGCGCTCGCAGGATCCGCTGCGTCGTCACCGCGCGCAAGAGCTGCACCCCGGGCTTGTCGGGCGTGAACTGCGGCACGAGGTGCACGAGCCCGCTCAGCTGCGCGTCCTGCGCCGGATACGAGATGCGGGCATCCAACGTTGTGACGAAGCTCCGCACGCTCTCGAGGTCGACCTGCGGCACGAGCGAGACGGCCGCATTCTCAGGAGCTTCGAGTGCGCGGCTCACTCCTTCGGCGATGGCGACCTTCGCTCCGAAGCGCGTCGGCCGAAGCCGCCAGCTCCGCTCGCCGTAGACGAGCCGGATCGGCCGGGCGAACGCCGGTCGGAGCGCCGCCTGCGCCTGCTGGTTGGACATCCCACCGACCGGGACGCCCGCGATCGTGACGCCCGGCTGCACCAGGATCGGGGCCGCCGCGTCTCCACGCAGAGCCGGAGCGAGCGCTGCGACAACGAGCACGGTCAGGGCCAGACGGCGAAACATGCGCTATCGAAATCGTACTTACGCTCGGAGCGAGCACCAAGGTCCCCGCCTTCCGCCCCGGCTAAACGAGAAGGAGGGACGAACCGCCGCAGCGTCGTCCCTCCAAGGCCGAAAGCTTAGGGGATACTTCCCCTGAAACAAAGACGAAGGAGGACTCCAGATGGCTCTGCAGGAGCTTGAACAGATCGCCCGCGCGATCGTCGCCGACGGCACGGGAATCCTCGCGGCGGACGAGAGCACCGGGACGATCAAGAAGCGATTCGACTCGATCGGCGTCGAGTCGACCGAGGAAACGCGCCGCGCCTACCGCGACTTGCTCTTCACCACCGAAGGAGTCGAGGAGTACATCGGCGGCGTGATCCTCTACGACGAGACGATTCGTCAGAAGACCGCCGACGGCACTCCGTTCCCCAACCTCCTGGCGTCGAAGGGGATCATTCCCGGAATCAAGGTCGACACGGGCGCCAAGCCGCTCGCGCTCGCCGAGGGCGAGACGGTCACGGAGGGGCTCGACGGCCTGCGCGAGCGACTCGCCGAGTACCGCGAGCTCGGAGCGCGCTTCGCGAAGTGGCGTGCCGTCATAACGATCGGTAACGGGATCCCGAGCGAGTACGCGATCTGGGTCAACGCACATGCGCTTGCGCGATACGCCGCGCTCGTCCAGGAGGCGGGCCTGGTCCCGATTGTGGAGCCGGAAGTGCTGATGGACGGCGACCACACGATCGAGCGCAGCTTCCACGAGACGTCCCGTACCCTCCACGCCGTCTTCACCGAGCTGCGAGACCAGCGCGTCCACCCGGAGGGGATCCTGCTCAAGCCGAACATGGTGTTGCCGGGCTACGACTCGGCCGAGCAAGTCTCGGACGAGGAGATCGCCCACGAGACCTTGCACTGCTTCCGCCGCCACGTGCCGGCAGCCGTGCCGGGCATCGTGTTTCTCTCGGGCGGCCAGAGCGAGGGGGAGGCGACGCGCAGGCTGAACGCGATGAACGTGATCGGCCCGCACCCGTGGACGCTGTCCTTCTCCTACGGGCGGGCGCTGCAGGCCGCCGCGCTCAAGGCCTGGGGCGGCAAGGAGGAGAACGTCGAGGCAGCGCAGCGCGCGTTCTACCACCGCGCAAAGATGAACAGCGCGGCGCAGACGGGTCTGTACGCGCCCGAGATGGAGCGCGAAGCTGTCACGGCGTAGGTCCGCGCAAGGCTTACGTCAACACCGAAGACGGACACCCTGGCAAAGCCAGGGTGTCCTCTCGTCGGCATCGCAAGCGACGCCTCGGACCGCGCAAAGATGAACAGCGCGGCGCAGACGGGTCTGTACGCGCCCGAGATGGAGCGCGAAGCGGTTACTGCCTAAGACGTCAAGGCTCGGGTCAGACGCCCGAGCCGACGAGTCTCGCGACTTTCGCGAAGCGATGCTGCGCCTCGATCCGGCGAACCGTCCCGCTGCGGGAACGCATCACGACCGAGTCGGTGGTCGCTCCGTTGGCGGTGTATTGGACACCGCGCAGGAGCGCACCGCTCGTGACTCCCGTCGCCGCGACGAACACGTCCTCCCCCGCGACCAGATCGTCCGTAGTGAGCACCCTCTGGGACTCGAAGCCAGCTTCCTCAAGCTGCCGGCGCTCGTGCTCGTCCCGGGGCCAGAGCCGGCCCTGCAGGGCTCCGCCGAGACACTTGATCGCCGCGGCAGAGATCACGCCTTCCGGTGTTCCTCCGATTCCCATCAGCAGGTCCACCCCGGTCCCGCCGCGCGCGGCTGCGATCGCGGGGGCAACGTCTCCGTCGCGGATGAGGTTGACCTTCGCGCCTGCCTCGCGGAGTTCGGCGATCAAGCGCTCGTGACGATCGCGCTCGAGGACGACGACGGAGATGTCGGTCGGCTCGACGCCCTTTGCGTCGGCGACCGCCTGAACGTTCTCCGTCGGTGAGGCATTGATGTCGATCGCGTCCACCGCCTCGGGGCCGCAGGCGATCTTGTCCATGTAGACGGCCACGCCGGGGAAGAACATGGTGCCGCGCTCAGCGACCGCGATCACTGCGATCGCGTTGGGCTGGCCGAGCGCCGTCAGACGCGTCCCTTCGAGCGGGTCGACCGCGACGTCGACCTGCGGCCCCTGGCCGCTGCCAACTTCTTCGCCGTTGAAGAGCATCGGCGCCTCGTCTTTCTCCCCCTCGCCGATGACGACGACGCCGTCCATCGAGACCGTATCGAGCATCAGGCGCATCGCGTCGACGGCGGCCTGGTCGGCGCTTTCCTTGTCGCCGCGGCCTATCCACCGGGCGGCGCCGAGCGCCGCTGCCTCGGTCACGCGCACCATTTCGAGGGCCAGGTTCCGATCCGGCCGCATCTCCACGGTCGGGACCCTACATCCGTTCGGGCGCCTCGACTCCGATCAGGTCGAGCGCGCGTGCGATGACGTCCTGCGTCCCACGCACCAGGCCCAGCCGGAATCCCTCGGTTTCGGAGCCCACCACTCGATGCTCGTGGTAGAAGCGGTGGAAGTCGTCCGCGACGCGGATGGCGTAGATCGGGATCGCATGCGGTGCGCGGCGCTCTGCCGCCTCCGCCGCAACGACTGGGAACTCCAGCAGCCGCTTGATCAGGTCGCGCTCCTCCTTCTCGAGCTCGGCCGGCGCGCCGCCGCGCTCGCTCTCGGCATTGCGGAGGATCCCGGCGATGCGCGCGTGCGCGTACTGCACGTAGTACACGGGATTCTTCTGCGTGCGCTCGGCGGCAAGGTCGACGTCGATGTCGATCGGCTGGTCGTGGCCCCGCGACACGAGATACCAGCGCGTCGCATCGACGCCGATCTTGTCGATCAGCTCGTGAAGGAAGACGACGTCGCCACGCCGCTTCGAGATCTTCTTCGTCTGGCCGCCTTCCACGATGTGGACGAGCTGGTAGATCAAGACCTCGATGCGATCGGGGTCATAGCCGAGCATTGCGGCGGCGGCCTTGAGCCGTCCGATGTAGCCGTGGTGGTCGGCGCCCAGGACGTAGATGGCAGGGTCAAAGCCGCGGTCGAGCTTGTCGCGGACGTAGGCGACGTCGGCGGCGAAGTAGAGATACGAACCGTCGTCGGAGCGAATCAGAGGCCGGTCCTTGTCGTCGCCGTACGCACTCGTGCGCGCCCAGATCGTTCCTTCCGCCTCGTAGGTGTCGAGCGTCGGTAACACCTCCGGGACCTCTTTCTCGATCTCGCCCTGGTGCCGCCAGCTGTCGATCTCGATCCGGAACTGCGCGATCTCCTTGCGGATCTCCTCGAGCATGTATTCGACGGGATCGACGTCGAGGGCGGCGAGCTCGTTGATGTAGTCGCCCTGGTAGCCGCCCTCGGGCGGCTCCTTCCCGCGCCGGCGCGCCTCGACGGACGCGCGAAAGAGCTCCACCTGCCGGCCGGCGTCGTTGAAGTAGTACTCGCGCTCGACGTCGTGGCCGGCGTACGAGAGGAGCCTGGCGACCGCGTCGCCGTACGCGCCGTTGCGGGCAGACCCGACGGTGAGCGGTCCGGCCGGGTTCGCCGAGATCAGCTCGACCTGGATTCTTCGACGCCGTTCCGGCGTACCGGCGCCGTAGTCCCCGCCGATCTCGGCAAGAGCTTCGGCCAGCCACGCCGCCGTGACCCAGAGATTCACGAAGCCCGGGCCTGCGACCTCCGCACGTTCGATCTCCTCGAGCGCACCGGCTCGCTCGGCCAGCTCGGCCGCGAGCTCCCTCGGCGGACGCCGCTGCTGAGGCGCGGTCTGCAAGGCGACGTTGGTGGCGTAGTCCCCGTGGGCGGGGTCGCTCGGTCGTTCGAGCGCAACAGGCGCCCCCGCAAGGTCGGACAGCCGCGCCTCGAGACGGACTAGCGCGCTAGCGGGCAACAGTCTCGCGCGGAGCGAAGAGCTCCTCGAGGGCCCGTAGCTCCTCTTCGGTGCCGGCTGCGATCAGCACGTCGCTCACCTCGAGCATCGCGTCGGGGGTGGGCGTGGTGTCGAACGTGCCGTCTCGCTTGCGGAGCGCGACGATGAGCGCACCGGTCCGGTTGCGGATGTCCAGCTCGCGGATCGTCCTGGCGCCCTGCCCAGACTGCTCGGTGACCTCGATCTCCTCGAAGCGGAGGTCGGTGCCGGCCGCGGTGGTCACGACGTCGACGAACGCCGTCACCTGCGGGCGCAGGAGGTAGTTCGCCATCACTCGCCCCGCCGCCTGGTACGGCTGCACGATCCGATCTGCGCCCGCGAGGCGCAGCTTCCGCGCCGCGTCCTCGTTCGACGCGCGCGCGACGATGAGCAGGCCGGGATTCACGGCTCGCGCGGACAGGGCGATGTAGAGGTTGTCCGCGTCGTCGTCCGAAGCTGCGACGAGCCCGCGCGCGCGCTCGAGGCCCGCGCCCTGCAGATCGTCGTCGTCGGTGCCGTTTCCCTCGATGAACAGCACCTGCTCCTCCTCGGCGACTTCCTTTGCCTCCTGGCTGTAATCGAGGACCACGAAGGGTGCCCCTTCGTGCCTGAGCTCCTCCGCCACGCGCCGGCCGACCCGGCCGAAGCCGCAGATGATGTAGTGCTCTCGCAACTCCTCGATCGCCTTTCGCCTCCTTCGCTCCGCCCAGTGCCCGCCGAACACGCCGCGCGCGATCGCCTCGACGACCAGCGAACCGATGTAGGCAAAGATACTGATGCCCGCCAGGACGAGAAAGATCGTGATGGCACGAGCGGAGTCGTTTTTCGGAACCGTGTCGAGCCCCGTGAGCGTGCTCGAGACGACCGAGCGGTAGACGGATTGCATCCACGACTCGTCGATCGCCCAGTGGAACCCGACCGTCCCGATGGCCAGGACGATGAGCATTGCCAGCACCGCATAGGCGAAACGACGAAAGCTGAAGGTGTGCTCCACCTCCGTAGTATCGTTGGGCCGTGGACGACGAGTCTCAGGAGCGTCAGCTCAACATCCATCTCGACCCCGAGCAGATGGCCGGCGTCTACGCGAACTTCGCGAACGTCACGTTTTCGCCCTACGAGTTCACCCTCACGTTCGCGCGCATCGACCATGAGATCGAGGAGGGCGACGTCCCGGGAGTCGTGGTGTCGCGCGTGAACATGTCGTCCCAGTTCTTCCAGGAGCTGCTGTCGGCGATGCAGGATTCCTTCTCCAAATGGTCCACCCAGGAGGGCATCCGCAACCTGCCCGAGGCACCGCCGCGCACCGACAACTAGAGGGCTAGCGGTGTAGCGACGCCCAGGCGTCGGCCTGCTCGACGCGGTGGAGCGGCGTCGGGTGGTCGTCGAGGAAGACGTGGACCCAGCCCGGGGGCTCGGGATCCTGCAGATCGGTGGTGACGAACCCCTTGAACAGACCGCGCGCGGCCTCGGGATCGCGCGTGCCGTTCAGTCCGATCCAGTCAGCCTCCGCCTCGTAGCGCCGCGTGACCGCGTTCTCGAGCGGACTGAGCGCGAGCTGGAGCACTACGATCGTCAGCAGCGCGAGCGGCACGGTGGCCGGATTTCGCAGACCGCCGCGGCGGCCGGTGGCGAAGGCGACGGCGGCCAGGATGGGCACGCCGAAGAGAACGCCCCAGGCGAGGCCCTTCCAGATGTGCCGGCGGGCGAGGTGTGCGAGCTCGTGGCCGGTGACGAACTGCACCTGCCGCTTCGTGAACCGTCCGTCGAGGAGCGTGTCCCAGAGAAACACGGTGCGGCTCGGACCGATCCCGACTGCGTACGCGTTCGCGGCGGTCGTGGTCTCACGCACCGGCTCGACGCGCACCGTCGCGTCGCCGGCGTGCTCGCGAGCCTCCAGCCGGTCGATCGCTGCCCGGAGGGTCGGAGAGCGAACGGGATGCGTCCCGATTCGATTCGCGTAGGGCAGCAGGAACTGGAGCAGAAGGGCCAGCGCGAAGATGACCGCCGAGGCGGGAATCCACCACGAACGCGCAAAGCGGCGCGCGAGCAGGAGGAGGAGTGCAAGCACGATCACCGTCGCAGCCGTCCGGCCGAGCAGCCCCTCCCAGGGTGAGAAGACGATCGAGCTCCAGCTGTCCTTCGAGATGCCGTGTCGGCGGGACCACCAGGCTGCTGCGAGGTCGAACGGGAGCGAGACGGCCCAGAGGACCGTGATGGCGACGACGCCCGTGATGATCCCGGCGTTGACCGGCCCGAGCCCGAGCGAGCGGGCGAGTCGAGGCCCGCGCCGCACGAGTACCACGAGAGTCACGATTTCCGCCACCGTTCCGAGCAGCCAGACGTAGTCGAAGAACCGCTCGTAGCGCACGCCTGCGCGCGCCGCCTTCACGCCAAAAACGGACGTCGGGTCGAGCGAGGGGAGACGCAGGTCGGCCGGGACCTTCGTCCGCCAGAGGAACGCGGCGGCAAGCGCCCAGACCACGCCTGCGACGGCTAAGGTCGCGACTCTGCCGATGCGGGTCGCGGTCATCTCCGACGTTCACGCTAACTACCACGCGCTCCAGGCGGTGCTGCGTGATGTTGACGCGGACGGCGTCGACGCGATCTGGTGTCTCGGGGACACGGTCGGTTACGGACCGCGCCCGAACGAATGCTGCGACGCGGTCCAGGAGCGAAGCGAGCACAGCCTGGTGGGCAATCACGACCTCGTGGTGCTCGGGGAGCTCAATGTCGGCGACTTCAACGACGAAGCCGCCGCGGCGGCACGCTGGACAGCCGACGTTCTGACGGCCGAGGCCCACGACTTCCTCGAGCGGCTCGAGCCCCTCGGCCACCTGCACGGCGTCGATCTCTTCCATGCGAGCGCGCGGGATCCGGTCTGGGAGTACGTCCTGACCGAGGAGGCCGCCCGTGCGACGCTGGAGCTTGCGAAGGCGCCGCTCGTCCTCGTCGGTCACAGTCATGTCGCACTCGCCATCGCCCACGACGGCGGTGAGATCGTGGGCGGGCTCGCGCCCAGAGGGACCGAGGTCGAGCTCGAGGGACGCTGGCTCCTCAATCCCGGTTCCGTCGGACAGCCGCGGGACGGCGACCCACGGGCGGCGTGGTTGCTGCTCGACCTGGGCCGGAGCCGCGCCGTCTTTCACCGCGTTCCGTATCCGGTTCGACGGACACAGGACGAGATGCGAGCCCGGGGCCTCCCCGAAACGCTCGCCTCCCGGCTCGAACGTGGTGAGTGAGCGCGTGAAAGTACGGAGGACTGCGATCGCGGCCGCGGTCGCCGCGCTCGGCCTCGCCGGCTGCGGGAACGACAACGCGCACCGTGCCGCGCCGCCGCCTCCCCGCCTGCCGCGTGTGCTCGCCGACGAGCTGGCGTCGCAGAGCGACGAGCTCGCGCGGGCGCTCGACGCGCAGGACTCGTGTCGCGCGTCGAGCCTCGTGCGCGTCCTGCAGGCGCGGACGATTGCCGCGATCAATGCGCGACGCGTTCCCGCGGCGTTTCAGGAGCCGCTGGCAAGCACGGTGACAGATCTCGTGAGCCGGATCCGTTGCGTGCCTTCACCCGTGCCGCCCGACCAGGACGCGAAGGGTAAGGGCAAAGGGAAGGGGAAGGGTGAGCACAAGCACGAGGGCAACGATTGAGCGAGACCGTTGCCGACGGCCGGTATCGAATCGAGCGCACGCTCGGCGAGGGAGCGATGGCAGTCGTCTACCTCGCACGCGACGAGGAGCTGCAGCGCTTCGTAGCCATCAAGATCCTGTCCGAAGAGCTCAGCGCGGAGGAAGGCGTTCGCACGCGCTTCCTCCGGGAGGCGAAGCTTGCAAGCCGGCTCGGGCACCCCAATGTCGTTCGTGTCTACGACGCCAACGCGGCCGGCGCGCGCCTGTTCATCGTGATGGAGCACGTACCGGGCTCGACGCTCGCCGAATCGGGGAAGCTGCCCCACCAGGAGGCGGTCGACCTCGTCCGGCAGGCCTGTGCCGGCTTGCAGCACGCGCACGGCGCGGGGCTCGTCCACCGCGACGTGAAGCCGGCCAACCTCCTGCTACGCGAGGACGGGGTCCTGAAGATCGCCGACTTCGGGATCGCCCGTGCCGCGGATGCGACGCAGCTGACGAAGCAGGGGACGATCCTCGGGACCGCGGCATATCTTTCGCCGGAGCAGGCGGCCGGGAAGACGGTAGGACCGGCTGCGGACATCTACTCGCTCGGTGCTGTGCTGTACGAGCTGCTGACGGGCCGCGCTCCCTACCAGTTCCAGTCGCTCGCGGAGCTCGGCGAGCTACAGGGTGACGCCGTGATCACCCCGCCCCGCGACCTGGAGCCGTCGATTCCGACATGGCTCGAAGCGGCAGTGATGCGTTCCCTTGCGCGCGAGCCGCAGTTCCGACCGGTGTCCGCGGCGGAATTCGCGCAAGAGCTGGCCGGCGCGACCGAAGAGGCTTCGACCAGCGCGCTAGGGAGCTACCGGATCCGCACCGGCAAACGCCGATGGTTTTCGGCGGCCGTCGTTGTCCTCGCGCTCGCGATCGCCGCGGTGGTTGTCGCCGTCATCCGTAGCAATGAAAGCCCTTCCCCACCGCCTCCGGCTCCCGCGATCTCGGCTCCCGCGCGCGGCGCTACGCCCGCGGACGAGGCGCGGAATCTGAGCACCTGGCTACGAGCGCACGAGCGCTAGTTGTGGCCGACGAGCTCGGCGGGCGCTTCCTCGTCCTCGCCGAACGTGATGCCCTCGCGGGCAAGCGCGAGCTGGACATCTTCTCGCGCCTTGTAGATGCGCCACTTGACAGTGGCGAGGGTGATCTCGAGGGAGTCGGCGATCTCCGTATACGACAGGCCGACGACGTCGCGCAGGAGGAGCGCCATCTTCAGGTCGACGTTCAGCCCTTCGACCGCGCGCCAGACCGCGTCGATCGCCTCGAGCCGTTCCATCGGTGCGTCGACCACCTCGAGCGGAGGGACGTCCTCCAGCGCCACCACCGCGCGGGGTCGCCGCTCGGAGGCGCGAAGCTCATCGAGCACGCGGTTCTTCGTCACCTGGAACAGCCAGGTCGTGAACTTCGAGCGCAGGGAGAAGCGCGGGAGGCCCTGGAAGACCCGGAGGAAGACCTCCTGGGTCAGATCCTCAGCCTGCGAGCGGTCTCCGACGAGCCGCAGGACGTAGTTGTACACAGGGACCTGATAGGCGCGGACGATGAGGGAAAAGGCGCGCTCATCGCCTTTTTGTGCCTTCCGCAGGACGCCAAAATCAGGTTGCTGAAGTGACAAAAGGTTCCGGAGTATAGCCCGGCCTCAGCCCGGGGTCGTTAGCGATCTTCCAGTCATCTGTAAAGGATGCGTGAAACCCAAGAAACCCAGCACTGTGGGGGCCAAATCTGCGAGCTCCCCGGGGCCGGTGAGGCTCACCTGGGTGTCCGTCACGACGAGCGGGACGGGGTTGGTGGTGTGGGCGGTATGCGGGCTCCGGCCGTCTGCCTCGAGCATCTGCTCGGCATTTCCGTGGTCGGCCATCACGAGGCAGACCCCGCCCTTGCGGTCGACCGCTTCGACGATTCGGGCGAGACAGGCATCCACCGTCTCCACTGCTTTCACCGCCGCGGGGATCGATCCTGTGTGACCAACCATGTCCGGATTTGCCAGGTTGATGACGGCAAAGCCGTAGTCCCCGCGCTCGATCTCGGCGACGAACCTGTCGGTCACCTCCTCGGCGGACATCTCCGGCTTGTGGTCGTAGCTCGGCACGTCGCGCGGCGACGGCACCAGAATGCGCGTCTCCCCGGGCCAGTCGGCCTCCCGGCCTCCGTTGAAGAAGTACGTCACGTGGGCGTATTTCTCGGTTTCCGCGGTATGCAGCTGGTGGACATGGTGCTCGGCGAGCACCTCGGCCAGCGTTCCCGCGACGTCCTGCTCGGGAAAGGCAACCGGCACCTCGAGGTCCGCCCGATACCTCGTCATGGTGGTGATATCGACATGTGCGTCGATGAGCGAGAGGGTGAGTTGTCGTGCCCGGTCGGGGCGGAAGTTGAAGAAGATCGCCGTATCCGGGCCCGGCCACAGCCGGGGACGCCCCTCGACGGCGACCGGTTCGATGAACTCATCTGTCACGCCTCGCTCGTAGCTACGCCGGACGGCTTCGATCGGATCGGCTGCGTACTCGCCCTTCCCGTGGACGATGGCGTCGAAGGCCCGCTGGGTGCGCTCGCTACGCCCGTCGCGATCCATCGCGTAGTAGCGACCTGAGACGGTCGAGACCCGGTCGAGCGGCAGCTCGGCGAGATCGTGTATCGCCGAATGGGGCGAGACGTCGCGGCCGTCCGTGAAGGCGTGGATCCACGTCTTCTCCGGCGCGAACCGCAACAGCGCGCGCAGGTGGTCGAGATGCGAGTGGACGCCTCCGGTCGACACGAGTCCGAGCAAATGAACCTGCTCGCCTCGCTCGAAGGCCGAGACGAGAGCCGGGTTCTCGTAGAACGAGCCGTCCTCGATCGACTTGTTCACCCGCATGAGATCCTGAAACAGGACGCGGCCTGCGCCGATGGTGAGATGCCCGACCTCGCTGTTGCCCATCTGGCCCGGCGGCAGCCCGACCGCGGGCCCGGAGGCGTCGAGAGTCGTGTGCGGAAACGAGTGCCACAAGCGATCGAACGTAGGCGTGTCGGCAAGGTCGATCGCGTTGCCGGGTCCCGGCGGCGCACATCCCCAGCCGTCGAGGATGACGAGCGCTACGAGTGGATACGTGCGCCCGCCCGGCAAATCTCGGTGAATGAATCGAGGTCGAGGGAGGCGCCGCCGACAAGCGCTCCGTCGATGTCGGGCTGCGAGAGGAGCGGCTCCGCGTTGTCCGGCTTGACGGAGCCGCCGTAGATGACCGGGAGGTTCAGGAGGGACTTCAGGAACGCGTGCGCGTCCTGCGCGAGCTCAGGAGTGGCGGTCTTGCCGGTGCCGATCGCCCAGACCGGCTCATAGGCGATGACGAGGTTGTCGTCGGGCTCGAGCACCGAGACCTGACGACGCAAGACGTCCTCCGTCTTCCCCTGTTCACGCTCCGCCTCAGTCTCGCCGACGCACGCGATGACGAAGAGGCCGGCCGCGAGCGCGCCGACGGCCCTCTTGCCGACGAGCTCGTCCGTCTCCCCGAAGTACTGCCGCCGGTCCGAATGTCCGACGATGACGCCGTAGACCCCGAGCTCGCGCAGCATCGGCGGTGAGATCTCACCAGTGTACGGGCCCTCCGGTTCCCAGTGCGCGTTCTGGGCCGCCACTCTGATTTCTGTTCCGGCGAGGAGCTGGACACTGACGGCAAGGGAGACGTAGGGCGGGCAGACGACGACGTTCACAAAGCCCAGCTCCCGCTCGCGCTCGCGCAAGCCGAGACAGAATTCCGCAGCCTCGGCAGGGCCCTTGTACATCTTCCAGTTCGCGGCGATCAGCGTCACTCAAGCCTCCGGGATAACAGCCACGCCGGGCAGGTCCTTGCCCTCGAGCAGCTCGAGCGCCGCGCCTCCACCGGTCGACAGCCCGGAGACCTCGTCGGCCAATCCGAGCTCCGCCAACGCGCGAGCAGAATCCGCACCGCCCACTACGGAGTAGGCCTGCGACGAGGCGACCGCCTGCGCCACGGCCTTTGTGCCTTCCGCGAAGCGCGGCCATTCGAAGACGCCCATCGGGCCGTTCCAGAAGAGCGTCCGCGCCCGGGCGATGTGGTCCGCGAACAGCATCCGCGTTTGCGGGCCGATGTCGAGCCCGAGCCAGCCCTCGGGAACATCGTCGTAGGGAACGACCTTCGTCTCCGCGTTCTCTGCGAATTCGCGGGCTGCGACGACGTCGTTCGGCAGGACCACATCGAAGGGAAGTGGATTCTCGGCTCGGATCTCCTCGGCCATCTTGCCTCCGATCAGCACGACATCAGCCTTCCCACCGAGGTTCTGGAGCACGCCCAGCTTGTCCTCCACCTTCGCCCCTCCCGAGATCAGGACGAAGGGCCGCTCGACGTCCCCGAGAAGCTTCCCGAGCTCAGCCAGCTCCCGCTCGAGCAGCAGCCCGGCGTAGGCAGGCAGGAGCTCGGCGACGCCCACGGTCGACGCATGGGCACGATGCACGGAGCCAAAAGCGTCTTGCACGAAGAGGTCGTAATCGTCCGCGAGCTCTTTCGCGAACGCAGGATCGTTCTTCGTCTCGCCCGGGTTGAAACGCGTGTTCTCGAGCACGCGCAGGCGGTCGTCGGGCAGGAGTTCCCGTAGTCGATGCTCGACGGGCTGCATCGAGAACACGGGATCGCGCCCCTTCGGTCGCCCCAGGTGAGAACAAACCGTCACCTCGCGCGCGTTGCGCTCCAGGACGAGCTGCAGGGTCGGCAGTGAAGCGCGGACGCGTGTGTCGTCTGCGATGCGTCCGTTTTCGAGTGGCACGTTCAGGTCTGCGCGCACGAGCACGCGGGTTTCGCCGATGTCGGCGTCGCGCACCGAGCGCGGGCGTCGCACCTAGGCCGAGACAGCGGCGGGAATGTCGGCCGCGATCTTCGCCGCTACGTCCACGAGCCTGCAGCTGTAGCCCCACTCGTTGTCGTACCACCCGAAGACCTTCACGTGACTGCCGTTCGCCATCGTGAGCTGGCTGTCAACGATGCACGAATATGGCGAATGGATAATGTCGGTCGAGACGAGCGGGTCGTCGGCGTAGCGAAGGATGCCCTCGAGCCTGCCACTCTGTGCCGCGGCGCGATAGGCCGAGTTCACCTCGTCGATCGTCACCTCGCGGCCGACCTGGACGACCAGGTCGGTGATCGAGCCGGTCGGGACGGGGGCGCGAACCGAGATTCCGTCCACCTTTCCCTTGAGGTCCGGCATGACAAGCCCGATCGCGCGTGCGGCACCTGTCGAGGTCGGGATCAGGTTGATGGCGGCCGCGCGGGCACGGCGTAGATCCTTGTGTGGGAGATCGAGGATCTGCTGGTCGTTCGTGTATGCGTGGATCGTGGTCATGAATCCCCGCTCGACGGTGAAGTTGTCGTGCAGCACCTTGGCCAGGGGGGCGACGCAGTTCGTCGTACATGAGGCGTTCGAGACGATGTGGTGCTGCTCGGGGTCGTAGGTGTCGTCGTTGACGCCGAGCACGATCGTCACGTCGGGATCGGTCGCCGGAGCGGAGATGACGACCTTCTTCGCGCCCGCATCGAGGTGCTTCTGCGCGCCCTCCCGGTCGGTGAAGAAGCCGGTTGACTCGATCACCAGCTCGACCTCGAGATCTCCCCAGGGGAGTGCTGCGGGATCGCGCTCCGAGAGGACCTGAAGCTCATGCTTCCCGGCCTTGATGACGCCGTCGCCGATTTCGACGTCCTCCTTCAGCTGCCCGAGGACGGAGTCGTACTTCAACAGGTGCCCCATCGTCTTCGCGTCGCCGAGATCATTGATCGCCACAATCTCGAAGTCACCTCCACGCTCGAGCTGCGCGCGGAAGAAGTTACGTCCGATCCGTCCAAATCCGTTGATCCCCACCCGTGTCTTGGCCATGGCTCGAGTCTAGATGACGTCCTTCCGCGCCGCGCAAATGTCAACCCGAAAAACCCGGCGCAACAAAGTTATGTCGCTTTCGCATCGGGTTTTGCAGTCAATCGACGTTGTTTCGTCATACTCAGTGTGCGGCGGGTCCGCGCTCGTCCGGCGCCGGATTCAGACCCCGTCCGACGCCACGGTCCTTAGCGTGGTTCAACCGGAGGGGGAGGTCGTCCTCGGAGCTTCCCCTCCGGCCCGCCGCTCGTGCGAAGCACGAGCGGCGGGCAGATTGGGCGGGATACGAGGGCGCGGCAAAGCCGCGCCCTCTTTTATGGTCGGCAGCGCA